>NZ_CP107783.1:308409-616818 GCF_036345255.1 Streptomyces sp. NBC_00569 | reverse complement strand
CGCCGGATCGCCGTCCACCGCGGCGGCCGGGTCCGACATGCCGGCGGGCAGCGGACCGGTGGGGAACACGGTGCGGCCGAGCGCGAGGTCGTCGAGGGGGAACGCGGTCGCGCCGTGCAGACGGACGGTCGTCTCACGGCCACGCGACACGACAGCGACCTCGCTGCGATGCTGTCCCTCGACCCGGACGCGGCAGGCGGCTCCGGACAGCCGCACGGTGGCCCCGTCCGTGACCTGCACGCGCAGCCCGGTGGGCAGTCGGCCCGCGCCCGGTGCGGGAGTGACCGTGAGCCGGGGCGCCAGCAACAGGGCCTCGGCCGACAGGAGTTCCGCACGGTAGGACGTCCCGCTGTCGGTCAGCGTCTGGTCGCCCTGGAACACCACGCGACCCGCACCGGACTGCGGCACGTCCACCGTCGTGGAGACGGCTTCGCTCGACAGGTTGAACAGGCTCAGGTGCTCCTGCGTGAACGCCGCCCGGACCGCCTTGTTCCCGGCCGTGGCCGAGGCCTTCCGTGCGAGCGCGCGCAGCGTCTCGGCCGACACATCTGGATACCCCTCGACCACCACGGGCGCCGCGGGGCCGTCGGCCGCGAGGATCGTGTCGCCGTACACCGCGATCGGGTGGTCCGAGCCGCGCACGACAAGGCCGGCCCGGCCGTCGACGTCGAGCCAGCCGCCACGGCTGCTCACCTCGGGGACCGGCCAGGCCGCCAGGTCCTCCCAGTGCTCGCCGTCGGTCGAACCCTGGACGAGGTAGGCGCGCCCTGCTGCCGCTTCCCAGCGCAGCGTGACGCGGTCGACCTCGTGCGCGGCGCCCAGGTCCACGGCCAACCAGCTGTCGGCGCGTGGGCGTTCGGCCTTCGCGACCGCCCATCGCGTCGCCAGGTCGCCGTCGAAGGCCAGCTCGGGGCCCTTGCCCGGATCGTACGAGGACGTGGCCGCCGTTCCGCCGCGCGCGAGGTCGGAGCCGTTCGCCCCGTCGCGCACCTCGAACGCGTACAGCGAGTATCCGTAGGTCGGGTCGGGCCGTACCCCGAGCATCCGGATGTGCCGCACAGCGGTGCGTGAGAAGCCCACCTCGTCGACGCGCGCCGCCGCCGTGGCCGGCGTACCTGCATCCTGCGCACGCACGGAGACCTCTCCCTCGTCGAAGCGGTAGGTACGTGCGCCGTCGAGGCCGGCCATCCCTGGCATGGTGAGGTTGTGCACCTCAAGATGCCCTTCCCCGGCGGCCGTTCCGGAGGTCGCATAGACGACCCCGCCCGTCGGTAGCGTCGTGAAGCCCGCGTAACCGGTGTCCAGACGCAACACGGTGGCGCTGCCGTCGAAGCCGTCGCGCAGCGACGTGTACACCCGGACCGTGCGCTGCCCGACCTTGCCCGTCGTCGCAGGCAGGAACATCGGCGTACCGCCACTGAGCCTGAACAGCCAGTCGTCGTGGCGCGGTTGCCAGGCGAACTTCACGAATCCAGACTTGCTGACCGCACCCGCCCACGCGGCCCGCGTCTGGTGCGAGACAAGGCCGGGTCCCGTGCCGAAGTCCGCGACTCCCGACGCCTGGGCGAAGAGCTCGTCCTCGGACAGCGGGCGGACCCGGTGCCCGTTCGCAGCCGCCCACACGTGCAGCAGATAACTGATGGCCACCTCGGCCCGCGCCTCCGGCTCATATTTCGGCTCACCGGAGAACTTCGCCAGACGGTACTCGGGCGGGTACTTCTGGTACGCCTCCAGCCGCTCGGCCAGCGCCTGTTCAGCCCGTGCCGCCGCCCGGTCACCGGCCACCTGGGCCAGGAACGCGAGGGGGATCACGTCCCTGCCGTACAGATGCTCGCGGTCGTTAACCATCGGCATCAACGGCTCACCGGCGTCACTCATCACCCCCAGCAACGTGCGCCACAGCGGCAGCGCGTTGGGCTGCGCGGTCAGCACCTGCGGCAACGGCTGCCCGGCGGCCAGGAAGTGCGCCGCGTTGCGCCCCGAGGTACGCCACAACTCCTCCTGGTAGTGCGGGCCGAAGGAGCCGTGGTTCTCGACGATGAACGTGTCGTACAGATTCCGGGCCGTGTTGCGGGAGACGGCGACGCCGTCGACGAGCGCCGGATTCGCCAGGTCGGCAGGCGGAAGCCCCGCCTCGTTGCGTGACCACGTGCCGTAGGCGGACTCCCAGTCGGGGCGGCGCGCATCGTCGGGCGCCCACGCGAGGGCGGGTGCGAGGGTCTGCGCGTACAGGCCCATCTCCTCCAGCTTCGTGTCGCCCACGTAGCCGCCCTGCAGTCCGTTCGGCGTCCAGTCACCCGAGTCCGGGTCGTCACCGGTACCCAGCTTCGTGGTGTAAGCGGCTTGTTCACGAACGATGGTGTCGACGTTCGTGCGCGTCGCGCTGTCGAGGTCGTCCCAGAGCAACCGCGCGGCAAGGACGAAGTACGACTGGAACGTGGTGTCGAAGAACAGCTTGCGGCCCCACTGGGTCCCGCCCGTGAGTCGGTTGGACGCCGCGAAGTGCCGGATGGTGGCGAGTGTGCGGGCCTTGAGGGTGTCCCGGTCGATGCCGGCGGGCTCACTGTCGTACGTGCCGTGGGTGAGCAGCACCGCGTGGCCGAGGACGACGGCGAAACCGAAGTCCTTGTCCGTGTAGTAGCCCCGTGCCTCGTCCCACTGTGTCTCGGACCAGTGGGTGTGCTGGAGCAGAACGCGGTGGTAGGTGGCGGCTGTCTCGTCCGGGGGAGAGGCGGAGCCGGCAAGTCGGGCGGAACTGCCCAGTGCCTGAGCGGAGTTCACGCCGACGACAGAGGGCAGGGCGGCCAGGGCGCCCGACAGGCCGAGGAGTTGCAGGAATCTCCGGCGGTCGACCTGCTTGGGATGGTGCGGCATGTGCGGGACCTTTCACAAGACAACGTTGTCAGGTGGGGGTGGCGCTCATTCTTCGGTCTGTCGCGCGGACCGTCAATGGGCGGGATCCCGCTGGCGATCGAGGGGGGTGCGGTATGCGGCCGGCCGGCATGCTGGGGCTTTCGGTCGCGGTGCTGGTGTTCTCCTACGCAGTCTGAAATCTGGCGACGGGGGCGGAGTATCGCCGGCAGGACCGGCATCGGTGGACCGACTGGAGAGCGAGGACGCCGGATCAGGCGTGGACCGCGCTTCTCTAGAGCACCGGCGGCCCGGCCTCGATACGACGGAGAACCGGGGTCAGGCGATCCAGGTCCGGACCCGTCTGGACCTGTCGTTCGTCCCACCAAGTGGCGCCGGCGTCGTGCAGGGGGCCGATCACGTCCTTGGCTCTGGCCGAGCCCGGGGGCGTGGCTCCGCCGAGTACGAACTCGAAGGGGCGGACGTCGCCGTTCGTACGCTGACCGCGCACGTAGGCGATGAGTTCCCGTACCTCCCCCACGTCCGGCACATGCCCATGCCGGGCGGTCTCGAACAGCGGCACCGCGCCGTCCCACCGCGCCGCCCGCCGCATGGGTGCACGGTGCGGCCAGAACCCTCCGATCCACACCGGGGGGCGGGGCTGCTGCACGGTGGCGGGCAGCAGCGCCACGTCCCGGACCTCGTAGTGCCGGCCGTGGTGGTTCACCGGTTCGCCGGACCACATGCGCCCCAACAGCTCCAGGCCCTCGTCCAGTCGCTCGGCGAGGACGCGCGGCTCGGCGGCGTCGCCGAAGCTGCGGTACTCGTCCTCGACCGGACCGCCCAGCCCCGCGGCAAAGATCGCCCGGCCGCCGCTCAGCCGGTCCAAGGTGGCTACCTGGCGGGCGAGTTGCTGCGGCCGGTAGCGGGGGACCGGCGTCAGGAGGGTGCCCAATCGGATCCGTGAGGTCGCCAGCGCGGCGGCGGTCAGCAGCATCCAGGGGTCTCCGAAGGGACGTCCCTGATGCTGTCGGTGCAGAACGTGATCCCACACGAAGAGCCCGTCCCAGCCCGCCTGTTCGGCGGCGGCCGCTGCGGTGGCGACGTTGCGCGGGTCGGCGAAGTCGCCGAAATTCGGGATGTTGACGGAGAAGCGCATCCCAGCAGGATGCGCAACAGGCTGGGCAGGCGCAATCGGATTCGCACTCCGGCAGCTCGGTACCGGACACTGCGGCGCCGTCGTCGGGTCCGCACCTGCGCGGGCTCGCGGCTGTCCGGTTTCGGGGCCGGATCGCGTGGCCCGGAGGTAGGGAGCCAGACCGGACGCCGCCCGACCGCGATCGCCACGGACCCCCTTCCCGGCCGACGCGGACCGGGAAGGCGGTCCGTGGGTGGGAAGTGCCGGGTCCCGTCAGGACTTCGTGACGGTGTCCGCCGGGCGCAGGACACGGGCCAGGAACTCGCGGGTGCGTGGGTGTTGGGGGTTGCCGAGGACTTCGTCGGGGCCGCCCTGTTCGACGATGACGCCGTCGTCCATGAAGACGACGCGGTCGGCGACTTCGCGGGCGAAGCCCATCTCGTGGGTCACGACCATCATCGTCATCCCGTCGTCCGCGAGGCCGCGCATGACGCCGAGGACGTCTCCGACCAGTTCGGGGTCGAGCGCGCTCGTGGGTTCGTCGAACAGCATCAGCTCGGGGCCCATCGAGAGGGCGCGCGCGATGGCCACCCGTTGCTGCTGGCCGCCCGACAACTGCGCGGGGTAGCTGTCCTCCTTGTCCGCGAGTCCGACGCGGGCCAGGTTCTGTCGGGCCACCTGGGCCGCCTCGGCCTTGTCGCGGCCCAGCACCCGGCGCTGGGCGATCGTCAGGTTGTCCAGCACGCTCAAGTGCGCGAAGAGGTTGAACTGCTGGAAGACCATGCCGATGCGGCGACGCAGCCGGTCGATGTCCACGTCCGGGTCGGTGATGTCGGTTCCGGCGATGAGGACGTGGCCCTGGGTGGGCTGTTCCAGGAGGTTGGTGCAGCGCAGCAACGTCGACTTGCCCGACCCGGAAGGACCGATGACGCACACCACTTCGCCCGTGTCGACGGTGAAGTCGATGCCGCGCAGGACCTGAAGGTCACCGAAGGACTTGTGCAGCGCGCGGATCTCTATCGCCCGGGCCGGCGTGGGCGTGTCGGTCGTGGTGGTGGCATTCGTCATGCCCGTCCCCTCGTGTTCTCTCATGTTGCCGGAGGGCTCGCTGGGGTCGCTCATCGTTCACCGTGCCTTCGCATGGCCCGCCTCCAGGCGGCGCACCACGTAGCCCAGCGGGACGGTGATCAGGAGGTAGCAGAGACCGGCCACGAAGATGGGAGTGGTGTTGGCGGTCTCGCTGGCCAGGTCCCTTCCGAACTTGGTGAGTTCACGCGTTTGCAGCGAGACGCCGAGGAACAGCACCAGTGAGGAGTCCTTGAAGAGAAGGACCAGTTCGTTGGTAAGGGGCGGCACGATGATCCGGAAGGCCTGAGGGATGACGATCGACCACATGGCCCTCGCGTGGGACATGCCCAGTGTCCGCGCGGCCTCCATCTGACCGCGGGGCACGGCCTGGATGCCGGCCCTGATGGTCTCCGCCATGTACGCGGCGGCGACGAGCCCCAGGGCCACGGCGACCTGTCCGTACGCGCCACCGGGGATGGCGAGGCCGGGGAACGCCAGGGGAACGCCGACCCCGATGAAGATGAAGATCAGCAGGGCGGGCAGTCCGCGGAACACCTCGATGTAGAGAGACGCGAGCCACCGATAGGGGGCCACCGAGGAGAGCCGCATGAGGGCGACGATCAGCCCGAGCACGAGGCCCACGCCGAATCCCGAGAGGGTGTACGCCACCGTGTTGGTCAGCGCCACCGTCAGCAGGTCCGGGAACATCCGCTTGGCCACGGAGAGTTCGAGGAACTGCTGCTGCAACTGGTGCCAGTCGGCCAGTACGGCGACGGCGATCACCGCACCGGCCAGAACGACGTACTGCGCACCGCGGAGCATGCTGCGCCGCCGCCGCGGGGAGAAGCGGGGGCGCGGGGCCGCCTGGGTCGGGGCCTGCGCGGCGACGGGCGTGTGTGAGGAGGTCACTGGGACACGGCCTCCGCAGGCATCGGGCCGATCCACTTCTCGTACAGCTTCTTGTACGTGCCGTCCTGCTTGGCCTTCTTGATGGCCTTGTCGATGGCGGCGAGGAGCTTGGGGTTGCCCCCCTTGCGCACGGCGAAACCGTACTTCTCGCCCGTCCGGACCGTGCCGGTGACGGTGAACTTGGCCGCGTTGGCAGGGTCCTTGAGCCACTCCTGGACCACCGGGTAGTCCTGGATGACGACGTCCACCTGGCCGGTGCGCAGTCCGTTCAGCTCGGCGTCCGAGCTCTCGAACGACTTGGAGTCGATGCCGGCGGCGTGCGCGGTGTCCTCGCCGGTGGTGGCCGACTGCGAGCCCAGCCTGGTCTTGCCGCTCTTGATGTCGTCCAGCGACTTCGCCTTGACGCCCTTTCGGGCCAGCAGGGCCTGGTTGGCGTCGAAGTAGGGGACCGAGAAGGCGAGGTGCTGCTTCCGCTCGGGAGTGATCGTCATGCCCGCGGCAGCCACGTCACAGACACCCGCGTTGAGGTCCGCACCCGTTTTGATCGTCTCGAAGGACTTGTCCACGATCTGCTGCTTGAGACCGAGGTCGTGGGCGACCAGATCGATCAGGTCGACGTCGAAGCCGACGACCTTCTTGCCCTTCCCCGACTGGAACGGGGCGTACGGGAGATGCGTACACGTCGTCAACTGGCCGGATTTGACCAGCTTCACGCCGCCGGCCGTCGTGGTGGCCTGTTCCTTGCTGCAGGCGGTGGCCGACAGGGTGAGCGCGGCGGCGAGCACGAGCGGGGTGGAGCGGCGGACGAGTCTTCCGTGAGTGCTCACTGGACTTCCCTTGGGCATGGAGAGATGCAACTTTCCCTGGGCAAGGGGAAGTTGACCTGGAATGGGACGGGCGCCGACGGGTGCCCGCGCAGCCGTGGCCACGGGCCACCGGGGGCGGGCCCGGACGGAGCTCCGACTGCGGTGGGCACACCCTGCATCAGCGTGAACACGAAAGTCCAGGGCTGTCACCAGCCACTCCGGAAGCCTTCACATTTTCGATCTTGAGTGGCGCGGGTCGTGCGCGGGAGGCCGTCATCGACCGGGCGCACGGTCGCCGGCCGGGTCGCGTGCAGGGATGACGTGCACATGTCTTGACGAGTGGTCTCGACCACAAGCACCGTTGCGGGAGAGCCGTTCTTCGTCCTGTGGGGGGCACGTGAACAGCAGACTGTTCGGCGTGGGTGCCGTGTTGTCCGTCCTTGCCGTCGTGGGAGGCCTGGCGGTTCCGGCCTCCTCGGCGCCGCCTTCGAATCCGGTCGGCGCACTGCCTCTCGGCCCCGCCGACCTGACCGAGACGCGGACGACGCAGCAGCTCCAGCCCGGCGTCACGCTCACCCGAATCGTGCGCGGCGCCGATGCCCCGGCGCTTGCCTGGACAGTCGAGGTCTCCATCCCCGGCGGCGCCGGCTCACCGGACCCCGACGCGCCACCGTCGGCGCTCAACGACCACGCGAGCGCCGACGACCTGGTCGCCCACCTGCGCGAACACGGCTTCGAGGCGCGGGCCGAGGCGGTCACCACACAGGCGACGGCGGACTTCGCGGGCGGCACGCTCGGATGGCGCGTCCGCGTCGGTGAGTTCGGCTCACAGTCCGCGGCCACGGCCGAGCGCACCCGGCTGCGGACGGCCGGATACACCGGAGCCGCCGTGTACCGGGGGTGGGACGGGGAGCCCACGGATCGGGGCCCGTGGCGGATCGACGTTCTCACCATCGACCCGCACCGCTTCCACGGCGCGCTGAGAGCCTCGTACGGGCCGGATCTCGAGAACAGGGAGACGACCAGCCAACTCGTGGCCGCGGCCGGGGCGACCGCCGGGGTCAACGCCGGGTTCTTCGTCCTCGACCCGAAGGCCGGCGCCCCCGGGGATCCGGCCGGCGTCGGCGTGTACGACGGCCGCCTGCTGAGCGAACCCGTGAGCGGGCGGCCCTCCCTCGTGATCCACGATTCCGGTAGCCGGACCGGCATCGTCCGGCTCACCTGGCAGGGCAAGCTGTCCGGCCCGGGCGCCTCGCTCCCGCTGGACGGGATCAACCGTGTCCCCGGCCTGATCAGGAACTGCGGCGGCACCGCCGACGACACGCCCACCTCGCTGCCCCTGCACGACGCGACCTGCACGGACGACGACGAACTCGTCGCTTTCACATCCGAGTTCGGCCGGCGGACTCCGAGCGGCGATGGAGTCGAGGCCGTACTCGACCGCCACGGGAAGGTACTCGAGGTGCGCTCGCCGCGTGGCGGATCGCTGCCGGAAGGCGGCAGCTCCGTGCAGGCGACCGGACGCTACGTCCCCCAGCTGACCGAACTGGCCCAGACCGGCCGCCAGTTGCGGATGCGGGCCGCGTTGAAGGACTCGCACGGCCGCGCGGTCTCCCCGTCCCCGAGCACCAGCATGCTCAACGGCGGCCCCGAACTGGTCCGGGACGGCCGTACACGCGTCACCGTGGCCACCGACGGCATGGTCCAGCCCGGCAACCCCAGCTTCTACTACGGCTGGGTGCACAAGCGCAATCCGCGCACGCTGGCCGGAGTCGACGCCGCGGGACGAACCGTCCTCGTCACGGCCGACGGACGCAGCACCGGCGCGCTCGGACTCAGCATCCCGGAGAGCGCCGCGGTCGCGAAGGCGCTGGGCCTGCGCGACGCGATCAACCTCGACGGCGGCGGGTCCACCACCATGGTCGCGGGCGGGGGCGTGATCAACGCCCCGTCCGACGCGACCGGCGAACGGCCGGTCGGAGACGCCCTGTTGGTCCTCCCCGGCCGAAAATGACCCCACCGACAGGAGCAGCCATGACCGCCGCCACGATCCGCCGCGCCAGATGCCTCCTGCTCGTCCTGGCCGTGCTGCTGCTCACCCTGACACCGAACCCGCCGTCCGTGGCCGCCGACGCCCGCGGTGCCGAGGTCGTCGCCGTCACCCAGGTCGCCGACCGTCAGGTGGATCTGTCCGTACGCTCCCCGGCTCTCGGCGGCCGGACCGTCAAGGTCCGACTGCTCACGCCCGACGGCTGGAACCCGAACGACCGCGGCCGGCACTGGCCGACCCTGTGGCTGCTGCACGGCTGCTGCGGCGACTACACGTCGTGGACGAGCCGGACGGACGTCGCACGCATCGACAGCCTGCGCGACGTCCTCGTGGTGATGCCGGAGGCCGGCTGGAACGGCTGGTACAGCGACTGGTGGAACAACGGGAACGGTGGTGACCCCGCCTGGGAGACGTTTCACACCAAGGAGCTGCGCCGACTCCTCGAACGCGACTGGGGAGCGGGCCCGCGTCGCGTGGTCGCCGGACTGTCCATGGGAGGGCAGGGCGCTCTGATGTACGCGGCCCGGCACCCCGGCATGTTCAAGGCGGCGGCGGCATACTCCGGATCCGTGCACCCGTTGCTGAACGACGAGTCGGTGAGCCGCATCATGGGGTTCTTCGCGGGGCAGGGCGACGATCC
This sequence comes from Streptomyces sp. NBC_00569, assembly GCF_036345255.1. NCBI lineage: Bacteria > Bacillati > Actinomycetota > Actinomycetes > Kitasatosporales > Streptomycetaceae > Streptomyces > Streptomyces sp. NBC_00569. The sequence goes on along the minus strand of NZ_CP107783.1, from coordinate 607,357 downwards.
GCGCCGGGTCTGGGGCGACCCCGTGGCGCAGCGGGACGTGTGGGCGGCCCACGACCCGTACTACCTGGCCAAACGACTCAAGCCGATCCCTGTGTACCTGTCGTGCGGCGACGGCACCGCTGGCCCTCTGGACCCGCCAGGTGCCACGAACGCCCTCGAAGCGGACTTCAACCGGCAGAACCACGCCTTGGCGGGCGCACTCGAAAGGGCGGGTGCCCGGCATGTGACGACCGACTTCTACGGGCCGGGGACCCACAGCTGGCCGTACTGGCAACGGGAGCTGCACGCCTCGCTGCCGATGCTGTTGGGGTCATTGCGCGTCGTGAACTGACGCGACGTGCGGCCGCCTCTCCGAGGTGGGGGCGGCCGGAGCGAGCGCCGAACTATGTCATCATTCAATGACATCGCCTGATGACAAGAACGGTATATTTCCCTTGCAGCCCTCCATGCCGGCGTCCGCGCGTACCTCTGCCGTATCGGCATCCGCACTTCGCCACCCACGGGCTCTCGTGCCCGTCCTCGTCTCGCTCGGCATGCTCGTCGCCGTGGTCAGCAGCCTCGGGGCACCGCTCATCCCGACCATCGCGGCCGAGGACCACGTCGCCGTCTCCACCGCGCAGTGGGCGCTGACGGTGACGATGCTGGTGGGAGCCATCGCCACACCGGTCATGGGGCGCCTCGGCGACGGCCCGCACCGCAAGAACGTGATCCTCACCGGCCTCGCCGTGGTCCTCGCCGGCAGTCTCCTGGCGGCCCTGCCCCTCGGGCTCACCTGCCTCCTCGTGGGCCGGGCGCTGCAGGGCGTCGGCATGGGCCTCGTCCCGCTCGCCATCGCCACCGCCCGCGACGCGCTGCCTCCGGAGCGGGCACGGTCGGCGGTGGCGACCCTTTCCCTGACCACCGCCGCGGGCATCGGCCTCGGCTATCCGATCACCGGCCTGTTCGCCCAGTACCTCGGCATGTACGCCGGATTCTGGTTCGCGGCCGCCACGGCGGCCGCCGCGCTCACCGCCACCGTGATCGTCGTGCCCGCCGCGCCGAAGCGCCCCACGGTCCCGATGGACTTCCCCGGCGCACTGCTGCTCGCCGGTGGCATGGCGGCCCTGCTGGTGACCCTTGCCGAGGGGGAGCGGTGGGGCTGGGGATCCGCCCCGCTGCTCGCGCTCGCCGTCGCGGCCGTAGTCCTGCTCGCCGGGTGGGTCCTGCACTCGATGCACTCCACGCATCCGCTGGTGCGGGTACGGCTCATCAAGGATCGCGGCGTTCTCGTCGCCAACCTGACCACGATGGTCGGCGGCGTGGGCACCTACCTGCTGATCGCCCTGGTCACCCGCTACGTCCAGACGCCCGAGTCCGCCGGATACGGCTTCGGCTCGTCCATCGTCGTCACCGGTCTGCTGCTCGTGCCGTTCTCCGCGGCCAGCCTCGTCACCGGCCGCCTGGTGCGGATGCTCGGCGCGGCGGCGACACCCGCCCGCATGCTGCCGCTGGGCTGTCTCCTCTCCCTCGCGGGCCTGGTCTGCTTCCTGCTCGCCCGCTCCAGCCTGTGGGGAATCGGCACGATGATGGCGCTCGCCGGACTCGGTGTGGGCGTCACCTTCGCGGTCACCCCCGGCCTGATCGTCGGCGGCGTGCCCGCACAGGAGACGGGCAGCGCGATGAGTTTCAATCAGGTCATGAAGTACATCGGGTACTCGACCGGAAGCGCGCTGAGCGCGGTCATCCTCCAGGCCGCCACCGGCCCCGGCGCGGCGCTGCCGGCCGACGACGGATACCGCACCGCGGGCCTCGCCGGCTGCGCCGCCTTCGTGATCACCGGCATCCTCGCCGTCGTACTCACTCGCACGGGCACCCGGCTGCGACCGTCCGTGGTCGCGGCGGGCCACATCGCCCCGGTCGCCACGGGTGAGCGGGCGCGCCCCGAGCCGAGCCGCCCGTGAGCGGCGCGGACGCCGGCCCGCGCCGGAACTCCGCCCGCACCCGCGAGGCGCTGCTGCGGGCGGCGACCGAACTCTTCTCCGAGCGGGGCTACGACCGCACCACCGTTCGCGAGATCGGTGAGCGGGCCGGGGTGGACCCGGCCCTGATCGCACGCTATTTCGGCAGCAAGCCCCTGCTGTACGTGGAGGTGCTGCGCGCCGAACACGGAGACGTCGCGCCGGACGACCTGCTCACCGAGCCCCGCCTGCGGGAGGTCGCCGCACGTGCGGAGCGGCGAGGTCCTGTCCCTTTGCTGAGGGTCGCCGTCCAGCCGTTGAGTGACGGGGCCGCGCAGGACGCCACCCGTGCGGCGCTGCGGTCCCGGCTCGTGGATCCGCTGCGCGCACGTTTCGCCCGGGAGGGCAGGGACCGGCCGGGGCTGCGGGCCGACGTGCTCGTGGCGGCGGTCGCCGGGGTGTTGCTCGCCCGCCATTCCGGGGCGTTCGAGGACCTGGCCGACGCGGAGGTCGACGAGGTCGTCGACGTGTTGCTGGAGACACTCGGTGGCGACGGGCCCGCCGGCGATCGGTGAACGCCGGCGGGACCACCGGGTTCACGCGTCCGCGAGCCAGGTGAGTGCGGCGACGACGAGTGCTTCCACACCTGTGCTCAGGGTGGGCTCGACGACGGGGGCGAAGTGGGGCGAGTGGTTGCTCGGCAGCTCGTCCAGCCGGTCTTCCTGGAGCGCGCCGAGAACCGTTTCGGTGTCCAGGCCGCCCCAGAACCAGAAGACGGTCGGCACGCCGAGCACCTCACCGAACACACCCACGTCCTCGCTCGCGTTCACCTGAGGCATCGTCATGATCCGCTGCTGCCCGAAGTGCTCCGCGAACGCGGCGACCGTGGCCTGTGTCGCCTCCGGATCGCTCACCAGCGCCGGCGCGGCACCGGTCCAGGCGAACTCCGGCGGCTCCGCGGCGCCACTCGCCTGCGACTCCGCTGTGGCGATGCGCTCGATGGCGTCACGGACCTTGTCGCGGATCGCCGGGGTGAAGGTGCGGACGTTGATCCCCAACTCGGCCTTGTCGGGGATGATGTTGTCCTTCGTGCCCGCCTGCAGGCGACCCACGGTCACCACGGCGGTCTCCGCCGGAGGCACCTCCCGCGCGACGATTCCCTGCAACCGCGTGACCACGTTGGCCGCCATGAGCACCGGGTCGATGGACGCCTCGGGCCGGGATCCGTGGGCGCCGCGCCCGTGCAGGGTGAGGTCGAGGGAGTCCGCGGCGGCCATCACCGGGCCCGTGCCGTAGCCGATGACCCCGGCGGGCAACGGTCCCACATGCTGGCCCAGCACGATCTCGGGCTCGGGGAACCGCTCGAAGAGTCCGTCGTCGACCATCCCGCGTGCGCCGACCGCGAGTTCCTCGGCCGGCTGGAACACCACCAGCAGTGTGCCGCGCCACTGGTCACGCGACCGCGCGAGCAACATGGCGGCACCGGTCAGGCAGGCGGCGTGCATGTCGTGACCGCAGGCGTGCATCACCGGTACGTCGCGGCCCTCGTGGTCCACGCCTCGCGCCTGGCTGGCGTAGGGAAGTCCGGTCTTCTCCTCCACCGGCAGGGCGTCGAAGTCCGCGCGGAGCATGACCACCGGCCCCTCGCCGTTGCGCAGTACCCCGACCACGCCGGTGACGCCGATTCCCTCGGCCACCTCGTCGAAGCCCGCCTCGCGCAGGCGCTTCGACAGAAGACCTGCGGTGCGTGTCTCCTGGAGCGAGAGCTCGGGATTCCGGTGCAGATCCTTGTAGAAGGCGGCGAGTTCATCGCGGATCTCCGGCAGTTGTGCGGTCACCGTCTTCGACATGGCTACCTGACCTCTCTGAGTAACGATGTGCGTACCGTAACTCCGCACGCCAGGGACGCGTGCCGCCCCCTGGCACGTGGCGTTGACCGCCGTACGTGTCATGGGTGTTGTGGTGGGTCTGTGCCAGGGCGGACGAGCACTGCCGCAACCGCTCTGCCCGGCGGCGACGTGTGGGTCCGTTCGCAGTTGAGGGCGTGGCGCGTCCAGCGTCACGGAGTGGACCGCGGGCGATGCCGGCCAGTCCCTGACCGGGGGAACGCGCCCGCCCTGTCAGGCCTTCCAGTCGCCCGTGCGGTCCAGGCGTCGGAGCTGCTGGCGGGCCGTGGGTACGTCGAGGGCCTCGCCCCGTGCGGTGAGGCGGTCCGCGACCGTGGTGCGGTGCTCGGCGGGCTTGTGGTCGTCGTACTTGAACTTGGCGACCACGTCGATGACGTCCAGGCGCAGCCCGCGGATGCCGGGGAGCATGCGGCCGTACGGAGGCTGGTCCACCAGTACGGGGGCGTGGTCACCGTCCGGCTGGAAGTGGGCGAGCTGGCGGCGCAGGAGTTCGGCCTTGGCCTCGGGGGCGTCGACGATGTGGGCGTGGCAGGTGAACTGAACGGCCGCGTAGTAGCTGGTGGGGACGCCGTCAGTGGGTGTCGTGTCCGGCTTGGCGCGCCAGGGGCCGGGGATGAAGGCGTAGTCCCCGATGACGGTGAACGTGACGTTCGGGTCGTGCTCGATCGCCTTCCAGACCGGGTTGGGGCGGGCGAAGTGGATCAGAAGCTGGTTGTCGTCGCCGGTGAAGTGGGTGGGGACGACCACGGGGGCCTGGCCGGGAAGGCCGTTGACGCCGAGCTGGCCGAAGTCGTGGCCTTCCGCGATCCACGTCTGCCATTCGCCCTCGTCCAGTGCTGCGTCCCAGGGTTGGATGAACACGCTCTTCTCCTTGTGGGGTGGTGGGCCGGTTCAGGTGAGGGCCAGGAGGCTGACGGCGACGGCCGCGGTGCCCAGGCCGACGAGCTGGCCGCGGTGGATGCGTTCGGCGAGCACACTCCGGGCGAGCAGCACCGTGCCGACCGGGTAGAGAGCTGTGATCACGGCGACGACCGTGAGGTCTCCGCTGCGGACGGCGATGAGGAACAGCAGGTTCGCCACCGAGTCCAGCACACCCGCCGCGGCCGACATGGCGTAGGCGGGCTTCTCGCGGCCGAGCCTGTGGCGCATGACTCCGGCCGCGGTCAGGGTGACCGCTGTCGAGACCGCCCTGCCGACGATGAGCGGGGCCACGCCGCTGTCCGCCGGCGCCTGGTGCAGGAAGACCAGCTGGAGGGCGATCGCGGCGCCCGCGCCGAACGCCAGCAGCAGCGCGGTGCGTGACGGACGTGCCGAGCCCGCGCCGTGCCCGGCGCTGACCAGCACGACGGCGATGAGGGCGAGCGGCAGGCCGAGCAGCCCGGCCGTGCCCAGCCGCTCGCCCTGCATCAGACCCACGCCGACCGGGAGCGCGGCGGACACCAGCGCGGTGACCGGGGACAGCACGTTCATCGGGCCGATGGCCAGGGTCTTGTAGAGGAGCGCGAACGCCACCGCCGAGGCGACGCCGGAGGCGGCACCCCAGCCCACGACGCCCGGGCCGAACGACGCGCCGAGCACGGGCCACAGCAGCAGCTCGACCGCGAGGCTGGCCGGGGCGGCGACCATCACGGTGCGCAGCACGTGCGCCTTTCGGGCACCGAGGCCGCCGAGGAAGTCGGCGCAGCCGTAGGCGAGTGAGCTGCCCAGAGCCAGCAGCAGAGCGATCACGGGTACATCCCTTAGTCTTGCAGCGGAACGACCAGACCGTACAACGGACCGACCGCGCTGTGTCAACCAACCGACCGGACGGTGCATTGCAGTGGTCCACCGGGGAGGATGGTGATCGGATGGCCGAGGCAGAGGAAGCCCTGCGCACGCTCGCGCACAACGTCAGGGCGGCCCGTACCCGAGCGGGCCTGTCCCTGGACGAACTCGGCCGGCGCGCCAAGGTCAGCAAGGGGGCCCTGGTCGGACTGGAGAAGGCTCAGGGCAACCCGAACTTCGCCACGCTGGTCCGGCTCGCCGACACCCTCGGCGTCTCGGTGTCCGCCCTGATGGAGGGGCCGGCCGAAGGGCGCGTTCGTGTCGTGACCGCCGGTGCCGTGATGCCGCTGTGGACGGGGGAGCGGGGCAGTGAGGCCCGGCTCATGCTGACGACCTCGAGCCCCGCCCCGGTCGAGGTCTGGCGCTGGCAGCTGGCACCCGGCGAGGCATATCCCAGCCACCCCCACCAGGCCGGAGTCGTCGAAACCGTCAGCGTCACCGCCGGAGAGATGATCCTCGAGGTCGATGGCACCGAGCACCCTGTCGAGGCCGGACAGACAGCCACCTTCGACGGCAACGCCCCCCACACCTACCGCGGTTCCGGCACGGAGACCTGCCATCTCATCATGACCGTCCACCTGCCGCCCGGCCCCGCGGGAACCGTCTGACGACCGGTGACGCGCCTTACGGCGCGCCTCGGCCCAGGCTGCGGGTCCGGGTGAGGATCTCGCGCAACTCCCGTACAGGGAGCTTCGGTTGACGGTCCGCCGAGAACAGGCCATTGATCTCCTGCTCCGTGTCGGTGAACTGGGTGAAGCAGAAACCGGCGAGCCCGGAGTCCACCGCGGCGCCCACCAGCCCGGCCAGCCGCTCGGCGAAGTCCTCCTTCGTGCTCACGGTGTCGTAGCCGAACCACTCGGCGCCCTCGGCCGGTTCGAAGGTGGCCCCGCCGAACTCACTCAGTACGACAGGCTGCCCCTGGTGGCGTACGCCGTCCAGGACGAGCCGCTTGGCACCCGGCCACTGCTCGACAATCTCGCCCTGCCGCAACGAGGAGCGCCCGTACCGCTCGCGCAGCACCTGAGCGTCCTGCGTGTAGTCGTGCACACCCCAGATGTCGGCGGCGGAGATCTCCCAACCGTCGTTGGACACGGAAGGACGCGACGGGTCGAGGGCTTTGGTCAGGTGGTAGAGGCTGTCCATGAAGTGCCGCTGGGCGGGGACGAGCGCCGGGTTCGGGACGGACCACGACTCGTTGACCGGGACCCACGCGACGATCGACGGGTGGCTGAGGTCGCGGGCGATCGCCTCGGTCCATTCGCCGACCACCCGCTCGACGGTCTGCGCACCGAACGTGTACGCCGACGGCATCTCCTCCCAGAGCATCAGACCGAGCCGGTCGGCCCAGTAGAGGAAGCGGGGATCCTCGATCTTCTGGTGGATGCGCAGCCCGTTGAGGCCGATGGACTTGGCCAGTTCGGCGTCGCGGCGCAACGCTTCGGACGGGGCCGCGAGATGGGATGCGGGCCAGTAGCCCTGCTGGAGCGCGAAGCGCAGGAAGTACGGCTTGTGGTTGAGCAGGAAGACGCCGTCGTCCCAGCCGATGTCGCGCAGCCCCAGGTAGGACGAGACGCGGTCGACGGGGGTGTCGTCGGCCGCGTCGTTCAGCGTCACGGTCGCGTCCACGAGATGCGGCCGGTCGGGGCTCCACAGCAGTTCGTCGAGGTCCTGAGCGTGCCGAAGGGCCGCTACGGCGACATCGAACTCCGTCTCCTGCCCGTCGGTCAGCGTGCGCTGCTCGGCGAGCACCCGATCGCCCCGGGTGAGGCGCACGGTGACGGCCGTCGGACGTTGCGGCCACTGGCTGAGCCGGATCCGGCAGCGGACGCGGGCGTGGGCGACGTCGGGGGTCCAGTGCAGTTGCGTGATGTGTGCGTCCGGGACGTCCTCCAGCCACACCGGCTGCCAGATCCCTGAGGTGCGGTGGTACCAGATGACGTGCGGATCGCGTCGCCAGTCCTGCTTGCCGCGAGGCTGCGCGGCGTCGAGCGGCTGGTCCTCGGCCCGGACGACGACGGTCTGCTCCCCGTCCTTGAGGACGGCGTCGGTGAGATCGCAGGAGAAGCCCGTGTGGCCGCCTTCGTGACGTCCTACGAGCTGTCCGTTCACCCACACCTCGGCTCGGTGGTCGACCGCGCCGAAGTGCAACAGGAGGCGCCGTCCCGAGGCCGGCCGGGTGACCTCGATCGTGCGCCGGTACCAGAGCACGGGGTGGAAGGAGGTGTCCGCGATGCCCGAGGCCTCGGACTCGGGCGGGTAGGGCACGGTGACGGTGGCGGTGAACGGCTCGGTGGTGTCCGGGTCCATCCAGCGGCCGGAGCGGCCGCGGTCCGCGTCGTCGTGGGCGAACTGCCACGGACCGCTCAGGTCACGCCAGTTGGGGTCACGGACGAGTTGCGGGCGCGGGTGGCCGGCGGCGTCCAGGTGCGGATAGGTCATGCGAGAACTCCCGTGGTGTCGTACGTGAGTGCAGAGGGGCGGGGCGCTACCGCGGGTCAGCCCGCGGGGGATCGGAGCTCCACGACCGTGGCGGCGAACGCCAGCGGCCCGGGCAGCAGCGGCGTCAGCAGGGGAATCGACCAGGCGAGGACCACGCTCAGGAGTACGGCGCCGGCGAGCAGGAAGGTGCCGCGCGGATCGGCGGCGCTGCGCAGAAGACCCTCCCGCGCGGACAGCCGATACGGGGCCTCCAGCGCGGTCGCGCGCAGCCCCACGACCATGGCGCCCAGCGTGAGCAGCGCCAGCACGGGCGACATGACGGCCGCTCCGGGCAGCGAACTGCGCAGCAGGGCGGCGTCGATCAGGAGGACCAGGGCGAGCAGCGGAGGAACGCACCCGGCGGCCAGTAACCGCGCGGTCAGTCGTGCGCGCAGGTGCCCGACGTACGTACCGGCTCTGACCGGGAGGCCGTGGTCGGCGGACTGACGAAGGGTGGCGGAGGCGGCGGCGAACGCGGCGGGTGCCGTGACCACCGGGAGGCAGGCCGCCGTGGTGAGCAGGCCGACCAGGAGGACGTCGGCGAAGAGGGAGAAGCTCGGCCCGAAGACCTCGCCGGGCTCCCGGCGATCGCGCCGAACCCGGCTGGAGGCGGTGGACGCGCCGGACGTGTGGGTCATGGCGGCTCAGCCCTTCAGCCCGGAGGTGGCCATGCCCTGCACGAGATAGCGCTGGAAGACGAAGAAGAACAGCACGATCGGCAGGACCGACATCACTGACATGGCGAACATGGGCCCGTACGCGGAGGTACTGGACTGGTCGACGAAGCTGCGCAGGGCGAGGGTGATGGTGAACTTCTCCGGCGCGAACAGATAGATCATCTGCGTGAAGAAGTCGTTCCATGTCCAGATGAACGTGAAGATGGCGGTGGTGATCAGCGCGGGCCGGGTCAGGGGGAGTGTGATCGACCAGTACGTGCGGAAGGCGCCGCAGCCGTCGATGCGGGCGGACTCCTCCAGCTCGCGCGGGAGGCCGCGCATGAACTGGACGACGAGGAACACGAAGAAGGCCTCGGTGGCGAGGAACTTGGGCAGGATCAGCGGCCAGTAGGTGTCCACCATGCCGAGGCGGTTGAAGATGATGTACTGCGGGATCAGGACGACGTGGTGCGGCAGCATCAGCGTCGCCACCATGAACGCGAACATCACCTTGCTCATGCGGAAGCGCAGCCGGGCGAAGGCGTAGGCGGCCAGGGAGCAGGAAAGGACGTTGCCCACGACGGCGCCGACCGCGATCAGCAGCGTGTTGCCGAGCAGCCGCGTGACGCTGATGCCCGAGACCCCGTCCAGGGCGGTCGTGTAGTTCGACCACTCCAGGTGGCTGGGCCACAGGTCGAGGCTCGTCACCACCTCGTCGGCCGGCTTGAGCGACGTGGCGAGGAGCCAGGCCAGCGGATACAGCAGTACGAGCAGGCCGACGGCCGCGACCGTGTGCGGCAGCCACCGCTTCGTGGCGATGTTCATCGGCCCTCCTCGTCCGCGTAGAAGACCCAGGACCGGGAGGTCCGGAAAAGGATCAGGGTGATCGCGGCGATGGCGATCAGCAGCATCCAGGCCATCGCCGCCGCGTAGCCCATGTGCGAGGCGGTGAAACCGCGTTCGTACAGGTAGAGCGTGTAGAACATGGTCGAGTCGGCGGGGCCGCCCTTGCCGCCGCTGATGACGAAGGCCGGAGTGAAGACCTGGAAGGAGTTGATGATCTCCAGCACCAGGTTGAAGAAGACGACCGGGGACAGCATCGGCACGGTGATGGAGACGAACTGCCGCCATCGGCCCGCGCCGTCGAGCGCCGCGGCCTCGTAGAGATCGGGCGAGATCTGCTGAAGGCCCGCCAAGAAGATCACCATGGGTGCCCCGAACTGCCACACCGTCAGCAGGACGACCACGTACACCGCGAGGTCGGGGTTGCCCACCCAGCCGCCGGCGTGAATGCCTACCGAGTCCAGAATGCCGGACACCGTGCCGCCGTCGTTGAACAGCGCGCGCCACACCAGGGCGATGGACATGCTCGCCCCGAGCAGGGACGGCGCGTAGAACGCGGAGCGGTAGAACGCCCGGCCGCGGTCGAGGTTCTTGAGCAGCGTCGCCACAGCGAGGGCGAGGCCCAGCTTCAGCGGGACGGCTACGACGACGTACAGCATCGTGGTGCCGACCGACCGCCAGTAGCGGGGGTCGTCGGTGAGCATCTCGGTGTAGTTGCGCAGGCCCACCCAGTGCGGCGGGTCGAACAGGTTGTAGTCCGTGAAGGACAGGTACAGGGAGACGGCCATCGGCACGAGGGTCAGGACGAGCGCGCCGATCATCCACGGGGTGAGGAACACATAGGCGGGCCACTGCCGTTCACGCACCTGGCGGCGCCGGCGGGACGGCGGATTCCGGTCCGTGGCGGGTGCGGGGCGCGCGGGTGCCCTGGTCGACACAGTGCTCATGACCTCAGCTCCCGGTTGGCCTCGTCGATGAGTTCGCGCGCCGCCTGGCGTGGTGTGGCCAGGCCGTACATCACGCGTTGGTATTCGCGGATGAACGCGGTCTGGACCGCGACATCGCCCCGTGGCGGTGCGGTGGGCGGGGCGTCCAGGCCGTACCTCTCCATGGTCTGCGCGTACTCGTAGATCTCCCGTTCGGGGCCCTTGAGCGTCTTGGCGACGCGGGCGGCGATCTTCCGGTTGGGCGGAGTGGAGCGGGAGAAGGCGAGGATGTCGCCGACCCTTTGGTCGTTGAGGAGGAAATCGACCAACTGGGCTGCCTCCTTGGGGTGTTCGCTGTGCGCTCCGATGCCGATGAGCATGCTCGGCTTGAAGTACGCGCCCTGGCGGCCGTCCGTCGTGGGGACCGGTGCGAAGTGGACGGAGTCGCCGAGCAGCACCGGGTAGCCGGGGAACGGCGCGTCCCAGGTGAAGTCGGCGGCGGCGAGGCCACGGCCTATCGGGCTCGTCTCGGTGCTGTTGGCCTGCACGGTGTCCCTGGCCTGGGCGATGGCGCCTTCCCTGCGGAGACGGTCGCAGAACGTCCAGAACGCGGTGAGGTCGTCCTCCGTGAACCCGAGTTCGGTCTGGCTCGCGTAGAGCTTCCCGCCGCGACTGCGCAGCCAGGTCTCGAACACGTCCTCGTTGCCCCCGCCGTCGTTGGCACCTGTGTAGGGGCGGCCGTCGGGGGACTTCAGCCCCAGCGCGGCGATCCCTTTGTTGGCCTTCTCCCAGTCCTGCCAGGTCCAACTGGGCTGTGGTGCCGGGATACCGGCCTTCTTGTACACGGCGGCGTCATAGGCGTATCCGGTGATGCCGCGGCCCATGGGGAGGGCGTACTGCCCGCCCTTGTACGTGCCGGTGCGCAGGAAGTCCCTGCTCATCTCGGACGTCCGGATCGTCTTGTCCTTCATGACGTCGTCCAGCGGCATCAGCGCGCCCCCGCCCGCGTACTGCGACACCTGCCGGTAGTCGAGCTGGGCCACGTCGGGCATGCCTCCGCCGGCGGCCTGCGTGGCCAGCTTCTGCAGGTAGGCGCCGAAGTCCCCGCTCGATGTGCGGACGGTGACGCCGGGGTGTTCCTTCTCGAAGAGCCGCACCGCCTGCTCGGTACGCGCGGCACGGTCGTCGTTGCCCCACCAGGAGAACGTGAGGGTGACGCCGCTGGACGTACTGCCGCTCGCGGTGGAGCAGGCCGAGAGCGTGGAGGTCAGGGCGGTACTGAGGCCGACGGCGGCCGCGGCCAGGACGGCCCGGCGGGGGAGTGGGCGCCGGCCGCTTCGGGGCTCGGGCATGGGGGGCCTTCCAGGGGACGGTGCGTGGATGGAGGGGGGGAGAGGGAGGGACGGCGGCGGCCCCGGGGCCGGACGTCAGATGCCGGGGTAGACGTCCAGCCGGCCGCACATGCCGAAGCGTCCGCGGGCGGTGGGCCCGGTCGCCGTCACCCTGGCTCGGTCGAGGTGTCCGGTGTCCTTCGCGCGCAGGGAGTCGAGTTGGGACCCGGTCGCCGCCGCCGCTGCGTGGGCGCCGTCCCTCCAGCGCTGCTCCCACGCGTCGAGGCGCGGGCGGATCAGCTCGGCGGCCGCCCGCTGGAACGCGGCCAGCGGTTCCGGATCGCCGCCCTCGGTGGCTTCGCGCAGTTCCAGGAACCGGCGGGTGGCCAGATCGCGCCGGGTACGAGCGATCGCCACCTGCTCGGCCTCGGGGACGTCGGCGGGGATACGGATCGCGGTCGCGTAGGTCTCGGCGTCGGTGAGGAGGCCCTGGGGGAGGGTGAGCACCGCGTCGCCCGCCTCCGGCAGGCCGCTGTTCTGCATCACGACGGTGATCTGGAGGCCGCCGTCATTGGTGAGGCGATGAATCGTGCCGGGCGTGAACCAGGCGACGGTGCCAGGCTCCAGCGGTGTCTCCTCGTAGCCGGAGGTGGTCAGGGTCTGCACCGTGCCCCGGCCGGCCGTCACCACATATCCCTCGCTGCACGTGAGGTGCAGGTGAGGGGTGCCGCCGCCGGGCCGGCCGTCGACCGTGGGCCAGTCGTAGACGGTCAGCCGGGACACACCCACCGCCGCCGGGAAGCCGTCGTACGTCGCGCTCACCACGCGTGTCCCCGCAGGTGCGCGGCGACCTGCTCGCGGTCCCAGGCGCCGTCGGCGACGGTCACACGGTAGCTCCGGGTGAGTGTGTCGCCGGGGGCGAGGACGAGTTCCTCGTGGAAGGCCCAGGAGGGCGCGACCGCGGCGAACGGGTCGCTGCGTACGAACCAGTGCGCCGGGTGGGTCCCCTTGTCGCCCGCGTGGTCGTTGGCCGGGGCGTGCTCGAAGACGACCGTGGCGTGGCCGTCGCGCCCGTCGTGCTCGCCGACGTACGCCAGCCAGGGGGCTTGGCTGCCCATCAGGTCGCCGCCGTCCGCTTCGGCGGTGAAGACTCGGCCGTCGCGGAAGGCCCGCGGTCCGCGCCAGAACAGGCCGGTGTATCCGGCGGCCGGGCGGCCATGGGTGGTGGGGCTGCCGAAGCGCAGCGGCTCGTCGCGCCGGTTGGTGACGGCCGAGGTCCAGGTCAGCGACCAGCTGCCGGTGTCCGCGTCCACGTCGCGCACCTCGATGCGGCGTTCCTCGTCCGCCCACAGCTCCTTGTCGTGCGGGTGCCAGGTCAGGCGCTCGGCGATGACGGCACGGCCGTCGGCGGCGGAGACCTCCTCGAAGGCGACGTGGGCCATCGAGCCGACCTTCTCGGGCAGGGCGAGGTAGCCGTCACCGTGCACGTAGGTGTTGCCGCCCCAGAGGTTCTGGCCCGACAGGTGGGAGGCCGTCAGCTGCAGTCCTTTGTGCCACCGGTGGTCGTTGGGCCGGTAGTCGGTGACCACCGCGCCGGACAGGGTGCGGATCGGGTGCAGATACGGCTTGGGGGCCTCCCAGGCGGCTTCGGGCCGGTACACGTAGGCGAGGAGCTCGGTGCCGGTGGCCGCGTGAGCGACGGTGATGCGGTCGCCGTGGGCATGGGTCAGTGCGAGCGTCATGCGGGGTCCTCTTCCTGGTGGGGTGCGGCCGGTGCCCAGCCCGGGGCGTCGCCGTGCAGGGCGGTGTAGTAGGGGTCGCCGGGGCCTATGTCACCGGCGTGGACGGGCGTGTCGGTGAACGCGGACTTGTACAGGGCGGTGATGAACTCGAGCGTGCGGCGTCCGCCGGCGCCGCTGGTGGCGTGGCGCCGTCCGGCCCTGATATCGGCGACGAGCGACCGCAGTTGGGCGAGGTGCGAACTGGGCTCGTCCTCACCGAAGTCGTGCCAGCCGGCCACGGTCTCCTCGGGGACACCGGGAGCGGGCGTGATGCGCCAGTCGGCGTTGCGGTAGCCGTACAGGTGCGTCAGCTCGACGGTCGCGAGCTCGCAGTCGATACGGATGCGGCTGACCTCGTCGGGGCTGAGCACGCTGTTGACGACCGTGCCGACGGCACCGTCGGCGAACCGGATCTGGGCGGTGGACACGTCCTCGGTCTCCACGTCGTGCACGAGGCGGGCCGCCATGCCGCGGACCTCGGTCCACGGCCCCATCAGATCCAGCAGCAGATCCGTCTGATGGATGCCGTGCCCCATGGCCGGGCCGCCGCCCTCGGTCGCCCAACGGCCGCGCCACGGCACGGAGTAGTAGGCCGTGTCGCGGTACCACGTGGTCTGGCAGTGCGCGACCAGCGGGCGGCCGAACGCGCCCTCGCGCAGCAGGCGGCGCACGTGCCGGGCGCCGGAACCGAAGCGGTGCTGGAAGACGATCGACGCGTACGGGTCCCCGTCGCCGCCCTTCTCCTCCGCCCCCACGGCGTCGTAGTCGGCCAGCGAGGGGCACGGCGGCTTCTCGCACCACACCCAGGCACCGGCTCGCAGGGCCGCGACGGACTGTTCGCGGTGAACGGCGGGCGGGGTGCACAGCACCACGAGGTCCGGTCGGACTTCGGCGAGCATCGTGTCGAGGTCCGTGGACGCGTAGGGGATCCGGAACGTGTCGGCGAACGCGCGGACCGCGGTGTCGTCCACGTCGACCACGGCCACGACGTCCGTCTCCCCTTCCGCGGCCAGCGTCCGCAGGGCGGGCAGATGACTGGACCGTGCGATACCCCCCGCGCCGACGACGGCCGCGCGCAGCGGACGGTGGGGACGATCTGGAGACATGGGGACCCTCTCGAGAGGCGGACGGCAAGCGCTTGCCGTGAGGTGGTTCCAACGTTGTAACTGCCGTCTGTCCGCAGGGTCAACCCCCTCGTCGGGAAAGAGTTCCAGGCAGTCGCAACGCTGGTGTGTCGTGCTCACAGGTGCATAATCTGGAGGGACTTCGAGTACGGGGGGCTGATCAGTGGCAGCAGTGACACTCAAGGACGTGGCGGAGCGCGCGGAGGTGTCGATCAAGACAGTGTCCAACGTTGTACGCGGTGCGCCGAAGGTGTCGGAGGCGACGCGGGCACGGGTGATGCGCGCAGTGGTGGAACTCGGCTACCGGCCCAATCCGTCGGCGCGAAGACTGAGGACCGGGCGCAGCGGTCTCATCGCGCTGGCCGTCCCCGACCTCGCGACGCCCTACTTCGCGGAGCTCGCGCACCACGTGAGAACAGAGGCCGCGGCGCTGGGATTCACCGTCCTGATCGAGGAGACGCTGGGGGACGCCAAGGAGGAGCTGCGCCTGGCGACCGGTGTCGGCGCGTCGTTGCTGGACGGCGTGATCCTGTCGCCGCTGCACGTCTCGCCCGCCGAACTCGCCTTTGTCGCCGACGAGTTCCCCCTGGTCCTGCTCGGCGAGCGCAGTTACGAACGCGATCGCGTCGTCGCCGACCACGTCCTGATCGACAACGTCGCCGCGGCTCGCGAGGCCACCGCGCATCTGGCCGGTCTCGGCCGCACCAGGATCGCCGCCATCGGCGTCGACCGCCCGGCGTCCGCGACCAGCCGCCAGCGTCTCGAGGGATTCCAACTCGCTCTGCATGAGGCCGGGTTGACATACGACCCGAGACTTTCGCCGCAGGTGACAGAGTTCGACCGCCGCAACGGACTCCTGGCGATGCGCACCCTGATCGGCCTGCCGGCGGATGTGCGGCCCGACGCGGTCTTCTGCTTCAGCGACCTGCTGGCGACCGGAGCCCGACGGGCCGCGTTCGAAGCGGGCCTGCACATCCCCGGGGACATCGCCTTGGCGGGCGTCGACGGATCCGAGGAAGCCCGCTTCGGCACGCCCTCCCTCACATCGGTGGTTCCCGACAAGGCCGCGATCGCTTCCCTGGCCGTGAAATGTCTGGCGACCCGCATCCGCGCGGACGAGGCCCCGCCCTTCGAGGTGCACATGGCCCCCCACTGGCTGGAGGTACGGGAGTCCACGAGCGGTGAGCGGCAGCCGCTCACCGCCCCCTGAAGGGACCGCCCGCGGCCCGCGCATGCGGGCCGCAGGCGGCCAGGGAAGGGTGGGAGGCCGTGCGTGAAAACCGGCGGATTCAGGGACGGCCCTCACTCATGAGTGACCCGCACCGGCTCGAAGGACACGGCGGTCTGCGGTCCGTCGGCCCACCGCACCCTCAACTCCCCGTCGTGGACGAGCACTTCGGACACCGCTTCGGCGAGCGGCGCGCTCGGCTCGTCGGCGCTCAACGACGCCAGCGCCACGAACACCGCTGTTCCCTCGGAGGTGGCCGAGAGTCGCGGCACCCGCACCCACGGCTCGTAAGCCGTCCCCTGAGGCGCCCGCACCTCGTCCCGCTCGCCCCATCCGTACAGGCCGTGCAGCTGTGAGCTCAGGGCGTCCGAGGCCCAGCCGGTGAGCGTGACCCCCGCTCCGTGCGGCGCCCCCACGACCCGGTGCACCCGCAGCTCGTACCGGCCCCGGGCCACGGTCACGCTCTCCACCCGCAGCCCCGGCACCATGGGCGCGCCCGAGGCGAACACCGGAAGGTGCGAGGAAGCGGCCCAGCCCCACCCGTCGCCCTGTCCCGCGCCCAGGGGTCGGATCCGGCGCCGCACGCTCGCGACGCCGGCGATCACGACCGACAGGTGGTTGTCGGCGACGTTCGTCCGGGACGTCGGCCCTGTGTGCGTCGAGTACGCGTGACGGCCGTAGAGCGGGTCCTCCTGCGCGGCCGACTCCGCCTCGTGCGGGCGGACATGGTCGCTGCCGTGGTTGTGGAGCCGTACGATCCCGTCGGCCTGGGTCGACTGGACGAGCAGCCCCGGCGCGGGCAGCGCGAGCACCCGGTCCGGGCCCTCGCTCGGCGCGGGTTCCTCCGTCGCCGTCCACAGCGGGTCGTCCTCCGGCGCGAGCAGCGACACGAACCCCTTCGACGCCCAGTACGGGGACGCCGGCCCCGAGTAGGTCTGCAGCGTCGCGTCGTGCGGGCCGTGCCAGCCCAGGCTCAGCAGCCCGTCGTCCGTCACTCCGCCCCGGTCGAGGAAGTAGCGCAGATTCGCGCTGATGAGGCGGCGTGACGTGCCGGGCGTCAGCGGGGTGTGGCCGGTGACGGCTCCGATGCCGACCGCCGCCGACGCCGCGAACCGGTAGGTCAGTGAACGCCCGAAGTGGATCGGCGCCCCGTCGGCGCCGAAGAGCAGCGAGAACCCTTCGAGGTGCTCGCGCAGCCGCGGCCCGAACCGCGCGGCCAGCGCGGTGTCTCCGGACAGGTGCGCGTGCAGCAGGGGATAGAGGTGCAGCGCCCAGCCGTTGTAGTGGTCGAAGGCCCGCCCGTCGCCGTCCGCGTACCAGCCGTCGCCCCGGTACCACGTCTCCATCAGCCCGAGTGCCCGTTCCATGGCGCGCGTCGTGGCCTCGTCGCCGCGGCCGACCGACTCCAGGAAGGACGCCACCGTGAACGGGAACAGATACCAGTTGTTGGGCGCGGGCGTGTGGTCGATCGCCCCGCGCAGCCAGGTCTCCGCCCGGTCCTGCACGTCGCTGTCGAGCTGGTCCCACAGCCATGGCCGGGTCAGCGACAGTCCGAGTGCCACGGACGCCGACTCGACCATCGGCTGGCCCTGCACATGGTGGTCGAGGATCAGCGGCCATGATTCGGCGTCGTCCCGGCCGGGCGTCCGGGTGCCCGCCGTCAGGCCCTGCGCGTACCGCTCCAGCCAGCCGTGCGGGTCCTTTCCGCCGGCGCCCGCGACTCGGAAGCCCGCCGCCAGGAACGTACGGGCGAAGCCTTCGAGGCCGTCCGAGCGGACCCCGGACCCGGACGGGCGGCCCGGCAGGTCGAGCAGGGCGCCCCCGGGTGTCGCCCAGCGCCACGCGGCACCGAGCAGCCCGTCGGCGACGGCCTCCCAGTGCGCGCGCGTGTACCCGGTGATCGGGCTCAACTCACGGTCTTCTTCGGGCAGTTCGAACGGGATGGTCATGCGAGGAACGCCAGCCTTTCGCGTCGTACGGGGTGGGCGAAGCCGTCGCCCGCGGCCCACCGGGCCACCTCGCCGACGGCGGTGTCGGCGAGGCGTTCCCACTCGTTGCCCTGGGAACCCGCGAGGTGGGGGGTGATGAGTGCGTTCGGGCAGTCCCACAACGGGTGCGTCGCGGGCAGGACCTCGGGGTCCGTCACGTCGAGGACCGCGCCGATGAGGCCCGCGCGCACCACGTCGGTGAGCGCTTCCTGGTCGACGACGGCGCCGCGTGAGGTGTTGATGAGGGTGGCCCCCGGTCGCATGGAGCCGAGCAGTTCCCTGCTCACGAGGCCGCGCGTGGCCGGCAGCAGCGGCGTGTGCACGCTCAACAGGTCGCTGCGTGCGAAGAGCTCGGACAGCTCCACCCACTCGACGCCCAGTTCGGCGGCCTCCGCCCCGGTGATGTACGGGTCGTGCAGCAGTACCTCGAAGTCGAAGGGCCGCAGCAGCTCGATCACCCGGCGGCCGATCAGGGACGCGGACAGCAGGCCCACCGTGCGACGGTAGTTACCCACCTCTTGCGTGGTGAGCAGCCAGTTGTCGCGCTCTCGGGTCCGCCGGAAGTCGTCGGCCCGTGCCAGGACGTTCTTTCCGTGCAGCAGGATCATCGCGAGGGTGTACTCCGCGACCGGCAGCGCGTTGGCCGCGGCCGCCGACGACACCTCGACGCCCCGCTGCCAGCAGGCATCGGAGACATGCCCGCGCACCGAACCAGCCGCGTGCACCACGGCCTGGAGGCGCGGAGCCGCTGCCAGTACGTCCGCGTCGAGCCGCGGACAGCCCCAGCCGGTGACGAGAACCTCGGTGCCGGCGAGGACCTTCTTGGCCCGTACGGTCGTCAGGTCGTCCAGGACGGGCAGCGGCGCCAGGTCGCACACCTCCGCGAGCGCGGCCACGGACCGCGGCGTGAAGACGGCCGCCGCGGCCTGGGGGGACATGGCCAACGCCACGCGGGGCTTGCTCACTTGACCGCCCCCGCCGTCAGGCCGGACCGCCAGAACCGCTGGAGGAAGATGAACGCGAGGACGAGAGGAAGGACCGCCAGGAGCGAACCCATGATCACCACCGGATAGTACTCGGGCGAGACGGTCGCCTGGCTGTTCCACTGGAACAGGCCCAGGCTGACGGGATAGAGCTTCTGGTTGGACAGCATCACCATCGGCAGGAAGAAGTTGTTCCAGATCGCGGTGAGCTGGAACAGGAAGACCGTGATCAGGCCGGGGCCGAGCATCCGCAGCGCGACGCGGACGTACGTCGTCAGCTCACCGGCGCCGTCGACCCGGGCCGCCTCCAGGACCTCGTCGGGCACATAGCCCTGGGCGAAGATCCGGCCCAGGTACACGCCGAACGGGTTGAACAGGACCGGGATGAACACCGACCAGAACGTGTTGACGACGCCCGTCGCCGAGGCGATCAGGTACAGCGGCAGCGCGAGCACCGTCTGCGGCACCATCACCGCGGCCAGGACGAGCCCGAACAGCTTCTCCTTGTGCCGGAAGTGGTACTTGTCGAAGGCGTAGCCGCAGGCGACGCTGATCATCGCGCCCAGCGCGGCGCCGAGCACCGCGTACAGCAGGCTGTTGCCGTACCAGCGGCTGTAGAGCCCGCCGTCCATCGCGAACAGGTCCTTGACGTTCTGGACGAACGAGAAGTCCTTGAAGGAAAGGATGTTGCTGCTGAACAGCGCGTCGCGGGACTTGCCGGCGGCGAGCACCAGCCACAGGGCCGGCAGCATGGTGTAGAGGACGGAGATCGCGACGACCACGTTGACGGTCGTCCGGCCCAGCAGACGGGGACGCAGCAGGGTGGACCTGCTCAGCTCGGCAGTGGTCATCGGGCGCTCTCCTCGGCCGAGTTGACGCGGTTGGTCCAGCGGGTGACGCCGTAGGAGACGGCGATCGTGATGATGAGGAGGATCACCGAGGCTGCGGCCGCGAGCGAGTAGTTGTTGCGGCTGAACGCCGCGTCGTAGATGTACATGCTCGGCGAGAACCGGGCATCGACGACCTGCGAGCCCGCGCGCAGCAGCATCGGTTCGGTGAACAGCTGCAGAGCCCAGATGAGTGTGAACATCGCGACCATGACGATCGAGGAGCGCACCAGCGGCGCCTTCACCTGGAGGGCGGTGCGCACCGGACCCGCCCCGTCGACCACCGACGCCTCCAGGACCTCCCGGGGGACCGCCTGCAGGGCCGCGTAGAAGACGACCATGTTGTAGCCGAGGTTGCTCCACACCGCGATGTTCACGATCGACGGGATCGCGGTGTGCAGGCCCAGGAAGTTGACGGTGATGTCGGCCTTGCCGAGCACGTCGATGATGGGGCTGATGCCGGGGGTGTAGAGGTACAGCCAGATCAGCGCGGCGATGATGCCGGGCACCGCGTGCGGCAGGAACAGGCCCAACTGGGCCCAGGAACGCAGCCGTACGAGACCCGAGTCGAGCAGCAGCGCCAGCGCCAGCGAGCCGATGGTCATCACCGGGATATAGATCAGGCAGTACAGGGCGACCGTGCCGAGGCCGGACAGGAACGACGGGTCCGTGAGTACGGCGGCGTACGAGCGCAGGCCGACGAAGACCGTGCGCTCCGCGCCGAAGCCGAGGCCCGGCTGGTCGTCGCTGAAGAAGCTCAGCCAGACGGCCGTGCCGACCGGGATCAGGAAGACGAGCGTGAGCAGCACGAAGAACGGGGCCATCAGGACGCCCGCGGCGCCGCCCCGGCGGCGCTTGGCCGCGCGCTGCGCCGTGCGCCGGGAGCTGTCCGCCTCCCGCGGGGGAGCCGCCGCCGTGGCGGGGACCTGGGTTGTCGCGGTCATGGGACTCACCTGCCTTTCGGGGTGCGGGCGTTCACGTGGAGTGCTGGGTGGTCTTGAGGCCGAGGGCCTTGAGGTCGGGCATCGTGCCGTCCTGCGCGGCGCGCATGGAGGACTCGATCGTGCCGGAGCCCGCCGCCGCCCGGGCGAAGGCGTCCGACATGACCTGCCCGGTCGCGGTCATCCGCGGTCCCCAGACCCAGCCGTCGCTGATCTTCTGGGCCTCGTTCTCGAACAGCGTGTAGATGTCCTGCCCGCCGTAGTACGAGCGGTCGAAGGCGGCACGGCCCTCCTTGATCAGCTCGGTCACGGCCGGATACTGGCTGCTCGCGCCGCTGGACAGGCGGGCCTTGATCGCGTCGGGGCTGGAGACCTGCCACTCGATGAACTCCATGGCGGCCTCGGGGTGCTTGCTGTCCTTGGTGATCGCGAACGTCGAGCCGCCCTGGGTGCCGAGCGCCGGCTTCGCCGGGTCCCACTGGGGCTGCGGGGCAATCCGCCACAGGCCCTTCTGCTGGGGGCGCGCATTCATCTGAGCACCCGCGTCCCAGGCGCCGCTGTGCCGGGTCAGGACGAGACTGTTGCCGACCTGGGCGTCCGCCTCGCGACTGTTGGGGGGATTGACGTAGACGAGGTCCTCGTCGATGAGCCGCTGCCAGTACTGGCAGACGCGGCGCGTGGGGGCGTCGGCGAGCGACACGTTCCAGGCGCCCTTCGAGGTGTCGAACCAGTGCGCACCGGCCCCCCAGCACCAGCCCGAGAACTGACCCATGTCCGTGGAGAAGAAGGTCGCCCTGCGCTTGCCGCCGGTGCGCCGGACGGCGCGTGCCAGATCGGTGTACTCGTCCCACGTGGTGGGAACCTCGAAGCCGTACTTGTCGAAGAGGTCCTTGCGGTAGTGCAGGACCATCGGTTCGACGTCGAGGGGCACGCTGTACGTGCGCCCCTCGAACGTCGTCAGGCCGAGCGCCTGCGGCAGCAGTTTGGCCTTGAGCTTGTCGCTGATCACGTCCGTGATGTCGCGGGCCACACCGTCGATCGCGTAGCCCGGGACCTGCGGGTACTCGATGGTGGCGACGTCGGGCGCGTTGCCCGCGCGAGCCGCGTTGCTGAGCTTGAGATATCCGCCGGAGGTGCCGGAAGGTATCTGTTCGAATGCGACCTGGATGGTGTCGTGCGTCTTGTTGAACGCGTCCACCACTTCCTGGCTGCCGCGCAGCGCGGACCAGAACGTGATGGTGGTCTTGCCTTTGGTACCTGACTTACTGGTGCTCTGCGACGCGCTGTCGTTCCCGCTGCAGGCGCTCAGGGCGCCCGTCAGGGGCAGCGCGGTGATCGCGGCGAGCACCGATCGACGGCTCTGTCGACCAGGCATGGGCGCCTCCCGCGGCTCCTGCGTGTTCGAGTCACGGGAATCCTGATCGGCTGACCGGACGTGGTCAATAGATCGATCAGAAGAAAATGAAACGGTCAAACGCTCATCATGAAGCGGGAGTTGTGCCGGACGTTCCTGTGGCGTCGGATGCCTGCGAATCCGCGGTGTTCGGGGCCTGCGTCGAACCGCGCACCTTCAACGTGGGCAACAGCTCCAGGCGCCGCGCCGGCCCGGCCCCGGAGGCTGGCGCCTGTCCGCCGAGCCGCTGAAGGAGCATCTCGGCCGCCGCCCGGCCCACCTCGGCCTTCGGCGGGGAGACGGCCGAGAGCGGGGTGCTGCCGAGCCCCGCCACCACATCGTCGTACGCGATCACGGAACAGTCCTCCGGGACCCGCACGCCACCGTCGCGCAGCGACTGCACCAGCATGAGCGCGTCCACATCACCGTGCAGCACGGCCGCCGTGGCCCCCGACTCGGCGAGCAACGACGGGAGTTCGATGGGCTTCTCCTCCGTCTCCGCCGCCGGGTCGGGGGCAGCCCCGGGCGAGCTGAGCGCCACCGCCCACTTGTCCACATCCGGATGGTCCGCGGCGATCTCGACGAACGCCGCACGCAGGGCACGGGCGGTGGGGCTGTCGTCCCTGGCGGCGAGCACGATGCGCCGGTGGCCGAGCCCGGTGAGGTGTTCGACGGCGAGATGGATGCCGTACCAGTGATCGGTGCAGACCGTGTCCACGGTGTGCAGCTCACTGCCGCGCCGGGGCCTGCGCTCCATCACGACCGCGGGCACCGGCAGCCGCGAGAGCCAGGCGTAGTCGGCCTCCTCCGTCTCCCTGCTGCGCCACCGTGGCGCGATGAGCAGTCCGCGGGCGCCCGCCGCCAACGCCTGTTCCACGATGGGCTGTTCGGCTCCCGCGACGGCCGGGGCGATGTGCAGCGCGATGCGGATGCCCGCTTCCTCGAACGCGGTCCGGGCGCCGTGCAGCGCCTCGTACAGATACGAGTGGCGCTCGGGGACGACGACCGCGACCGGACCGCCGTCGGCCGCCGGTTCGAGGGGGACGGCGGGCCGTCCCGTCTCGGGCAGCACCGGGCGGGCGACGCCGTGACCACGGCGCAGCTTGCCCTCCCTGGCGAGTTCCTCGACATCGCGGCGCAGGGTCACCACCGACACGGCGAGCTCCGCGGCGAGATCACTCACCCGCGTCGCCCCGCGCGACTGCACCACGGCGAGAATCCGCTGCCGCCTGAGATCGACCGGCTCACGCATGCTGATGGCCCCCTCGACACCCGCTGTTCGTTTGAGCGCTTCCATGAACGCTTCGGCGGCAGCATAACCAGCAGGTGGCCGGGAAAGTCAGCCCTTGGGCGCCTGGGGCATCACTCCGCCATGGTGTGCCTAGTAGCCCCCGAACGGTGTGTGGTCCGTCAGGGCGAGGGCGTGCATGAAGCAGCGCAGGCGCACCAGCTGCCGGGCGACCAAGCGCACGGCGGCGGGTCGGTAGGGCGCGTAGGCGGCGGTCCAGAGCGTGGGTACGTGATCCATACCAGCAGCATCCAGTGGTCCGTGGCGGTCGGTCCAACAGATCGCTTTGCTGCCTCCCATCGCTACAGTAGATGGATGGAGATGCGTCAGCTCCGCCACTTCATGGCGGTCGTCGCCGAGGGCACCTTCACCGCTGCCGCCCGGTCCGAACTCATCGTGCAGTCCGCGCTCAGTACGTCGATCCGCAATCTGGAACGCGAGTTGGGAGCCGATCTCTTCGACCGCACCGGCCGCCGCGTGGTGCTCACCGAGGCCGGGCGGGCCCTGCTTCCGCAGGCCAGAGCCCTGCTGGCGGGAGCCGACGCGGCCCGCGACGCGGTGGCGGCGGTGGCGGGTCTGACCACCGGGCGCGTGTCCATCGGGACGATCCAGACCCTCACCTGCGTGGACCTGCCCGGAGAGCTGGCACTGTTCCACCGGCGCCTGCCCGGCATCCAGGTATCGGTACGCGACGCACCGGTCGACGAACTGTACGCAGGGCTGCGCGCCGGTGAGCTGGATCTCGCCTACCTCGCCCCGGATGCCGGCGAACTGCCCGACGGACTGGTCGAGTTCGCCTCCTGGCGCGAGGAGCTGGTGCTCATCACCGCGCCCGGACACCCCCTCGCGCGCGCGGGCCGCGCGCTGATCCGGGACCTCGCGCACGAGTCCTTCGTCGACTTCCGCGCCGGTACGGGCCTGGAGACCGCGGTGCGCAGGCTGGCCGCGCACTGCGGGCTCGAGCGCCGGATCACCTGCGATGTGACCCAGATCGGCATGCTCGTGGCCCTGGTCCGGGCGGGCATCGGGGTCGCGTTCGTGCCCCGGCGCATCGGCGAGGACGCGGGCCTGCCCTGTGTGCGGATCCGCCAGCCGGAGCCGGGCCGCACGGTCGTGCTCACCGGGCGGGGGCCGCGCCCACGCAACCCGGCGGCAGCGGCGCTGGTGGACCACCTCACACGCCGCGAGGACCCGAGCCCACCGGCCACGCGCCGACAAGCGGCATAGAGGGCGGGCCGCCGCCCGGGGCACGTGGATCAGTCCAGAAGCCCCAGCTGTCCGGCCGCGCGGATCGCGAGCCACACCTCCGCGAAGGAAGCTGTGGCCGACAGATCCCGGCCCGTCAGCTCGCTGAAGCGGCGGAGGCGATAGGAGAGCGTGTTCGGGTGGATGTGGAGCGCGGTCGCGGCCTCGTCGGTGCGCCGGTCGCGTTCCATCCAGGTACGCACCGACGGGAGCAGCCGGGAACCGTGACTGCTGTCGTAGCGCAGCGCGTCGCCCAGCACGTGGTCGACGAGCGCACTCAGCGCGGCGGGGTCGTCGGGCAGCCAGCGGCCGGTGGCGTCGTCGGAGTAGCGGACGAGGGGGCGGCCGGACGCCGCTGCGTGGGAGGCGGCCCACAGGGCTTCTCGCTGGGCGACCCGCAGCGAGGCGCCGGGCCGGACGGGGCGGCTCATGCCGGCCGTCACCCCCGGGAGCGCGGCGATCGTGTCACCGAGGCGGGGTGAGCCGAAGAGGTAGCGGTCGTCGCCCCGGTTGAGGAGCAGGCAGGGCTCGTCGTGGAGGGCTTCCAGCACGGCCTGCTGCGTCACGCCCCTGACCACCGCCAGGGCGGCCTCGCCCTTGATGGAGTGACGCAGCAGATGGCGCTTCGCGACCGCCGGATCGAGCGCGTCCTGCAGCAGCTCCGCCAGGATCTCGGTCCCTTCACGGCGCAACGTCTCGCGTTCGGTGCGGACCATGGCGAGCTGGAGCGCGGCCACGGTGGCGATGTGCTGCACGACGGCGAGGCCCGCCGGGCGAGCGCCGTCGTGGGCCATGGCGATGAGGAACCCGGCGGGTCCGCCGGGCGAGGGCACGGGGAGCGCGAAGCCGCCGGGGATCGTCGGCGGGGCGTCCGCCGAGCGGGGCAGCAGGGACGGGTCCGGCGCGGGCACGCCGGGCAGCAGGGGCCGGCCCTGCCGGGTGCACAGGTAGATGGCGTAGCCGGAGAGGTTCTCCAGGCGGCTGAAGAGTTCGGCCGTGTCCAGGTTCTCCGAGGTGAGCCAGCGCAGGGCGCCGAAGACCTGGAGCTGGGCGCCGAGCCGGTGGCGGGCGTCCTCCTGGACCGCGGCGGCCACTTCCTGCGCGACCGCGATAAAGGGAACGGCGAGCGGTACTTCCAGGACCGGCATGCCGCGCTCCTCGGCCGCGGCGTGGAACGCCTGGCGCAGGGGAGGCATGTGCAGCTGGGCGGAGACGGCCAGGGCGGCCACCCCGGCGTCGTCGAGCCGTTCCAGATAGGCCCGCTGTCCGGCGGCCGAGCGCGGCATCGCGAGACCCGTCGTCATGATCATTTCGGCGCCCAGGAGCCAGGGCGTGGGGTCGTCCAGCTCGCTGACATGCGCCCACGACACCGAGCGGGTCAGGCCCGCCGCGCCCGCGACCAGGCGCAACTGCAACGCGGGGTAGGACAGCAGGTCCGCGACGGTCACCCGCTGGCGGTCCACCCCGTCGACGCGGTGTTCATTGTGCTCGGCCACAAATCGAGGCTACCTCTTCGTCTCTGCAACGATTGCCGTGACAATCCCTTGCCATGCACACTCACCCGACCACCTGCATGTTTCGCTGTCGCGCGAGAGACTGCCCGCCGCGTCCGCCGACGACCTGATCAACCTGCTCGCCCCCAAGGAGGACGAATGAGTGATTCCCCGGCTCTGACGGAGGTGGAGCAGTACGGCGTCGAACGCATCCCTGACTCGGACCGCTCCGCCAAGCCCCTGGACCTGTTCCGGGTCGCGTTCGGTGGTGCCAACACCTTCGCCACCTGCGTGCTGGGCGCCTTCCCCATCCTGTTCGGCCTGTCGTTCTGGCAGGGCCTCGCGGCGACCGTCCTCGGCCTCGTGGCCGGTGCGCTGATCCTGGCGCCCCTCGCGGTGTTCGGCCCGCGCAACGGCACCAACAACGCCGTGTCGTCCTCGGCCCACCTGGGCGTGCACGGCCGGATCGTCGGCTCGTTCCTCTCGCTGCTCACCGCCGTCGCGTTCTTCTCGATCTCCGTGTGGTCCTCCGGCGACGCCCTGGTCGGCGGCGCGCACCGGCTGATGGGCGTGCCGCAGAACGACGGTGTGTTCGCGCTGGCGTACGGGGTGTTCGCGCTGCTCGTGCTGACGGTGTGCGTGTACGGCTTCCGGTTCATGCTGTTCGTGAACAAGATCGCCGTGGTGGCGGCGTCGACGCTGTTCGTCCTCGGCTTC
The DNA here is from genome assembly GCF_036345255.1 of Streptomyces sp. NBC_00569. Taxonomy (NCBI): domain Bacteria; kingdom Bacillati; phylum Actinomycetota; class Actinomycetes; order Kitasatosporales; family Streptomycetaceae; genus Streptomyces; species Streptomyces sp. NBC_00569. The sequence continues at coordinate 580,387 of NZ_CP107783.1, read as the reverse complement.
TTCGCCTTCGCCGGGGACTTCGACCCGGGCTACCAGGGGTCGTTCTCGTCCTCCTCGGCCGCCGGATTCTGGCCCGCATTCATCGGCTCCGCCCTGATCGTGCTGTCCAACCCGGTGTCGTTCGGCGCCTTCCTCGGCGACTGGGCCCGCTACATCCCGGCACAGGCCTCGAGCCGCCGGGTCGTCACGGCCGCGTTCGCGTCGCAGATCGCGACCATCCTGCCCTTCTTCTTCGGGCTCGCCACCGCCTCGATCATCGCGGAGAAGGCGGCCAAGTACATGGACCCGAGCGCCTCGAACTACGTCGGAGGGCTCCTCGCGATCGCGCCCGGCTGGTACTTCCTGCCCGTGTGCCTGCTCGCGCTGATCGGCGGCATGTCCACCGGCACCACCTCGCTCTACGGCACGGGTCTCGACTTCTCCAGCGTGTTCACGCGGTTCAGCCGTGTGCAGGCGACGCTGTTCGTCGGCGTGCTGTCGATCGGATTCATCTTCGTCGGGCGCTTCGCGGCCAACCTGTCCCAGTCCATCTCGACGTTCGCGACGCTGATCATCACGTGCACCGCCCCGTGGATGGTGATCATGATGCTCGGCTGGCTGACCCGCCGGGGCTGGTACGACCCCGATTCGCTCCAGGTCTTCAACCGGCGCCAAAAGGGCGGCCGTTACTGGTTCACCCACGGCTGGAACTGGCGCGGCATGGGCGCGTGGCTGACCTCCGCGGTCCTCGCCCTGATGTTCGTGAACCTGCCCGGCCAGTTCGTCGGCCCCCTCGGCGACCTGGCCGGCGGCGTGGACCTCTCGCTCCTGGTGGGCCTCGGCGTCGCCGCCCTCCTCTATTTGGCCCTGCTGTGGCTCTTCCCCGAGCCGCGCGAGGTCTACGGGCCCCAGGGGCCGCGCCTGGTCCGCGCCTCGGACACGCCCGTCCCGCCGATCAGCGACGACGTGCCCGCGCCCGTCACCGCGGGAAAGGCGTGACGGCCATGCGCCTCGTGGACCTCTCCGTCGAGCTCGCGACCGGCATGCCGGTCTACCCCGGCGACCCGCGCGTCACCCTCACCCCCGCCCTGAGCGTCGCGGCGGACGGCGTGAACGTCCTGCACCTGGACATGGGGTCCCAGTCCGGTACGCACGTCGACGCCCCGTTCCACATCGACGACTCGCTGCCCACCCTCGACCAGCTCCCGCTGGACCGTTTCGTGGGAGAGGCCGTGGTCGTCGACGCCCGCGGCGCGCAGCCGCGTTCACCGCTCGGGCCGGACCTCTTCGAGGGCCGGATCCGGGCCGGGGCGATCGTCCTCGTCGCCACCGGCTGGTCGGCGCACTGGGGCACCGACGAGTACCTCTCCCACCCCTACCTGACCCGCGAGGCGGCCGAACTCCTGGTCGCCGCCGGAGTGCGTACGGTCGGCATCGACGCGCTGAGCGTGGATCCCACCTCGGCCGACGAGTTCCCCGCCCACCGGATCCTGTGCGGGGCGCACGCCGTGATCGCCGAGAACCTGACCGGACTCGGCCCCCTGGTCGACGCACAGTCGGCGGGCGAGCCCATCGAGGTCTCGCTGCTGCCGCTGAAACTGCCCGCCGCCGACGGCGCACCCGTACGCGCCGTCGCCCGCATCGGCTGAACCGCCCGCATTCCTGCCAGAAGGAGCACCACCCATGACCGACGAGGTCCTGAAGGCCGCCGACGCCCTGGTGTCCGCGTTCGGCGAAGGCCGCCTCGACGACTACTTCGACGCGTTCACGCCGGACGCGACGTTCGTCTTCCACACCACGTCCGAACGCGTGGCGTCCACCGCCGACTACCGAGCCCTGTGGAACCGCTGGGTCGCCGAGGACGGATTCCGGATCGTGCGCTGCACGTCGGCCGACCAGCTGGTGCAGTCCTTCGGTGACACCGCCGTCTTCAGCCACCGGGTCGAGACGACGGTGGCCACGACGGCCGGCGAGGAGACGCTCCGCGAACGCGAGACGATCGTGTTCGCCCGCCAGGACTCCGGCCGCTGGCTCGCCGTCCATGAGCATCTCTCACCGGCGCCCGAGGCCTGATCTGCCGCGACGGCGACGTCGCCCGGAACGCCTCAGGTGTCCCGGGCGGCGTCGCAATCGCGGCTCCCGTCGCGGACGCGACCACGGCCACGGGCGCGACTCGTCCGCGCCGGCGGCCCTTGGGCCCGCGGGCGGGGCTCGTCGCCCTGACTGTCGTCCTGTCCGCCGGCAGCATCTTCCCGGTGCTGTGGATGATCACCTCATCCTTCAAGACCCGCGCCAGGGTCACCGACGGCAAGCTCCTCCCCACGGACCTCACCTGGTCCCACTTCGCCTACGTCTTCACCGAAGTACCCTTCGTCCGCTGGCTGTTCAACAGCTTCATCACCGCCGCGGTGGTCACGGCCGTGGCGCTCCTCTTCCGCTCGATGGCCGCCTACGCGCTCGCCTGGCTCAGGTTTCCCGGGCGGGACGGTATCTTCGTGGTCATCTTCTCGACACTGCTGATCACCGCACCGGTCATCCTGATCCCGCTGTTCGTCGTCGTCCGAACGCTGGGGATGCCCGACAGCTACGCGGCCCTGATCGTCCCGCCGCTCTTCAGCGCCTTCGGGATCTTCCTGCTCCGCCAGTTCTACCTCGGCATACCGAAGGAACTGGAGGAGGCGGCGATCGTGGACGGCTGCGGGTACTGGCGGGTGTACTGGAACATCATCCTGCCGCTGTCCCGGCCGATCCTCTCGGCGCTGTCGGTGTTCTTGTTCCTCGCGAACTGGAACGCCTTCGCCTGGCCACTGGTCGCCACCAACGGCGCGGACCTGACGGTCATTCAGGTCGGGATCGCGTCCTTCAGCACCCAGTACGGCGCGAACTGGAACCATGTCCTGGCCGCCGCCGTGGTCGCCGTGATACCCATGCTCGCCCTCTTCCTCGTCTTCCAGCGCCAGATGGTCGAGTCCATCAAGACCTCCTGCCTGAAGTGACCCGACCGGCGCGACGATCCAGAACGAACCGAGAAAAACGGTGCTCGCATGCCTCAGTCAGCAGTCATCGGTGTGGACATCGGAACGTCCAGCAGCAAGGGCGTTCTCGTCGGCCTCGACGGGGCCGTGTTGTACACGGCCGTCCGTGAACACGCCGTCGACCGCCCGGCTCCCGGACACGTCGAGATGCATGCGGACATCTGGTGGGACGAATTCGTCTCCCTCACCCGCGAGTTGACCGCCGCACGCGACGCGGACGTGGTCGCGGTCGGAGTCAGTGGCATGGGCCCCTGCGTGCTGCTGACCGACGAGAGCGACACACCTGTACGCCCCGCGATCCTGTACGGCGTGGACACCCGCTCCGTCCCCCAGATCGAGCGGCTCGAAAGAGAGCTGGGTGCCGACGAGATCGCCCACCGCTGCGGCTCGTGGCTCACCACCCAGGCCGTGGGCCCCAAGGTGGCGTGGATCGCCGAACAGGAAGCGGAGCTCTTCCGCCGCGCCCGCCGGCTCTACATGCCGAGCTCCTGGCTCGTACGCAAACTCACCGGCGCCTACGTCCTCGACCACCACTCGGCCAGTCAGAGCACCCCGCTCTACGACACCCTGGCCCGCGACTGGTACACCCCGTGGACCGACCGGATCGCCCCCGGCATCGAACTTCCCGGACTGCGCTGGTCCGGCGAGGCGGCGGGCACGGTGACCGCCGAGGCCGCACACCTGACCGGGCTGCCGACCGGCATCCCGGTCACCACGGGGACCATCGACGCCTGGGCCGAGGCGCTGAGCGTCGGCGCGCACGGGATCGGCGACCTCATGCTCATGTACGGCACGACGATGTTCCTCGTCCACACCGTGCCGGGACTGCTGCGCGACCCGTCGCTGTGGAGCACCGTCGGGGCTCTCCCCGACACCCGCAACCTCGCCGGCGGAATGGCAACGTCCGGCGCCGTCACCAGCTGGCTCCGCGACCTGTTCGGCAGCGACGACTACCAGCAACTGCTGGGCCTGGCCGAGGAGTCGGGCCCCGGCGCGGGCGGCCTGCTGATGCTTCCCTACTTCGCCGGGGAACGCACCCCGATCACCGACCCGCGGGCGCGCGGCGTCATCGCAGGCCTCACGCTCTCCCACACGCGGGGAGACCTGTACCGGGCTGCCCTCGAAGGCACGGCGTACGGAGTGCGGCACAACATCGAGGCCATCGAAGCGGCCGGCGGTGACATCCGCCGCGTCGTCGCCGTCGGCGGCGGCACCCAGGGGCGCCTGTGGACCCAGATCGTCTCGGACGTCACCGGCCGGGCCCAAGAGGTACGCACGACCTCCGTCGGGGCCTCGTACGGAGGGGCACTCCTCGCCGCCCGACTCGTGAGCGACGCCCGCATCGACACCTGGAACCCGGTCCAGGAAGTGGTCGCCCCGCGCCCGGAGATGACCTCCCGCTACGACGAGCTGTACGGCCTGTACCGCGAGCTCTATCCGGCGTCCTCCCATGTCGTCCACGCGCTGTCCGACATCCAGTCCCGCTGAACACCAGGGAGTACCCCTGCTGTGCGGGGGCTCCCTCCCCGTCCTTCCTTCCGCACACCTCCGGAGTTTCCGCACGCCCTACGCGTCCCGCAGCCTCTCACTCCGTCCGCTGCCGAGCCCGGCACCGTGTACACCGTCGCCAATGGCGACCTGCGCCCGGCCGCCAACGTCACCGGATGGCCCTCGCAGCAGAAACTGGAGACGGACCTGGCCGCCGCGCTCACGGACCTCGGCCGGACGGTGCGCCGAGCTCACGACGTCGACGAGACGAAGGGGCACGGGTTCATCGACAGTCAGTGCGCCGGCATCGAGGTCTTCAAGCAACTGCCGCCGGACGCCCCGCTGATCGTCGTCGAAGGGGTCTGGCAGTACAGCCACTACGTGCTCGCGGGACTGCGCAGCCACCAGGACCCGATACTCGTCGTCGCCAACCGATCCATGCCCTCGGATCCGTGGTCCCTGATCCATGACCTCTGATCTAGTGGGCCTCCGGGCCGGAGGCGAACGCGCCGTTCAGAAAGAGGTCCACCAGCTCCTCGGTCGTCAGCGGGTCGGGGGCGCTCGTTCGGCCTCCCGCCATGAGCACCATCTGGAAGGCGTCCGCGAGGCGTTCCGGCGCCAGCCGCAGACTGTCCTGCTCGGGCTCGAACAGGGCGGCCAGAGCGGCGCGAGGGGCGGCGAGACCGGCCTCGCGGTCCGGGAAGCGCCCGTCCTTTTCCGGCTCGGGGGGCGCGGGACGCTCCAGGCGGCCGGACGCGGCGAGCGCGCCGGCCACGGCGCCCATGCGGGTCATGTGGCCGCGCATGGTGTCGGCCGCCTCGGCGAGCCGGTCCGCGAGGGGCTGGTCCATGGAGATCGATTCCAGGTGCGCCACGGTGGTGTCGGGGCGGGCCGCCTCGGCCATGCAGGCGGCCAGCAGGGCGTTCTTGTCGTCGAAGACCCGGAAGATCGTGCCCTCGCCGATGCCGGCGGCGCGAGCGACCTTGGCCGTGGTCACGGAGGCGCCGTACTCGATGACGAGGGGAAGGGCCGCGGCGACGATCGCCGCGCGCCGCCGCTCGGGGTCCATGGCAGGCGCCCGGCGCCGCGAAGGTGTCGCTGAAGTCTGCGTCATACGGACCAAGTTGCGGAGTGAGTACTCACTCCGTCAATGGGCCCTACGGTCACGAGCCGTCGGTGGTGCGGCAGTTGAGGGGGCGCCGTCGAGCCCAATTTAACGTAACGACCGTTGCGTTAAACTCTGGCGCTCGGTATGGTCCCTTCGTCAACTGGCCATCGCCGCAGGGGCGTGCATGACGTTGCGGTGACCGGGACCGTCCTGGGAAAGGCGTTCGGCTGCCAGGTGGAGTTCGTCGGCGGTCAGCGTGACCACTCGTGAGAGAGTCCTGAAAATGCGTACCACGGGATACACAGCCGCAGAATACGGCGACGTCAGCGTGCTCGTAGGCGCCCAACGGGGTGCCTACCCGTACGGCAACACGCTGCTCGTGCGGGGCACGGCCGAATCGCTGGTCGTCGACCCGTCTCTGTCGCTCGTCGAGGGCGCGCCGCCCGCGGACCTGGTCCTCGTGAGCCATGCGCACGAGGACCACATCGCCGGTCTCGGAAGCTATGAGGTGCCGGTCCACATCCACGAAGGTGACCTCGGCGCGCTGCGGTCCCGCGAGGCTCTGGTTGCCGGGATCGGCCTGCCGCCCGAAGAGGTCGACGCCGTCGACAAGATGATGCGGGACGAGTTCCATGTGCGGGGCCGACCGGACGCGGAGGGGTTCGTGGACGGAGCCGTCTACGACCTCGGTGGCCGCACCGTGACCGTCGTGCACCTGCCCGGGCACACCGCGGGCCACAGCGGTTTCCTGATCGAGCCGGACGGTTTCCTGTTCGTGGGGGACATCGACCTGACGTCGTTCGGTCCCTACTACGGGGACGTCGGCAGCAGCCTCGTGGACTTCGAGGCGTCGATGCGCCGGTGTCGGGAGATCGACGCGCGCTGGTACGGCACATCGCACCAGAAGGGTGTGATCGAGGGTGCCGAGGAATTCCGTCGCCGGCTCGACGGCTTCGCCGGTGTGGTGGCCAGGCGCGAGGCGGTGCTGCTCGCGTTCCTCGGTGAGCCGCGGACCGTCGAGGAGATCGTCGAGCACCGGCTCGTCTACCGGCCCCATGTCGAAGGGCCGCATGTGAGGCCGGTGGAGCGGAGGACGGCGGTACAGCATCTGGACGTGCTGATGGGCGGAGGACTGGTCGCCGAGGTGGATCACGGACGGTTCCGCGCGACGTAGTCCCGCAGGACAGGAACGGGCATCCGCGCCAACAGGGTTGAGTTCATCGGAACTTCGAGCAGAGACCGGCCAACGGGGGGTGTGACGCTTCCCGTTGGCCGGTCTCTGCTCTGTCGGTCAGCCGTGCGTCGCCTGTCGGCTGCTCGGTGTCGAGCGGCGGGCGGTCAGCGGGTCGTGGTGACCCGGTGCTCCCGCAGCGCGGCACAGTTGGACCCGGTCACCTGGACGTACACGTTGCTGATGTTGCCGCCCCAGTCGACGCAGTGGGCCTTGCCGTAGACGTAGATGGGTCCGGCGTACGACGTGTACTGCCCGTAGTCCTGGTCTCCCTGGTCGGTGTCGGAGACGTAGATCCAGGCGGACATGTCGAGCCGGGTGCCGGGGTTGGTGCGGATCGTCGCGACGCAGTTCTTGCCGTTCGACGCGTTGTACGTGAGGTAGACCGTGCCCAGCTTGCCGATGGGCGCCGAGTTGACGGTCTTGTAGCTGCTCCCGCACACCTTCTGCGGCGTGGTGTTGGGTGCGGCGGAGGCGGGCCCCGCCAGCGCGGTCGTGCCCCCGATCGCCAGGGCTGCCAGGGCGGCACCAGTCAGGACAGGTCGGCTGAATCGCATATTTCCCCCTTGTGATCTTTGCGAGTTTGTTGCTCTTACATCATGTGACTCGCGACACATCCGGATGGTTGTGCCTCTCCGCGGGAGAAGTCGGATCCGGACGGTGGGGTCGGCGTCGGGGGATCAACGCCCTTGCGTGGCTGACCTGTTGGCGTCGCCGCGCCCCTCGGTGGGGGCGCGGCGACTGCGAGAGGAGAGCGTCTACCGGGGGGAGGGGTGACGTCGTCCGCGGACCGCTGTTCAGCCCGTTGCTGCCAGCACCTTGCAGTTCGCCCAGTGTGCGAGCGTGAGGTTCCGTGTCCGGGCCGGGCGGCGCCGGCCGAGCTCACGGCGGTGGGGCTCGTCCGCCAGCGCCTTCCGCAGAGGAACCAGGTGAGCCGCTACGGCCGCCAGGCAGTAGTGCTCGTCCCGGCAGGCGGAACAGCTCGCCAAGTGGGTGGTGACGGCACGCGCCTCTTCCTCGGCGAGTGCGGCGAGCGTGTAGTCGGCCAGTCGTTCACGGACGGTGAGGCATTCCAGGGTGCTGAACATGTCGACTCCTCTCCTTGTCACCGCACAAGCGCAGAAGCGCAGCTACGGGACCATGAGGCGGGCAGGTGCGGAGGGCCGGTCGTGCCGTCGGGCACTGGGGCTCAAGAACCTGCTTCCGTTCATGCATTCAATGTGGCCGACGCGGGGGTGGTTGCGCGTCGTCCCCCTGGAGCGAATCGCGTCTACTGCGTCCGTGGTACCTGGCCCCGGTGCCTACGGCCGACGGTGTCCCGCCTGGCCGCATCGGGCCCCTCAGGCCTGTGGGCCGGCCGGCTCCACCGCCGGGCTGACCAGGCCGCACTGGTAGGCCATGACCACGAGCTGGGCCCGGTCGCGTGCCGCCAGCTTGGTCATGGCCCGGTTGACGTGCGTCTTGGCCGTCAGCGGACTTACGAACAAACGTTCGGCAATTTCTTCGTTCGACAGGCCCAGCGCCACCAGGCACATGACATCGCGTTCCCGCGGCGTCAGGTACTCCAGGCGCTCCTGCACGACGGTCGGGTACAGCTCGGGCTGCGCCAGAAAGCGGGAGATCAGCGCGCGGGTCGCCACGGGGGAGAGCAGCGCCTCACCGGCGGCCACCGTGCGGACGGCTTCGAGCAGGACGTCCGGACGTACTCCTTTGCCGAGAAATCCGCTCGCTCCCGCCCGCAGAGCCTCGGCGACGTGCTCGTCGTCCTCGAAGGTGGTGAGGATCAGGACCTTCACCCCGGCGAGGTCCTCGGACTCGCTGATCAGGCGCGTTGCGTCGAGGCCGTCCATCTCGGGCATCCGGATGTCCATCAGGACGACGTCGGGATGCAGGGCCTCGCAGAGGTCCACGGCCTCCCTGCCGTTGGCGGCCTCCCCCACGGTCTCCATGTCGTCCGCGGAATCGAACAGCATCTTGAAGGTGCCCCGGAGCAGAGCCTGATCATCGGCGAGAAGAACACGGATCGTCACGCTCGTCCTTCCTCGGTGGTGCCCTTCGTGGCCGGCTCATCGGCATCTGCCGATGCCGGGTCCTCCGCGGTGCCGGAAAGCAGCGGCAGCTCGGCGGTCACGGTGAAACCGCCTTCCGCGCGCGGTCCCGCCTGCACCCTGCCCCCGACTGTGCCGGCGCGTTCGCGCATCCCGATCAGCCCGTGGCCGCTTCCCGAGTCGGAGCGGGTGGGCCGCGACGGGCCGTCATCCTCCACGTTGATCGTCAGCCAGTTCGGGCGGTAGGACAGATCCAGTCGTGCCTGTTCCACACCCGAGTGCTTGCGCACATTGGTCAGGGCCTCCTGGATGATGCGGTACGCCGCCAGGTCGGCCGTCGGTGCCAGCGGTTTGGGGTCGCCGCTCAGCGTCTGTTTGACGGCGAGCCCAGCACGTTCGAAGGACGCCAGAAGGTCGGGTACCTGACTCATGCCGGGCGCCGGATCGCGCGGTGCAGCCGTCTCGTCCGGCTGCCGCAGCAGGCTCACGGTCACCCGCAGCTCGTCGAGCGCGGACTGGCTCACGTCGCGGATGCCCTCCAGCGCGGTGAGTACGTGTTCGGGCCGCTGCTCCACAAGATGGACGGCGACGCCCGCCTGGGCGTTGATCAGGGCGATGTGGTGGGTCACGACGTCGTGCAACTCACGTGCGATCCGCATCCGTTCTGCCGCCACCCGCTGACGGGCTTCCTGCTCGCGGGTGCGTTCCGCGTGCTCCGCCCGCTCCTCCACGGCCGCCACATAGGCTCTGCGGGATCGCACGCCGTCCCCGACCGCCGCGGGCAGAGCCGTCCATGCCAGCATCGCCGCGTTGTCCGGGGAGAGCCATGCCCGTGGGTCATTCGCTATGGCCGCTCCCACCAGCACCGCGGCCGTCAGGCCCGCTGTCGTCCAGGTGGTACGCCGGTCGGTGCACGCGGCGACGGTGTAGACGGACAGGATGACCGAGCTCGTCCCCAGTGGACCTTCCCGGAACCCGAGCGCCTGAAGAATCACTCCGCAGCCGACGGCCACGCCGAGTACGCCGAAGGGGTGGCGGCGACGCCACACCAGCGCGAAGCAGCTGGTCCCGACGAGCACCACGGCCTGCCACCGGACGGCGATCCGGTGCTCCTCGTGAACGATCGAGACCGCCACCATCGACAGCACAAAGAGCAACGCAGCCAGCAGGATGTCCTTGACGCGAGGCCGAGCCTGCGCTCCCGGACGTTTAACGGTCATCACTGCCATGGCACCAACCTAGGGCTGGTGACCGGACCAGGCACCGCGAGCGCAGGCGTCGTAACCGCGGCCACATCCCGCTCAGTCGTCCTCGGCCAGTTGGAAGGCGGGGGCCAGGAACGTCTTCGAGCCGGGGGCGCTCGGAACCTGCATCAGCGCACGCGCCTGCTTGCCGAGGGCTTCCATCTGCCGCTCGGCCTGGCGGAGTTCTTGGGGGTGGCCGTCGAACACGCGGTTGAGCGTCCTGAGCATCTGCGTGTACGCGCGGTCGCACCGTTCGGACGCCTCGCGCGCTGCCGAGCCCTCCGCCAGCTGCTGGGTGTCGGGATTCTCGACCAGGCGGTACACCTCGCGCGGATCGAACGGGATTTCCGGCCCGTCGAACGACCAGTAGCCGTGCGTCTTGACCAGCCGGCGCCCCTGCACGATCTCCCAGAACCGGTAGTAGTGCGCCAGCTCCTCAGCGCCCGCCTCGGCCGGGACGACCGGAGGCGGCCCCTCGGGCGCCGATGGTTCGGCAACGGCCGCCGCGGAGGACGGCGTCCCTGCGCCGGTGGCGAGCACCCCCGACACGGCGACGGTTGCCGCCAGTTGCAGAGCGGTACGTCGGTCGGGCCGGCCGACGGCCCGGTCCTGTTCGGTGCCGGTCATGACGCCCTTCCCGGTAGCGGTCCCACGGTCGGGTCCTGGGCGTGGCCCTCGCCCTGGTCGATGATCTCCAGGATCGCCCAGAGCGCCGTCTGCAGATTGGTCACCCGGTACAGCCGTCCGGGAGCGTGCGGCCAGCTGACCTGCCGGCGCGGATCGCCGCTGAACAGATTCTTCTCACGCTCGTCGAGGTCGGTCAGCACCTGGGCGATGCGCTGGTAGAACCCGCCGATGGTGGTCTCGTCGTAGTCGGCCAGGGCAAAGAACCTTCGCGGGGCGTCGAGAGCCTCTTCGGTGAGGTTCTGGATGTTCCCTTCCGCGTCCAGCTGAGGGTCGTAGCCGGAAATGGACATGAGCTCTCTCTGGCCGGCCGGGGCGAGGGGGGCCTCGGGCAGCTCGACGCCCATGAAGACCTGGCGCACCCGTTCGATGGAGCAGGCGCCGAGCGAGACCTCCAGATCGGGCATCACCCCGCCGGGCAGCGGCCCCGGGTAGACGGGCACCAAGTCCGGGTCGTCGAACCTGGGGGTGACGCCGACCGCGTTCATGATGTTTCCGATGAGCGCCAGGTGCAGCATCTCCTGCATGACGACGCTGCGGATGATGCCTCCGACCTCCCGGTTCTTTCCGTCCTTGAGGGAGTACATCGCCGTGAGATAGGGGGGAATGGTGGCGTGTTCGACGGCAAGGGCTGTTCGGAGGAGCGAGTGCAGCTCTGCCCGGTCGGTCGCCTTCGGGACAGCCCGGGCGAAGGCGCGATCCCCGGCCTCGGGCGTGCTGGTGGGATTGGAAACTGTCTCGTTCATACGTCCCTTTTGGTGGCGTCGCTCTGACGCTGCACGATCGCACGATGTCAACGCGCTGACGGGGAATGCCGGTGCCCAGTACCGCGCCCAGGGGAGCCGGACAGGCAAATGGAGTAACGCGGAAGCCGTCCCCGGGCTCACGGCTGCGACCGCCCCGCCGGTGGACGCACCCCGGCGCGTCCGGGCCCGCCGGCCGTACCCGAATGGACAGGCGTTTCTTCCTGTCGCACGGCGCCGCAGTTGCCGTTTGCGCCACCTGCTCCCACCGTGGAAGTGGAGTCCTGCCGCGGCAGGCGGAGCGCCCTCGGCCTCCACCGGGTCGGAGCAAGGGAGCAGTACATGACCGAGGCCCTTCCCACAACGGACGGGTACAGCGCCGACGGACCGGCGGGTTTCCCGCCACGTCCGGTGGACGAACGCGGCGAGGCCGTCGCCGACCTGCGGCGCATCGGGATCGACCCGGACTACTGGTATCCCGTGGCCGTGTCACGCGCGGTGCGCAAAGAACGTACCTTCGCCGCCGTCTTCGCGGGCGAACGGATCGCGCTCTACCGCGGTCGGAGCGGAAGTGTCCACGCGCTGGAGGACCGGTGCGCGCACCGTCAGGTGCCGCTGAGTCTCGGTGTCGTGGAGGGGGACGTCCTGCGCTGCTGCTACCACGCCTGGGCCTACCGCGGGAACGGCCGCATCTCGCAGATTCCGTACCTGCCCAAGGGGTGCGAGCGGCCGCCTCGCGGCGTGCGGTCATATCCGGTCCGCGAGGCGTTCGGCCTGGTGTTCGTCTTTCCCGGTGACCCCGAGAAGGCCGAGTCCGCGCCGTTCCCGGTGCTGCCGGAGTTCGGCGCGGCCACGCACCGGACCATGACCTTCTCCCGCACCGTGAACTGCCACTACTCGTTCATGCACGAGAACCTGCTGGACATGAACCACCAGTTCCTGCACCGCAGTGTGCTGGGCAGAATTCAGCCCAAGCTGCTGGGATACGAGACCGGCCCGCAGTTCGTCGAGGCCCGCTACCTCTTCGTCCCCGCCGGGGGCAAGAAGGACCGCGGCGCCGGACTGCTGTCGGCCGAGGGGCTCGGTGGACAGCAGACACCCGACGAGATCACCATCCGCACCCAGTACCCGTACCAGACCCTGCAAGCCGTCCCCGACGGCGCCGAACTCCCCTCCTTCTCCCTCTGGGCGGCGTACGTGCCGGAGGACGCCGAGCAGCGCGTCAACCACGCCTACGGTCTGCTGATGATCGCGAAGCCGCCGGTCCCGGGGGTACTCCAGCTTGCCTGGCCGCTCATCCGCCGCTTCACTGAACGGGTGTTCGCGCAGGACCGCATGGCGGTCGAGGCCGAGCAGCGCGCCTGGGACGAACAGGGCGAGGACCGGAACCACGAGGTGTTCCCGCTGATCCTGGACGTGCGGCACATGCTGCGGACGAACGGCGTGCCGCTCGGCTCCGAGACCGTCGGCGACGGCGGGCAGCAGGACGCCCGGCCGGACCCCGACGGCCACGAGAAGGACTCGCGGAGCGCGAACTGACCATCGCTGACCGGGAGTTGGTGTCAGGTGGGAAGGGTCGTGCTGCGGGTCTCCGGGGCGAGTCGCACCAGCAGCATGCCGATGACGAAGACGGCCGCGGTCAGGGTGAGGGGGAGGGTGAGGGAGCCGGTGGCGTGGATGCCGTAGCCGATGAGGAAGGTGCCGCCCGCGGCGACCCAGCGGGAGAAGGTCGTGGTGAAGGCGAAGGCCGTCGCCCTCATGCGCGTCGGGTACTGCTCCGGCAGCCAGATGGTGAAGACCGCGAAACTCGCGCCGCCCAGGCCGAGTAGCGGCAGGAAGGTGAAGAGCAGGGCGATCGAGTGGTGGGGGTAGGCCCAACCGTAGGCGCCGACGATACCGACGATCATCAGCGCGAACAGCGAGGCGAGCGCCCCGCGCCGCCCCATGCGTGCCGCGAGGCGGGGCACCGCGAAGCAGCCCAGGATCGTGAAGGCGGCCACCGTCATGGACGACAGGCTGGCCAGGCGCACCGTGGCGGCATGGCTGTGACCGGCCTCCTGCGAAAGGGCGGTGATCGCTGTGGGTACGTAGGTCGAGCCCGCCCACAGGCCGATGACACAGACCACCAGGAGCAGCAGATTGCCCACGGTGCGGGCGCGGTAGGGCGGGGAGAGGACCTCGACGACGGGCTGCCAGAAGGACCGCTCCTGCCGGCCCGAGGTCTCCTCCTGCCAGCGCTCCGGCTCGGGGGTGCTGCGCCGGATGAGGAACACGGCCAGTGCCGGGAGGCCGCCCACGAAGAACATGCCCCGCCAGCCGAGTTCAGGTCCGGCGAGCAGATAGATGACGGAGATGGCGAGGACGCCGAAGTAGGCGGCGGAGTGCATCAGGCCGCCGAATCGTGCCCGTACCCGCTCCGGGATCACTTCGGAGAGGAGGGTGCCCGCCATGGCCCATTCGCCTCCGACACCGACGGCCGCCAGGAAGCGGAACGTATTCCATTCCCACAGGTGGGTGGCGGTGCCGGCCAGGGCGGTGAAGACCCCGTACATGAGGATGGAGGCCATCATCGCGGGCTTGCGGCCGAAGCGGTCGGCGATGGGCCCCCAGATGAAGGCGCATCCCCAGCCGAGCAGGAACACGGCCGCGCTGACCTGTCCGTGCCAGCCGATGTTGTCGGCCGTGACGGGAATGTTGCTCGCGGGGAGCAGTGCGGTCAGGGCGGGGGCCAGTACGAGGCCGGGGATGGTCCAGCTGAAGCCGTCCATGGCCCAACCGCCGAACGAGCCCCAGAAGGCGTGCCGTTGGGGACCGGTCAGCCGTGTGGGGGTGGGGGTTCCGGTGGTTGCGGTGGACTGTTCGTCGATCGTCACGGGTACCTCGATTCGGCTCAGGAGGTGACGACATGGGGGGATGTCGGCAGAGGGGGCTGGGGTGTTGATCGAGGCCGTGCGGCGGCGTGCCTTCTCCGAAGTCGAAATTGGATGGACCACTGGGCCTCTAGGCCTGCGCTAGAGTGTCGGCAGGGTCTGATCTGCTGTCAAGGGCCGACAGCAGTAAGAGTGTTGGGGGAAGGGACGGGTAGTCCGTTGTCCGAGTCGCTGCGTCCGGTTCCCCGGCCTCGTCTGTACGAGCAAGTCGTCGAGCGCCTCCGCGAATACGTCCAGGCGGAAAGCCTCCAGGCGGGCGACCGGCTGCCCCCTGAACGCGACCTGGCGGAACGCCTCGCGGTGAGCCGGACCTCGGTGCGGCAGGCCATCGTGGCCCTGGAAGTGCAGGGCCTCGTCGAAGTGCGGCACGGCGGCGGCACCTTCCTGCTCCGCGACCGCCTCGACGCCGAACCACTTCAAGCCATGGTGGAACGACGCCGTCGACTCCCCGATGTCCTGGACGCCCGGGACGCCCTGGAGACCAAACTCGCAGCCCTCGCGGCCGAACGCCGCACGGACGAGGACCTGCAGGAGATCGACGCCGCACTCGAGGCCATGGCCGGCGCCGTCCGGCGTGGGGAGCTGTGTGTCGCCGAGGACCAGCGCTTCCATGCCGCCGTCACCGCGGCGGCGCACAGCCCGCTGCTCGCCGAGTTCATGGCGGAGATCGCCGAGCCGATCGCGGAGAGCCGCAACGAGTCACTGCGCCAGCCCGACCGCCCCGCCCAGTCCCTGCACCAGCACCGACTCGTCGCCGACGCCGTGCGGGCCGGCTCCCCCGAAGACGCGGCCCTGGCCATGCACACCCACGTCGACAGCGTCGGCAAGGTCAAACTTCTCCACTGGCGACCCGAGGGGGAGTGACCGCCCGCCGGCCGCCCCCGCCGGCCGCTCCCCTTCGGTGCGCTACGGCTTGCCCGCTTGCATCAGAACCGCCGAGACCGCTCGGACGCCCGGCGCGGCTGTGAGGAGTGTGCCGAGGGTGGTCAGTTCCGCGTTCTCGCCGGTGGCTTCCGTGCCGACGAGCAGGACCTGCCACGGCACTCGGGTGTCGTCGGCCTCGACCATGATGGCCTCGCCGTCCCGCCGCATGCGGAACGTGGCACCCGCGAAACCGTCCACGGCAGGGATCTGAGTCACCCTCGTCGCGCCGTCCGCCGGGGTGTGGACGCGCAGGGTCACTCCGTGCGCCCAGTCGTAGACGGCGCTGTCGTCGCTCTCCCCGAACGGGATCACCGAGCCGGGGCGGGCCAGCAGTGGCAGGCTGTCGAAACCGTACCGCTCGCGTCGCCAGCCCGGCCCTTCGACCCGCTCGCCCGACAGCAGATGGGTCCAGGTCCCCTCGGGCACGTAGTACTCGACGCTTCCGTCGGCCGAGAAGACCGGCGCGACGAGCAGGTCGTCGCCGAGCATGTACTGCCGGTCGAGGGTGTGGCACGCCGGGTCCTCGGGAAACTCCAGGAGCATGGCGCGCATCACGGGAGTACCCCGCTCCCGCGCCTGCTGGGCCGCGCGGAAGAGATACGGCATGAGGCGGTGCTTGAGCCGGGTGAAGTCGCGGGTGACCGCCACGGCCTCCTCGTCGAAGTCCCACGGCACACGGTACGACCTGCTGCCGTGCAGCCTGCTGTGCGAGGACAGCAGGCCGAACTGCACCCACCGCTTGAAGACTTCGGGCGTCGGCGTCCCCTCGAAGCCGCCGATGTCATGACTCCAGAAGCCGAAACCGGACAGGCCGAGCGAGAGGCCACCGCGCAGCGACTCGGCCATCGCCCCGAAGTGGGACTCGCAGTCGCCGCCCCAGTGGACCGGGAACTGCTGCCCGCCCGCGGTCGCCGACCGAGCGAAGAGCACGGCCTCGCCGGCGCCCCGGGCCTCGCTCAGCACCTCGAAGACGGTTTCGTTGTAGAGCTGCGTGTAGAAGTTGTGCATGCGCTCCGGGTCGGACCCGTCGTGCCACACCACGTCCGTCGGAACGCGCTCACCGAAGTCGGTCTTGAAGCAGTCCACGCCCTGCGCGACGAGCCCGCGCAACTTGCCCGCGTACCACTCCCGCGCCTCAGGGTTGGTGAAGTCGACCAGCGCCATGCCCGCCTGCCACAGGTCCCACTGCCACACGTCGCCGTCGGCCTTGTGGACCAGGTAGCCGTGGCGCATTGCCTCCGTGAAGAGCGGGGACTTCTGGCCGATGTACGGGTTGATCCACACCGAGACGCGCAGCCCCTGCTCGTCCTTCAGGCGGCGGAGCATGCCTTCCGGGTCCGGGAAGACCTCCGGGTCCCAGGTGAAGTCGCACCACTGGTACTCGCGCATCCAGAAGCAGTCGAAGTGGAAGACACCGAGCGGGATGCCGCGCTCCGACATGCCGCGGACGAACCGGTTGACCGTCTCCTCGTCGTACGAGGTGGTGAAGGACGTGGACAGCCACAGCCCGAACGACCAGGCGGGCGGCAGCGCCGGGCGGCCGGTCAGGGCGGTGTAGCGGTCCAGGATGTCCTTGGGCGTCGGGCCGTGGACGACGTAGTACTCCAGCGACTGGTCCTCGACGCTGAACTGCACCTGCCCCACGGCCTCGGACCCGATCTCGTACGAGACGTGGCCGGGGTGGTTGACGAAGACGCCGTAGCCCCGGTTGGTGAGATGGAAGGGAATGTTCTTGTACGCCTGCTCGCTGGCGGTCCCGCCGTCGGCCTGCCAGATGTCCACGCTCTGCCCGTTCCTGGTGAACGGGGTGAAGCGCTCACCGAGCCCGTAGACCAGTTCGCCTACGCCCAGGGACAGTTGGGCCAGTGAGTGGTGGCGGCCGTCCTCGGTGAGAGCGAAGCCGGTGCCGCGGGACCCGGCGGACGTGAGGACGCGGCCGTCGGCTGTGAAGTCCAGGCGCCAGGGAGCGTTCGTGTCCAGCCGTAGGGACAGGTCCCCGCTGGTCAGCTCCAGCAGGGACCCGTCCCTGGTGATCTTCGAGGCGTGGTCGGGGTCGGTGCGCAGGGCGAAGTCGGGGCCGTGCGCGGCGGCGCCCGCGTGGTGGGTGGAGCGGATGCCGATCACTCCCTCGGCGGGCGACCAGCACTCGACAGTCAGAAGAGGGCTGTTGAGGGTGTGGCCCCGTTCCTCCACCCGCCGCACGGGCGCGTACAGCGTGAGCCGGCCGTCGTCGATGCGCGCCTCGGCGATCTCGGTCGCGTACGACGCCCGGACGCCCTCGCGCATCAGCCAATAGCCGTCGGTGAACTTCAACGGTGGTCCCTGTCAGCGGTGTCGGTACGGGTGCGGTGGGTGGCGATCAGGTCCCGGAACCAGCGGTAGCTGTCCTTGGGAATGCGCTCCTGGGTGTCGTAGTCGACCCGGACGATGCCGAAGCGCTGGCCGTAGCCGCGGGCCCACTCGAAGTTGTCGAGGAGGGACCACACGTAGTAGCCGCGCACGTCGACGCCCGCGCGGATGGCGGCGGAGAGGGCTTCGAGGTGGCTGCGGAGGTAGTCGATGCGCTCGGTGTCGTGAACCCGGCCGTCGTCCGTGACGGTGTCGGCCTCGGCCGAGCCGTTCTCGGTGATGACCAGCGGCGGCAGCGCGGGATAGCGCTTGGTCAGGTCGATCAGCAGGTCCGTGAAGGTGTGCGGGACGACGGGCCAGCCCATGGTCGTGTGCCGCACGTCGTCGCGCCAGGTCTCGGTGGCCCGGATGTCGACCGCCGTACGCGTCGCCGGGTCGGGGTCGCGGTGCGGGGCGTCGGCGATGGTGATCGGCCGGTAGTAGTTGACGCCGACGAAGTCCAGCGGGGCGGCGATGAGTTCGAGGTCGCCGTCGCGCCGGTACGAGGTGTCGAGACGGTACGGAGTCTCGAGACCGTCCGAACTGTCGAGACGGTGCGAGCCGTCGGCCGGCTCGCCCCAGGTCTCCGCCTCGTGCCGCGGATAGCGCCCGGCGAACAACGGGTCCAGCCACACCTCGTTGTGCAGGGTCTCGGCCCGGCGGACGGCGGCGAGGTCGTCCGGCGAGCCGGGCGCGGCGGGGAGCAGCCGGTCCGGGTTGAGCGTGATGCCGACTTCCCGGGCGCCGGTCGCGCGCAGGGCGCGGACGGCAAGGCCGTGGCCGACCAGGAGGTGGTGGGCGGCGGCCAGCGCGCCGCGGCCCTCCTGTGCGCCGGGGGCGTGGGCGCCCGCGGCGTAGCCGACGAAGGCGCTGCAGTATGGCTCGTTGAGGGTGATCCAGCGGGCCACCCGGTCGCCGAGCCGCTCCGCGACCAGAGCGGCGTAGTCCGCGAAGCGCTCCGCCGTCTCGCGCACCCGCCAGCCGCCCCGGTCTTCCAGAGCCTGGGGGAGGTCCCAGTGGTAGAGGGTGGCGGCGGGGGAGATCCCGGAGGCCAGCAGTTCGTCGACCAGCCGGTCGTAGAAGTCCAGACCGGCGGCGTTGGCCGGACCTGTGCCGTCGGGCTGGATCCGCGGCCAGGCGACGGAGAAGCGGTAGCTGTCCACGCCGAGGCCACGCAACAGAGCCACGTCCTCGCGGTAGCGGTGGTAGTGGTCGCAGGCGATGTCGCCGGTGGCGCCGCCCGCCACCCGTCCGGGCTCGCGACAGTAGGTGTCCCAGATGGACGGCCCTCTGCCGTCCTCGTCGTACGCCCCCTCGATCTGGTAGCTCGCCGTGGCGGCGCCGAAGAAGAAGCCGTCGGGGAATTCCGGGAATTCGGGGGTGCTCATGCGGCTGAAGCCCTTATCGCTACGTGATGGGATTACTTGATGGATCCGCCGGTGATCCCGGCGGAGATGTACTTCTGGGCCACGACCAGCAGGATCGCGGCGGGTACCGCGGACAGGACCGCGGTGGCCATGACCGCGCCCCAGTCGCTGACATGCGCGCCGACGAACTGGTAGATGCCCAGCGTGATCGGCTTGACGTCGTCGGTGGTGTTGAGGGTCAGCGCGAACATGAAGTCCGACCAGGCGAACAGGAAGGTGAAGAGCCCCGCCGTGATGAGGGCGTTGCGGCTCATCGGCAGCACGATGCGGACGAACGCGGTGAAGCGGTTGGCGCCGTCGACCATCGCCGCCTCGACGACCTCGCCCGGAATGGACACCATGAAGGCGCGCAGGAGCACGATCGCGAACGGCAGCCCGAGCGAGGCGTCCGCGAGGATCAGCCCCAAGTAGGAGTTGATCAGGCCCAGTTCCGCGTACGCGCTGTAGAGGGCGTTGGCGATGACGATGCCCGGCACCATCTGTGTGATCAGCGTGGTGAAGACGATGCCCCGGCCGCCGCGCAGCCCGAACTGGGCGAGGCCGTACGCGGCGGGCGCCGCGAGGGCGAGGCACACGGCGACGGCACCGAGGGCGACGACGAAGCTGGTCAGCAGTGAGCCGCCCTGGCTGGAGATCGCCGTGCCGAAGTTCTCCAGGCTGGGTGAGGAGGGGAACCACTCGGTCGCGGCGACGCTCGACCCGGGCTGGAGCGCGGTGTTGAGCATCCAGTAGACCGGGAAGAGCAGGACGCCGAGGATCAGCAGCGCGGCGGTGGTGTTCCAGGCGGCCCGCAGGCGGCGACGGTTCGCGTTCGGGTTCACGGTCGGTCACTGCCCCTTGCCGAAGTCGGCGCGGTTGGCCCGCAGGTACAGCACGGCAAAGACCGCGCTGATGAGGATGAGGACGTTGCCCACGACGGCGCCCTGGCCGAAGTCGAGCTGGAGGAACGACAGTTGGTACGTGACGGTGCCCAGGGTCTGCGTGGAGTCCGCGGGCCCGCCGGAGGTCAGTGCCAGGATCAGGTCGAGGATCTTCACCGTCGACATGAAGCCCAGCACGAGGACGACGGTGACCACCGGGCGCAGCATCGGCAGGGTGACGCTGCGGAAGGTCCGCCAGGGGCTCGCTCCGTCGAGGGACGCCGCTTCGTGCAGCTCGCGTGGGATCTCTTGGAGACCGCCGTAGAGGATCACCATGTTGAACGGGATGCCGATCCAGATGTTGACCAGGACCGCCGACAGCAGGGCCACGCCGGGGCTGTTCAGCCACGGCACACCGCCCTCGGTCAGGCCGACGGCGTGCAGGGCGCTGTTGAGCATCCCGTGGTCCTGGTCGAGGATGCGCCGCCAGACGACGGCGGACACGACCATGGGTACCAGCCAGGGCAGCAGCAGGATCGCGCGGACGAAGCCGGAGAGCCGGAAGCGGCGCGAGAAGAAGACGGCGAGGGCCAGGCCGATGGTGAACTGGCCGAGCAGGGAGCCGAGCGTGAAGAGCGCGGTGTGCCACAGGGAGCCGGCGAACAGCTCGTCGGCGAAGACGGCCCGCCAGTTGTCCAGGCCGTTGAACGGGGCCTCGCCGGTGAAGTACGTCTTGGGTGTGTAGTGCTGGAAGCTCATCACGATGTTGCGGATGAGCGGGTAGCCGAAGAAGAGGGCCATGTAGGCGAGCGCGGGGGCGACGAAGAGCCATCGGAGCAGCCCGCGGCGGGTGCCGGAACGGGCCCTGGCGGGGGCGGCCGAGGAGCCGGAGGTCTTGGCGGCCGGGGCGGTGGAGGCGAAGGTGCTCATGTCCGGTTCCTCACTTCCCCTTGGAGGCCTGTTGCTGTGCGCGGTGCAGGGCCTGTTCGGGACTGGTCCTGCCGGTCAGCACCGACTGGAAGGCGCCCGCGAGCGCGTCCCCGACCACCGGCCAGCGGGTGCCGACCTGGGCGGTGCGGGAACGGGCGGTGGTGACGAGGTCGGCGAAGGCGGCGAGCTTGGGATTCTGTTCGGCGTAGGCCCGCGCGGCGGCGGCCCGGGTGGGCACGTTGTTGACCGACTCGCCCCACTGGAGCTGGTTCTTCCGGGTGTTGAGGCAGTTGAGGATCTTCCCCGCGTTCTTCTCGCGGGCGCTGTCCTCGCTCTTCGGCACGGCCATCACGGTGCCGCCGATCGGTGGAATCGCGTCCTGTCCCGCTTCGGGCACCGGGATGCGGGCGACCGCCCAGTCCACCTTCTTCTGGGCGCTGAGCACCGGCACCTGCCACGGACCGTTGATCATCATGGCGGCGCGGCCGGACACGAACTGGTCGTTGACGTCCTGCTGGTTCCAGCTGACGACGGACTTCGACGCGGACCCGTCCGAGACCAGGTCCTTCCACAGCTGGAGCGCGGCCTCGCCCTTGCCGTTGTCGAGCTTCGCCTCGTCACCGCCGCCGGACCAGAAGAACGGCAGGAACTGGTACACCCCGTCGGCGTTGGGGCTGGCGCTGAAGGCCATCCCGTAGGTGCTGCCGTGCGTCGTCCTCTTCGCGGCGGTCTTCAACTCGGCCCAGGTGGTGGGCGGTTCGACCCCGGCTTCCTTGAGGAGCTTGGTGTTGTAGATCAGGGCCAGGGAGTTGACGGAGCGCGCGATGCCGTACTGGGTGCCATGGTACGAACCCAGGGAGGTGGCGCTGCCGGAGAATCCTGAGGTGTCGACGCCGACGTCCTTCAGCGGGCGCAGCCCCTCGGTCCCGGCGAACTGCGGCAGCTCGGACCCGTCGAGCTCCAGGATGTCGGTGAGCGACTTGGACGAGGCCATCCGCAGCGCCTTCGACGCGACCTGGTCCGCGGGCACGCTGATCTGCTCGACCTTCAGCCCGAGAGGCCCCGCGCAGCGGTCGAAGAACTTCTGGTTGGCGGTGTGCTCGGCGGTGTCCGTGGCCGAGTTGAGCACGGTGACAGTGTCCGGGGCCGGGGTGGCGGCGCACCCGGTGAGGCTCAGTGCGACCGTGGCCATCGCCAGGCCTACGGCTGCCGCGGGTGGCAGTCTGCGCTCTGCGCGGGAGTGCACGAGCGGATCTCCAATCGGTGCTGCGGCTCGGGGAGCCGAGGCTTTGGGCGTGCGGCTCGGGGATCGTGCGCGGTCGTGCGTCGGTGGAGGGGCATCTCATGAGCGGCTTCTTCGCCGGGGTTCGCGGCTCGCGGACGCCGCGTCGCCGAGACGTCGCTCAGGGACGCCCTCTCGGCGGCGCGATGGTGAGTCCGGGTGCCATCTGCGGCGCGATCAGACGGTGAGGGGGAAGGCCGGGGGGCTGATGGCTCTCGGTCCGGCCGCCGGTGGCCGCGGTGATCGACTTGACCGCGAGTTCGACGACTGCCAGGGACATCTGCGCGACGGGCAGTTCGATACGCGGCAGGATCCGCCCGCCCAGGTCGTCGGGGAGGGTGCCGACGGGTACGACGGCGAGGTCCTCGGGGACCCGTAGCCCGGCCGCGGCCACCTCGGCCAGCAGGTGGGGGAGGCGGTGCAGGTGCTGGACGACCAGCGCGGTCGGGGCGGACCGTGAGCCGAGCAGCTCGCGCACGCGGCGCCGCAGCACGTCCGGGTCGCCGCTGGAGGGGTGCACCCGGATGTCCGCACCGGTCTCCTTCGAGGCCCTCCGGGCTCCGTCGAGGCCGTGCACGGCGTAACCGCGGCGGGCCGCGATCTCGTGCTCGGCCGAGGCGAGGAAGGCGATGTGCCGGTGGCCGGCCGCGGCGGTCTCGCGCAGGGCGAGGGCGACGGCGGCCTCCCAGTCGAGGTCGACCCAGGGCAGCGCCGAGTCGTCGTCGCCACGCCCGAGCAGCGCGGTGGGGAAGCCCAGTTCGCGCATGGCGCCGATGCGGGGGTCCTGCTCCTCCACGGCCATGAGGACCGCCGCGTCCGCCAGTCCGCTGCCGGCCACCCGGCGCAGCCCGCCGACCCCGTCCAGGTCGGTCATCAGCAGGAGGTCGTAGCCGTGGCTGCGGGCGGCGTCGCTGATGTCGATGGCGAACCGGCCGTCCACCGCCCGGTATTCGCCGGGCACACGGGGGACGGCCAGGGCCAGGACGTCGCTGCGGGCGCTGCGCAGGGTGCGGGCGCTGGCCCGTGGGTGGTAGCCGAGCTCGGCGATGGCGGCCTGTACCGCACAGCGGGTGTCCTCGGAGATCTTGCGGGAGCCGCTGAGGACGTAGCTGACGGTGCTGGGCGCGACGCCCGCCCGTTCGGCGACGTCTTTGATCGTGGCCATTCCCGCTCCTCTGCGCTTTGGTGCTGGTCGTCCTGGCCGTGCTGGTTGTTCCGGTCGCCTCGGCCGTGCGGGTCGTTCGGGTTCTGGCCGCTCCGACGGCGAGGTCCGCTCGGGTTGCCGAAGCGGGCTGTCGAAGCGGTTCGTCGAATCGATTCGACTGTCGGCGTGCGTGACTGTAGGAGGGGCCGACGTGCGAGGGCAAGACCCTTGCCGTAGATCGTTTAAGTTTATGTATCTGAATCCAATGAGGGCTTTGGGGTGCGAAGCAAGTCAAATACCCGATTTGATAAGCAGGTTGATCGAGTACGTGAACAACTTTCACTGGTACGAACTCTTGAGGGTCCCGAACGGCGGGTGATAGGTCTGTGCCCCGACGACATTTCCCTTCCCTGACACCAGAGTTGCGGGTCGCCGCCGTGTCACCGGTGCGCCCCCGCGACACGCATCCGTCATGCCTGGAGGCGACACCGTTGAGAACGCCCATGTCCAGACGCACCTTCGCCCGACTCGCCGCAGTACCCGCCGTCGGAGCGCTGGTCGGACTGCGGCCCGGCATCGCGTCGGCCGCGTCCCGGCCCTCCGCTCACCCGGCAGGGTCACGCACCGCCGGCGGCCGCACCGACGTCGCGCGAGCCATGCGCCGCGCGGGGGCCTTCATGGACGAGCACGTGTCCTACCGCGGCGCGTACGTCTGGAGCTATCTCCCCGATCTCTCCACCACGTGGGGGGAGATGGAGGCGAGGCGGACCATGTGCTGGGTCCAGCCGCCCGGCACGCCCAGCGTCGGCCACAGCCTCCTCGACGCGTATCACGCCACCGGTGACGAGACCTTCTACCGTGCCGCCGAACGCACCGGCCTCGCGCTCGTCGAGGCTCAATTGCCGGTCGGAGGCTGGAACTACATCCACGACTTCGCCGGCAACGGCTCCCTGCGTGACTGGTACGCGACCATCGGCGCGAACGGCTGGCGCCTGGAGGAATTCCAGCACTACTACGGCAACGCCACCTTCGACGACGCGGGCACCTCCACGGCGGCGCAACTGATCCTGCGCCTCTACGTGGAGCGCAGGCACCCGAAGTTCAAGGCGTCCCTGAACCGCGTCATCGACTTCATGCTCAAGGCGCAGCTGCGCGGAGGTCCGGCCGACGGCGGCTGGCCGCAGCGGTTCCCCGCCTTCTCCGGTGCGGTGAGCGAGATGCCCTGGCCCGACGAGCGGCCCTCCTGGCTGCCCTCGGACGTCCAGCACGGCATGCAGGACGGCGACTACACCGGCCACGTCACCTTCAACGACGACGTCCTCGGCGAGAACATCAAGTTCCTGCTCATGTGCATATCGGCGCTCGGACGGCGTGACCTGACCCGGCCCGTGCTGCGCGCCATGGCCTGTCTGCACCGGCTGCAGCAGCCAGGACCCCAGGCCGGATGGGGCCTGCAGCACCTCTCGCACTCCGTCGGCGGCCGGCCCGCCGGCGCTCCCGCCAGTGCCCGCTCGTACGAGCCACGGTCTCTGACCACGCACACCACGCAGACCAACATCCGGCAGCTGTTCCACTACTTCCGGCTCACCGGCGACCACGACTACCTGCGGCGTGTGCCCGAGGCCATCGCCTGGCTGGAGACCTGCCCGCTCACCAGTGAGCAGAAGGGTGAGAACCCGCTGCTGAAGAGCGCCACGCACCCGACGTTCGTGGAGTTGGAGACCAACCGGCCCCGGTTCGTGCACCGCTTCGGCTCCAACATCCGCAACGGCGCCTACTACTACGACCACGACCACCGCAACACACTCAGCCACTACTCCGGCGGGCGCTCCATCGACCTCACCGGCCTCAAGGCGACCTACGACGAGCTGATGGCGCTGAGCCGCTCCGAGGTCGCCGATCTGCGCGACCGCTCACCGCTCACCCCCGGCGGACCGCAGGAGCTCCCGCGCTACTTCAGCGTGCGCGACCTCGACCTCACCGACCTGTTCCGAGGTGCCGACCCGGCCCTGCCCGGCGTGACCGAGGACCAGGCGAGCGCCCTTGTGGACGCCCTCGGCACTAAGGATCACTGGATCACCCCGATCGGCACCACCACCAACCCGTACCTCGGCCCGGCACCGGCCACGCCGTACGAGGGCGTGGCCTACATGAGCAAACACGTGGGCGACCTGTACGACACCTCGCCGTACGACCCGGCCACACCGCCCGCCGAGCCGCCGTACCAGCCGCACGACAGCGCCGAGGGCATCACGACCTCCGCCTACACCGGCAACATGGCCAAGCTCATCGCCTACGTCGCCGGCTGAGGCCCCTACTGCCAAGGTCCTGGCCTCAGCGGGAGGTCAGGACCGGCTCCCGGCTCCAGCGGAAGACGTGGACCAGGCGAGGCTCCACGATCCCGGCGCCCGGAATCTCGCCGTCGAACCACCGGTCCACGCACGTCCAGTGGAAGGGGTGACCGAGATACTCGCCGGTCAACCCCTGCACGTCCGCGTACTCCTGCTCCCAGACGTGGGTCCATCGGGAGGGCGTGAGCGTCTGGTCCACCCTGCTCAGAGACCAGGAGCGGATGGTGGAGATGTGCTCGGGCATCGCCATGAGATCCGCTTCCAACTGCCCGACGAGAGCGCCGGGTGTGCCGGGGCGCACCGCGAGCAGCAGGGTGCGTTTCACGCGCGGGCCGCGCAGGGGCACGTACGCCCCGCGCACCGGCGCGAGAGCGACCGTGTCGAGGGGCTCCGGCAGCCCGGCCTCAGAGGCGATGGCGGCCGGCGTCCGCTTCGCTGTCACGTCCCATGTGGCGCCGGTGCCGCCGAAACTGCCTGGCAGATCCGCCGCCGCGGAGCCGCCGAGGACGCCGGGCCCCGCGGCGGCCTTGGTGTACGCGTCGGTGTCGTCGTCCGGCAACAGAGTCACCCAGCGGGTCATGACGACGCCACCTCCTCGCGGACATCGGTCACCGGCTCCAGCACATGACGATCGCGGTCCTTCGCGATCTCGTCCGTGTACGCCCAGAACGCCGCGACCCGAGGGTCGGCGCCGGCCGCGGCGCGCGCGGCGAAGAACGCACCGCTGTCCGGCAGTGACCACAGGATCCGGACCGCCACTGTGTCCGGCCCCGTCCAGGCGCGCCAGAGACGCTCCTCGGCCATGCCCCGGTCCACGGCACCCGGCAGATACTCCGCGCGCCAGCGGCGCAGCCACTCGTCGACGTCATCGCCCGCGAGGAGGACGACGTCGAGTACCTGGACCCCGCTCATGACAGCTTCTCCAGTACCTCGGCCCGGTAGCGGTCGATCTGTTCCCGCAAGGCGTCCAGACCCCGTGGGCCCGAAAGGCCGTCCGAGCCGCGGATATGCGGAGCGATGACAAGGCGCGTCGCGCCCGCGTCGACGAAGCCCCGTACCCATGAGGGATCCCCGGCCCGCTCACGGTCGCAGGAGCCCGGCCACACCGTGATCTCCACGGCGTCCTGCGGCCGGCCCTCCCCGCGCGCGGCCTCGCGCAGCAGACCGGCCTGGCGCGCGAAGTCCTCGGGAGTGATCGTGTAGGGGAACCAGCCGTCGCCGATCCGGCCCGCGCGGCGGACGGCGGGATCGCTGTTCCCGCCCAGTACCACGGGCACGGCCCCGCCGGCAGGGCGCGGCAGCGAGTGCAGACCGTCGAAGGAGACGTGCCGCCCCTGGTACGAGGCGGGGCCGCTGCCCCACAGCGCGCGCATCGCGCCGACACACTCCTCGAGCCGCCGTCCCCGATCCTTGTAGGGCACGCCGACGGCGGCGTACTCCTCCTTCTGCCAGCCGATGCCGAGGCCCAGCATCAGCCGCCCGTCGGAGTGCCGGTCGATCGTCGCGGCGCGTTTGGCCAGGACCACCGGGCTGTGCAGTGGGGCGACGACCATCGCCGTACCGAACCGCAGGGAGCTCGACGCTCCGGCGAGGAAGGCGATGGTCTCCAGTGGGTCGGGCATGGGTACCGCGCCCGAACTGCCCGGTATTCGGCCGTCGTTGGAGTACGGATAGAGCGGTTCGTACCGTTCGGCGACGGCGACGTGCTCGACCGTCCACAGTGACTCGACGCCGCACTCTTCGAGCGTGCCCGCGAGGTCGCGGAGGAAGCCACCCGAGGTGATCAGGCCGTCGGTGAACGGCGCCATCATTCCAAGTCGGAGCATGCCAGGGTTCCCTCACTTCAGCACCGTTGCCGCTATGCCTGTTAGGAGTGTTCCTATCAGGAATAGGTGGCGTGCGGAAGGGAGTGGACGCCAAGAGGCCGGGGCGCGCCGAGAGCCCGGACGTGCGCTCACCACATCCGGGTCGGCCCGCTGGTCAACTGTCCTTGCGTGTCCCGCTGGCCTTGATCCACGCGTGGGGGGCGTAGGCCACCTCGACCCTCGTGGCAGTGGGATCTGCCTTCCATACGAGCAGCGCGCCGGCGTCGATCGAGTACGAGAACTGGCCTTCCTTGTCGTCGACGAAGTGCAGCACCTCGCCTTCGTGCTCCGAGGTCTGCCCCGCCTTGCCAAGCACTACGAGATTCACAGACATATTTCGACGTTACGGCGCAAGCATCGATTCCGCCCGCCGGGTACCGGCCCGCACGGCCCGGTCCCCGCGCGGGCGCCGCCGTCGGACTACCTGGCCAGCCGGGGCAGCAGCGAGGAGGCGGCCACGATGCCGAGCGCGGCGGCCACCGCGAGTACGGCGTAGTCCAGGGGCAGATGTGACGGTGTGCCCAGCAACAGGCCGCGCAGCGCGTCGACTTGATAGGTGAGCGGGTTGACCCGGCTGATCGCCTGGAGCCAGCCCGGCATGAGCGCGACCGGGTAGAGGGCGTTGGACGCGAAGAAGAGCGGCATGGTGATGGCCTGACCGATGCCCATCAGGCGGTCCCGGGTGAGGACGATGCCGGCGATGGTCATCGACAGGCAGGAGAAGAACGCCGAGCCGAGCACCACCGCGACGGCCACGCCGAGAAGGCGCAGCGGGTTCCAGGTCAGGGCGACGCCGAGGAGTGCCGCGATGACGATCACGACGACGGCCTGGATCAGTGCCTTGACCCCGGCGGCGAAGGCCTTGCCCGTGATGAGTGCCGCGCGCGGGGTGGGCGTGACGAGGAGCTTGGTCAGAATGCCGGCGTCCCGCTCCCAGATGATCATGATGCCGTAGAAGATGGCGATGAACATCGCGGACTGGGCGATGATGCCCGGCGCGAGGTAGTCGATATAGGGAATGCCGTGGGTCGGGATCGCCTTGATCCGGGTGAAGGTCTCGCCGAACACCAGCAGCCACAGGGCAGGTTGGACCGCTCGGGTGTACAACTCGGAACGGTCGTGCCGGAGCTTTTGGAGTTCGACGGCGCACAGGGCGACGACGCGGGCGGGCGCCACGCGCCATCCGGTACGGGCCGTGGGCGGGGTGACGAGCAGATCGAACTCGGCCGGGTCAGCCGAGCCTTGACGCGGTGCGGCGGGTGCTGCGGACATCGCGGAAGTCACCACCTTCGTCACCATCACTGCCGAGCCCGCGGCCGGCGACGTCACGGAAGACGTCCTCCAAGGTCGGCCAGGGCTCATCGGATCCGGCGTGCCCACGCTGCTCGTGCAGATCGCGGCGGAGCCCGTCGGAGGTACCGAGCGCGCGCACGCGCCCGCGGTGCATGAGCGCGACCCGGTCGCAGTACTGGTCGGCCTCGTCCATGTAGTGGGTCGTGACCAGGACGGTCATGCCCGTGGCGCGGCGGACCGCGTTGATGTGCTCCCACACGCTCGTCCGGGCGATCGGGTCGAGGCCGATGGTGGGTTCGTCGAGGATCAGCAGGCGGGGGGCGCTCACCAGTGCCTGGGCGAGTTCCAGCCGTCGCACCATGCCGCCCGAGTAGGTCTTGGCGAGCCGGTCCGCGACGTCCGTGAGGTCGACCGCGGCGAGTGCCTGGGCCACCCGGCGGGCCCGTTCGCGCCGGGAGACGTCGAAGACGCGGGCGAACAGCGTCACGTTCTCCCGCCCGGTCAGGCCGGAGTCGGCGGACAGCTGTTGCGGCACGTATCCGAGCAGCCTGCGGACCGCCATCCGCTCGGTCGCCGCGTCGTGCCCGAACACGGATACGCGGCCGCGTGACACCGGCAGAAGCGTGGTGATGCAGCGGATCGCGGTGGTCTTGCCGGCGCCGTTGGGGCCGAGCAGCCCGAAGACCTCGCCCGGCCCGACCGTGAGATCGAGGCCGTCCACGGCCCGGGTCTCGCCGAACGCGTACTCCAGTCCGCGGCAGCAGACCGCGGGGTCCTCGCTCATGCCAGTGCGCCTCCCGGTTCTTCCTGAACTGCGTAGGTCGTTTCGCCTTCTGTGCGGATGACGGGCATGCGGTCCTCGTGCAGGTTGTCGGCGAGCTTGCGCAGGGCCGGCAGCGCCGCGGCGAGCGCGGCCCGGTCGGCCGGGTCGAGCACCGCCAGTTGCTCCCGCATCAATGTGCCCCGGCGGACCTGCCAATCGCTCAGCCGGGCCGCGGCGGCCGGGGTCGCGTACAGCAGCGCCGACCTGCGGTCCGAGGGGTCCGTCTCACGGCGCAGAAGGCCGGCCTTGACCAGCTGATTGACGAGCGTGGACACCGAGTTCCCGGCGAGCCGCAGGTCTCGCGCGGCGGCCGACACACCGATTCCGGGCCGGGCGACCACCAGGCGCAGCAGCTCTATCTGGGCACCGCGCAACGGGGGCGCGCTCAGGCCGTGCCGAAGCCTGCGCCGGGACAGGCGTTGCACGGCGGCGAGTACGTCGGCGAAGGAATCCGCCAGCTCATCCGTGGCCATGAAATAACTTTAGCTCTGTGTACGAGCTAATTACAGCCCGGTCGGCACCTCGACGGTCCGACCGGGCTCGGCTCGATTTCACCGCTGTGTCGACGGATAATCGAGACGAAAGGAACGGGTACGCGCAGGACGCACCTTTCGCGCACGATTCCCAGCGTCGTCATCTGGCGTGACCCGAGGCGATCCGGTGGTGTGGCGCGCGCCGGAGAACAGGTCAGGAGCAGGGGGTGCTCGGCGATCATGAACTCGGCTTACCTCGAAATAGCCGCGGCGAACACGGTGGTCGCCGCTGTCTCCGCTTTCATCGCCGGCGGCTTCATCGCGGGAGCGCTGGTGTGGGCCGTCCAGATCGGCATGCGAGTGCGCAGGCTGGAGCTCAGGCCACCCAGGCCCGATGAGCAGCCCCGTCTGCCCGCAGGCGGGGCAGTCCACGAGATCCGGGAGATGCGGGAGCCGGATGAGGTCCCAGTGGCCAAGGACGAGAGCGAGCGGCTCATGCCGTACGAACTCCACCATGGCGGCGGCAAGCTCAGCAAGAATCAGAAGCCCCCGACATGGTCCCCGGGATCGAGCGGCTCGTTCGGCAGTGGCGGTCCGGGGCATACGTGAGGTGTGCCGGCATCGTCCGTAGCAGTCGCTTGTGCATAGCCGCGCGTTGACGGCTTCCTAGGCAGGCCGCACGCTGCGGTCACCTCCTTCGATTACGGCGCCACGGCGGCTCCTCGGCCCGCCGTGGCGCCGTAACTGGTCCCGCGCGTCAGGCGGACCGCTGCCGCGCGGGTGTGTTCGGGCCGGCCCGTCGCACGAGTCCTGCATCGCTTTACGTGTGCGGCTGCCGGTGCCAGAGTGACCCCACCAGCGGTTGGACGCGCCCTCCCGTGCGCCGCCGACCGGTGCAGCTGGTCTGTCATGACATTCCCCGTCTCCAGAAAATCTTCAGAAAGCCGAGGCCTTGGCCATCGACCTGAACGCTCTCCGGGCCCATTTCCCGTCCCTGGACCACGGCCTTGCCTTCTTCGACGGTCCCGGCGGGACGCAGACCCCGCGTCCTGTCGCCGATGCCATCGTCGCGACGATGACCGGCCCTCTGTCCAACCGGGGGCTTGTCAGCCGCTCCGAGCTCAACGCCGAGCGCGCCGTGACGGACTTCCGGGACGCCTACGCCGACCTGCTCAACGTGCCTGCCGAGGGTGTCGTCCACGGGCGCAGCGCCACTCAGCTGACGTACGACTTCTCCCGTCACCTCGCCAAGGGATGGAAGGCGAGGGACGAGATCGTCGTCAGTCGCCTGGATCACGACTCCAACGTGCGCCCATGGGTCCAGGCCGCCGAGCGCGCCGGAGTGACGGTCCGCTGGATCGAGATCGACAGCGAGAGCATGGAGCTCGACCTCGATTCGTTCGAGCGGGCGCTGTCGCCCCGGACACGGCTTGTCGCGGTCACGGCGGCCTCGAACGTACTCGGCACCAAGCCGCCCCTGCGCCACATCGCCGACCGGGCGCACGAGGTCGGCGCTCTGGTGTACGTGGACGGGGTGCACTACGCCGCCCACCACCTGGTCGACGTGCCCGCGCTGGGCGCGGACTTCTTCGTCTGCTCCCCGTACAAGTTCCTCGGACCGCACTGCGGCGTGCTCGCGGCGGCTCCCGAGCTCCTCGAGACCGTCCACCCCGACAAGCTCGCGCCTTCCCCCGACACGGTGCCGGAGCGCTTCGAGTTCGGCACGCTGCCCTACGAAATGCTGGCGGGGGCCACCGCCGCCGTGGACTTCCTCGCGGCGATGGACCCGGGCACGGAGGCCACACGCAGGGAGCGGCTCGCACATTCGCTGGGCTCCCTCCACGAGCACGAGAAGGCGCTGCGTACGAGGCTGGAGACGGGGCTGCGCGCACTGGGCGACGCCGTCACCCTGCACTCGAAGGCGGCCGACCGCACCCCGACCCTCCTGATGACCGTCGAAGGCCGTGACGCCCGCGAGGCCCAGGTCCATCTGGCCGCCCGCGACGTCCTGGCCCCCGCCGGTTCGTTCTACGCCTACGAGACCTTCTCCGCCCTGAAGTGGGAGAACCCCGCCCTGCGAGTGGGTCTGGCGCCGTACAACTCCGCCGAGGACGTGGACAGGTTCCTCGACGGGCTGTCCTCTTTCCTCTGATCCGGTCGTCCCGCAGGTGGTGGCCCCGGAGCCGTCAGCTCTCCGGTTCGGAGGCCGTGAGCTGGAGGCCGTTCTCCCAGATCTTGTTGAGCGTCGTGACGAGTCGCTCGAACGGGATGCGCTGGCCCAACACGAACACCATGTAGGCCATGCGGCTCACCATGACGGACAGGGCGTGCGCCGTGACCAGGGGATCCAGGCTCGTGTCGGCTTCGCCGTTCTCCTGCAGCGCCTGGATCAGCTTGGCGTTACGGCGCGCGAAGGCGTTGCCGCGCTCGATGCGCAGTGCCATGAACTTCTCGTCGATCTGGGCCACTTGCTCGAACAGTGCCATGAGGCGCGCGTTCTTCTTGTACGCACGCAGGTACTCGCGGTTCGACGCGTCGATGAGCTGCCGGGTGTCGGTGATCCCGGTGCGCTCGCGCAGGTGCGGGTGGAGCATCTCCTCCTGCACCTGCTCGACGAGCGCCTGGAAGATCTCTTCCTTGCTGTTGAAGTACGTGTAGAAGGACCCGGAGGCGACGTGGGCCGCCTTGGAGATGTCCGTGATCCGGGCGTCCAGATATCCGTCGCGTTCGAACACCTCGCGGGCGGCGGTGATCAGCGCGTTGCGTGTCCTGACACCGCGCGCGCTGCGTGGCGTGATGGGTTGTTTCTGGCCGCCGTCTGCGGCCGGGGCCTGGGCAGCCACTGAGGTCCGTCCACTCTCGTTCGATCACGTACTTCACCGGTGGCAGCGGATGGTATCAGCCGAGGGTGGAGAGGAACTCGAGAAGCGCGGCGTTCACTTCCTCGGGCCGCTCCTGCTGGATCCAGTGGCCGGCGCCGTCCAGGACGACGTGTCCGCGCAGGTCGGTGAGCACCCGGTCGAGTCCGTGCGCGGGCATGAACTTCCCGACGGGGTCCTTCGACCCGGTGACGAACAGCGACGGCTGTGCGATGAGGCGGCCGTCCAGGTGCTCGGTCAGCGTCCAGTTGCGATCGAGGTTGCGGTAGTAGTTGAGGCCGCCGGTGAAGCCGGTCTCCTCGAACGTCTTGACGTAGTAGGTGAGTTCCTCGTCGCCCAGCCATCGCGGGGGCGGCAGCTGCTCGTCGGGCCTCGCGGCCCACTCGGCCGAGTAGATCTCCCTCGTGACGAGGGTCCTGCGGACGTTC
Organism: Streptomyces sp. NBC_00569; assembly: GCF_036345255.1. NCBI lineage: Bacteria > Bacillati > Actinomycetota > Actinomycetes > Kitasatosporales > Streptomycetaceae > Streptomyces > Streptomyces sp. NBC_00569. The sequence goes on along the minus strand of NZ_CP107783.1, from coordinate 546,830 downwards.
TGGCTCAGTGCCCGGTCGGCGACGCCCGGCTCCTGGAACCACACGATGTAGAAGTCGTCGCCGTTGCGTGAGCGCAGAATGGGCAGCGGCGGGGCCGGGGCGCGCGGCGTCGCCGGCACGCTCATGCCGACCACCGCGCGTACCCGCGCGGGGTGGATCACGGCCATGTTCCACACCACGGAGGCGCCCCAGTCGTGCCCGACGAAGACGGCGTCGTCCGCGCCGACGTCGTCGAGGAGCCCGGCCAGGTCGGCGCAGAGCGTCAGGATGTCGTACGCGTCGACATCGCCGGGGCGCGAGCTGCCGCCGTATCCGCGCATGTCGGGAACCAGGACGCGATATCCCGCCTCGGCGAGCGCGAGGACCTGGTGCCGCCAGGAGAAGGCCAGCTCGGGAAAGCCGTGGCACAGGACCACGGGGGGCCTGTCCGGCCGTCCCTCGCCGTGCTCGAAGACGCGCAGGGAGATGCCGTTGGTCGTGACATCCCGCGCCGCGACGCGTTCCCAGTCGGTGATCGGCATGTGTGTCGTCATGTGCTCAGGGCTCCTGTCGTTCGCATGCTGCGCCGGCGCAAGGAACTCACGCCGGTAAGGGGCGTGTTGTAGGTGTTGAACTTGACGTTGGGTTCAAATATACATGAGGCAGGTCAGGGCCGGCCGAAGAGGAGACCACGACGGTGACCGTAAGTATCCGAACAGCCCGGTCGACAGTTCTGTCGGAACGACACGGGCCCGTGCTCGTACTGACGCTCAACCGCCCGGACCGTCTCAACGCCTGGACCGACGAGCTGGAAGCACGCTACTTCGAACTGCTCGACGAAGCCGAGGCGGACCCCGGCGTGCGGGCGATCGTCCTGACCGGAGCGGGCCGCGGTTTCTGCGCGGGGGCCGACATGGACGACCTGCGGCAGGCCGGTGCGACGGCTGAGTCGATGGATGGCCCGGTGCCGAAGAGGGAGCGCCCGCGATGGTTCCCGCTGACACTGCGCAAGCCGCTCATCGCGGCCGTCAACGGGGCCGCGGCCGGACTCGGCCTCGTCGAGGCCCTTTACTGCGACATCCGCTTGAGCACACCCGACGCCAAGTTCACGACGGCGTTCGCGCGCCGCGGCCTGATCGCCGAGTACGGCATCGCCTGGCTGCTGCCACGCCTCATCGGCCAGAGCCGGGCCATGGACCTGCTGCTCTCCGCGCGGGTGGTGCGCGGTACGGAGGCCCACGAGATGGGTCTGGTCAACAAGGTCGTCGAGGCGGACCGGCTCCTGGACGCCGCGGTCGACTACGCCACCGAACTGGCCACGTGGTCCTCACCCGTATCCATGAGCATCATGAAGCGGCAGGTGATCGAAGCGCTCGACACCGACTTCGTCACGGCCGCCGACGCGGCGGACGCGCTCATGCCGGAGGCCTTCCGCCGGCCCGACGCCACCGAGGGCGTCGCCAGCTATCTGGAGGGCCGCGCGCCCGCGTTCCGCCCCCTCGACCCCAAGTGAGCACGGAAGGCCGCCCCGCATGACCAACGCTGCCGCACCAGTCTGGAACCATGCCGCGTCGACGCCCGACCGCGTCGCCCTTCGTGGGGAGGAGGGCGAGGAATGGACCTACGGCCGGCTGCGCGAGCGCGCCGCCGCCGTCGCGGGCCGCCTGAGGGAGCAGGGAGTGGGCCCCGGCGACAGAGTCCTGCTCGTCGCGCCCTCCGTGCCCGAGTTCGCCTTCGCCTACTACGGGATCCTCGCCGCCGGAGCCATCGCCGTCACCGCCAACACCATGGCCCCGCACAGGGAGTTGGCGTACATAGCGGGCGATGCCGAGGTGTCGCTCGTGCTGGGCTGGCACGCGATCACCCCGGCGCCCCAGCAGGCAGCGGACGAACTGTCCCTGCCGTACTGGGAGTTGCGCCCCGGTCTCACCGAAACGGGGCCGACCGAAGCCCCCGCGATCCCCGATCCGCACCCGCGCGAGGGCGACGACACAGCGGCTCTCCTCTACACCTCCGGCACCACGGGCCGGCCCAAAGGAGCCCAGCTCACCCACGGCAATCTCAATGCCTGCGCGGCGGTCTTCTGCGACGTGCACTCCATCACCGCCGACGACTGCGCCGTGACCGGCCTGCCCCTGTTCCACGTTTTCGGCCAGGCATGCGTGATGGCCACCACGATGCGCGCCGGCGGCAGCCTCACCCTCCTCGAGCGCTTCCACCCGTCGACCATGCTGGCCGTGATCCGCCGCGACCACCCCACCTTCATCGCGGGCGTACCCACCATGTGGAACGCCCTTCTGCGCACCGCCGACGACACAGGTGCCGACTTCACCGGCCTGCGCCTCGCGTCCTCCGGCGGCGCCTCACTGCCGGTGGAGGTGATGCGCGCCTTCGAGGAGCGGTTCGGCTGCACCATCGTCGAGGGATACGGCCTCACCGAGACCACCGGCGCCGCCACCTGCCACCTCGTGGGCCGACCGGCGAAGCCGGGACACGTGGGACGGGCCCTGCCCGGCTGCGCCATCTCCGTACGGGACGACGACGGTCATGAACTGCCGCCCGGCCAGGTCGGCGAGGTGCACATCAAGGGCCCCGTCGTGATGAAGGGCTACTGGAACCGGCCCGATGCCACCGCCGAGGCCCTGCGCGACGGGTGGCTGCGCACCGGCGACCTCGGGGCCACGGACGACGACGGGGACCTGCGCATCGTCGACCGCAAGAAGGATCTCGTCATCCGCGGTGGCTACAACGTCTATCCACGCGAGGTCGAGGAGGTCCTGTACGAACACCCCGACATCGTCGAAGCGGCCGTCATAGGAGTCCCCGACGAGTTCTACGGCGAAGAGGTCGCGGCCGTCATCGCGATACGGCCCGGCGCCCGCCTCGGCGCGACCGAACTGCGCGCCTGGGCCAAGGAGCGCCTCTCCGCCTACAAGGTGCCCCATCTGGTCGCCGTCGTGGACGAGCTGCCGAAGGGTGCGACCGGGAAGATCCTCAAGCGCGCCATCGATCCGGCCCTGCTGAAGACGGACGCGGGCACGGCGCAAGCGCCGGAGCCGACACGGCGGGACCGGGCGACCGCGCCTCCTGGAACGCCTCGAACCAGTGACGGGACACACGCATGACGACGACACACGCGCCGGCCTACGCCCGCGAGACCTGGCAGACGCTCGAGCCCTACCACGGCGCGGTCTACTTCTCGCCCGAGGCACACGCCGCCTACGCGGCTCTGGGAGTGGACGGCGGGCCCGGATACTTCGCCTCCCGTGCGGCGGCCCTGGGCCCGGTCGCACCGGACGTCGTGATCGCCACCTTCTACAACTTCAACCCGAAGGCCGTACGGTCAGCGCTTCCCGCCGCCTGGCGGACCGCACCGCCCGAGAAATTCCTCGCCGCACGGCTGACCGGCATCGACGCGACGCTGCGCAGAATCCTCGGGGCCGGGGTTCTCGCGTCGGACGAGCTTCGGCGGGCTGCGGAGCTGGGCCGGCGGGCCGCGGAATCCACGTCGGCGCACCTGCACGGCCGACCCCTGTTCGCCGCGCACGCCGCACTGCCCTGGCCCGACGAGCCGCATCTGGTGCTGTGGCACGCCCAGACACTGCTGCGCGAATTCCGGGGAGACGGCCATGTGACGGCGCTTCTGGACGCCGGGCTGAGCGGCATCGAGGCGCTGGTCACGCATGCCGCGGCCGGGCCGGTGGGGGCCGAGGCCCTGCGGACGACGCGCTCCTGGTCGACAGCTGAATGGACCGGGGCGGTGGAGGGGCTGCGTACGCGAGGGTGGCTCACGAGCGGGCCCGAGCCGACGCTCACCGCGGAGGGGAAGGAGCGGCGATCGGCTGTGGAGGAGGTCACGGACCGGTTGGCCGCCGCGCCCTACACCGCCCTGGGACGGGACGGCTGCGCCGAGCTGCGTGACCTGGTGCGGCCCTGGAGCCGGTCCCTGGCAACGGAGTTGATGCCATGGGCCGCGGCGCGACTGAAGGGCTGAGGTGCGCTCCGAGCAGGTCGGGCCGCGCGTGGCGACGGCCATTGAAGGTGACGCCGGATTCATCTACGGTGCAGGAGCCTGAGAAGTGCCGGGTCCAGCAACTGAACGGGAGAGTTCGTGCAGATCAACGGGAAAGTCGCGATCGTCACGGGAGCGGCGGGCGGCATCGGTGCCGCCATCGCCCAGCGCCTCCTGGAACACGGCGCTCAAGGCGTTCTGCTGACCGACCTCGACGCCGATCGCCTGGAGGCGACGGTCAAGCTGCTGGCCGGATCGCACGGCGAGCGGGTCGGGGGAGTGGCGGGCAATGCCGCGTCGACGGCGGATCTGGAGCGGATCGTCGATGCGGCCGAGGAGCGGTTCGGACCGGTCGACCTGTACTTCGCGAACGCCGGTGTCGGCGGTGGCGCGGGGCTCGACGCGAGCGAGGAGGAGTGGAGCCGGTCGCTCGACGTCAATGTGATGGCGCACGTGCGTGCCGCGAAGCTGCTGGTGCCACGCTGGGTCGAGCGCGGCGCCGGCTACTTCTTCAGTACGGCCTCGGCCGCCGGGCTGCTCACACAGATCGGCTCCGCGACGTACTCCGTCAGCAAGCACGGCGCGGTGGCGTTCGCCGAGTGGCTCTCGGTGACGTACGGGGACAGTGGGGTGCGGGTGAGCTGCCTGTGCCCGCAAGGGGTCGAGACCGAGCTGCTCATGTCCGGCACCCGGTCGGACGATCCGGTCGAACGAGCAGCGGCACGCGCCGTGTTGGACTCCGGCGAGCTGCTGCGGCCGCTCGACGTCGCCGACCACGTGATGGAGGCGGTCGGCGATGAACGGTTCCTCGTCCTTCCGCACCCGCAGGTACTCGACTTCTACCGCCACAAGGGCAGCGACTACGACCGGTGGCTGCGCGGCATGCGGCGCTATCAGGATGCGGTGAAGTGACCGCACGCAGCACATCGTTGCCGCGCACCGCCCGTGCCTGAGGAGAGCGGATCTCGCGTGGACCTCGCGCCGGGCGGCCGTCGGTGAAACCGTAAGAGACATGACCGTTGGAGGATTCGTGTTCGAGCTGTCCCACGGCCCGGTCGCCGTATGAGGTCCGCCGACGCCCGCGCCGGGGCGCCGGCGGGCACCGACCTCGGCGCGCTAGCCCGGTGGCTGGGCGAGCGGGGCGAGCGCGTGACCGGTCCACTCACCGCCCGGCGCATCGGCCTCGGTCAGAGCAACCTCACCTACCGTGTCGACGATGCCGACGGCAACTGCTGGGTGGTCCGCCGTCCGCCGCTCGGCACCCTGCTTCCCACCGCCCACGACATCGGGCGTGAACACCGCATCCTGGCGGCACTCACCGGCACCCAGGTCCCCGTACCCGCCGTGGTCGGCCTGTGTGACGACGACGGCGTGCACCATCTGGTGATGGAGCACGTCGAGGGGATCGTGCTCGACGGCCCGGACGTGGCCGAGGCCCTGCCCACTCCGGTACGTGCGGGTGTGGGGCCGTCGCTGACACGGACCCTCGCCGCGATCCACGCGGTGGACCTGGAGAAGACCGGCCTGCACGACCTCGCCAGCCACCGGCCGTACGCCGAAAGGCAGTTGAAACGGTGGTCCCGGCAGTGGGAACAGAGCCGCACCCGCGACCTGCCCGCCCTCGACCGGCTCACCGAGCTGCTGCGCCGACGCGTTCCCGAGCGGCAGAGCCTCGTCCTGGTGCACGGAGACCTGCACGTCCGCAACGTGATCTGCTCGCCGGACACCGGCACCGTGCGTGCCGCGCTCGACTGGGAGCTGTCGACGCTCGGCGATCCGATGGCCGACCTGGGCACCCTGCTCGCCTACTGGCCCGAGCCCGGCGAAGTCCCGGCGGATCGCCCCGCCCTCGGCGTCACGGCACTGGACGGCTTCGCCCGACGCGACGAACTCGTCGAGAGCTATGCCGGATCGAGCGGCCGCGACATCGGGCCGGAGCTCGCCTTCTGGCACGTGCTCGCCGTGTGGAAGGTGGCGGTCATCGGCGAAGGCGTACTACGTCGTGCTCTCGACGAGCCACGCAACGCCGCGCAGGGCGGCCCGCCCAGCACCGCCTACATCGACCAGATGGTCGACCAGGCCTGGGCACTGGCCACCCACTACGGCCTCTGACACGGCGCCATGCCCGCCGGCCCCTCGCCCGACTCAAGGAGACGCACCCCATGTCATATGTCGTCATCGCCACCATGATCGCCAAGCCCGGTCAGGAGGAACTCGTCGAGAAGACACTGCGAGACGCCGCGGCCGATGTGCACGCGGAGCTGGGGTGTGCCCGCTGGGCCCTGCACCGCAAGACCGGCACCACCGGCCACTTCGTCATGGTCGAGAAGTGGGAGTCCAAGGAAGCGCTCCACACTCACGGCAAGGGCGCCGCGCTCGCGGGGATCGGACGCGCGCTGAAGGACGCGCTGGAGGGGCCGGCGGATGTGGCCGTCTTCGACGCGCTCGCGGCAGGAGACGCGGAGAAGGGCGCGCTGTAGACACGCGCGATCGTGCCGGCCGCGCAGTGGTCCGCACGTGCTGACGGCTCCGGTGCCCGTGGCAGGCGGCACGGGCACCGGAGCCGTTCAGAACCGGTCGGGCTCGGGCCCGTCAGAGCACCTCGAAGAGCCCGGCGGCCCCCATCCCGCCGCCGATGCACATGGTGATCACCACATGGCGGACACCGCGCCGCCGTCCCTCCACGAGCGCGTGGCCGACCAGGCGAGCCCCGGTCATGCCGTACGGATGGCCGACCGCGATCGCGCCACCGTCGACATTGCACCGGTCGGGATCGATGCCGAGCGCGTCCCGGCAGTGCACCGCCTGGGAGGCGAACGCCTCGTTGAGTTCCCACAGGCCGATGTCGTCGACCGAAAGCCCGTGCTCCTTGAGGAGCTTGGGGATCGCGAACACGGGCCCGATGCCCATCTCCTCGGGCCCGCACCCGGCCACGGCCATGCCGCGGTACGCCCCGAGCGGCTCGAGCCCGCGCCGCTCGGCCTCCGCGGCCTCCATCAGGACCGAAGCCGACGCCCCGTCCGAGAGCTGGGACGAATTGCCGGCCGTCACCGTCGAGACCGGTCCCGCGGCGCCGTCCGGCAGTACCGCCTTCAACGTGCCGAGACCGTCAAGGGTCGTGCCGGGCCGATTGCCCTCGTCGGCGGTGAGCGTGACCTGCTCCCGGCGCACCTCGCCGGTCGCCTTGTCCTGTACGAGCTGGGTCGTGTCCAGTGGCACGATCTCCGCGTCGAACCGGCCCGCCTCCTGCGCGGCGGCCGTCCGCGTCTGGGACAGCAGCGCGAACGCGTCCTGCCGCTCACGGCTGATTCCGTACCGCTCCGCGACGATCTCGGCGGTCCTGAGCATCGGGAAGTAGAGGTCCGGGCGGTGCTCGGTGAGCCAAGGGTCCTGCGCGCGATAGGAGTTGGCGTGTTCGTTCTGTACGAGCGAGATGGACTCCGCGCCACCGCCCACGGCGATCTGCATGCCGTCGTGGACGATCTGCTTCGCCGCCGTGGCGATGGCCATGAGCCCCGACGAGCACTGCCGGTCGATCGTCATGCCGGGCACGGAGTCGGGTATCCCGGCACGCAGAATCGCCTGCCGTGCCAGGTTGAAACCGCTGGCGCCCTGCTGTGCGGCGACGCCGATGACCACGTCCTCGATCTCGCCGCCCTCCAGGCCGGCGCGCTCGGCGGCAGCCGCGAGCACATGGGCCGTGAGTTCCTGCGGCTGAGTGTCGTTGTAGGCGCCGCGGTAGGCCTTGGCGATGGGGGTGCGGGCGGTCGAAACGATGACGGCTTGCCTCAAGGGTGCTCCAGGTGTCTGTTGAGCCGTGCGACATGAGGGTGGGTGACCGCAGTGCGGGGGAACGGCGCTGAGGGCTGTGCCTACGGACGAGTGGTGCGGTCCCGTGAGTCTGTGGAGGTGCCCATGTCGGTATTGACGTCGGATTCAAGTCCTACCGAGCGTGCCGTCTGCGGCGGGTGACGTCAAGGAGTGAAGTGATCCGGACCAGATATTGAAGCCGGATTCATCTTCGAATACCGTCGTCGGCGTCCCCGGATTCCAGGAGCTGCCATGACCGAGACCGCGGCACAGCTGCGCCCGACGACCGTCGAAGATCTGGTGAACCTCATCGGCACCGAGATCGGCCCGACCCAGTGGCACACCGTGACACAGGAACGGATCGACGCCTTCGCCGACCTCACCGGCGATCACCAGTGGATCCATGTCGACCCCGAGCGTGCGGCGCGGAGCCCGTTCGGGTCGACCATCGCGCACGGCCTGTACAGCCTGTCGCGCGGTCCGCGCTTCATGGAGGAGCTGATGGCGTTCGACGGATTCGCCCACAGCCACAACTACGGTTACAACAAGGTCCGGTTCATCCATCCGCTGCCGGTCAACTCGCGCATCCGGATGCGCGGGACGTTCCTGTCGGTCGACGTGGTGAAGCCCGGCCAGGTCAACGTCGTGACGCAGATGACCATCGAGGCGGACGGCATCGACAAACCGATCGTCGTCGCCGAGTCGATCGGCCGCTTCACCGAGCACACGCGGGGCGAGGGTACGGAGCAGGGGGCGACCGTGTGAGCGCCGAGCGGGAGCGCGGCAACCGAGCCGTCCGGTCCAGCTGCGCCGAAGCGGTATGCCGTATGTGACTGCGTAAGGGAGGGATCACCGGCCGGACGCCGACGAGCGGCGGCCGGCCGGCCAACTATGCCTGCGTGCGGTACGAGTCGGAGACTCTAGGCCGCCCACTCCCGCAACAGCGCCTCCCGCTCTCCGCTCCTGGGCGACCCGCCCTCCCACGCGCGACCCCACGCCGACATCGCCGCCAGCGTCGTCTCCATCGTCGCGGCGCCCTGCGTGAGGCGGGACAGCGCGGCGAGGGAGAGGTCGACCTCGGCCTGGGAGTAGCCGACGGCCGCGGCGACGTAGGCCGCCAACTCGTGCTCGCCGCCCCCTGATTCGACGTGCACGGTCATCAGCGGCGGGGCGTCGTCGAGGCGTCCGGAGCTCACGGGCAGCGCCAGCTCCGTCACCGCGCTCAGGGCAAGGTCCTTGACCACGCCGACCCGCCGCATCAGGGACTTCACGGGGACGTCCGCCACCGTCAGGGCGGTCACGTCCTCCCACAGGTGGAGGCCGGACTGTCTGTCGCCGAGGCCCACCACGCCCTCGGGGGTCAGGCGTACCCCAGGAGCCAGGCCGGACGGCTTCGCGCCCACGTACACATCGCCTTCGGCGATCCAGAACAAGCCCACCATGGCCATGGTTGCTCACTTCCCCCCACGACGGCGTGGCCGCCGTGTCACTTCTCGAACGATCAGGTCGTCCACCGTAACGCGTGGTGCGGAACGGGAGTTCCCACGTCACGGCCCTGTGGGCGCGGGCCGTGAAGTCGGGCGGGGCCGGTTTCCATGATGGCTAGGTTAGGCTAACCTTCTTCGTGATCGTGACTCCACTCGACCGAGAAGACACCCCACCGCGTCGTCCCGCCGTGGCCGACCCTGACATTCCCACCGGGGCTACCGATGCCGCCGCCGGGCTTGTCGCTGCGGGCCTCACGGTTGCCTACGACGACGCCGATGTCGTGCACGAGGCCGCACTGCACCTCCCGATCGGCTTCGTCGGACTCGTCGCGCCGCACGCCGCACGGGCGTTGGTGGGCCAGCGTCACGGGCGGGTGCTTCCCGTGGCCGCTCTGCTGGGATCCCTGCTGGTGGTCGTCGCCGACACGGTCGGCCGCACGGTCATCGCGCCGGCCCAGATTCCCGTGGGTGTCGTCACGGCTGTGATCGGCGCCCCCTACTTCGCCTGGCTGCTGTGGAGGTCGAAGGGGGACTGGTAGACGGGCGTTGCGCGGATACCGGTCGGCGCGGACAACTCGGCGGCGAGAAAGTTGAGTTGTGCGCGTCGGCCGGTCGTGAGGTGTTCGATGAGCGCCGGGATCCGCCTGCGTGCCGGCGCCGTGAGCGGAGAAATGCCCGAACGGATCTCCCCGCACGGGCACTCCCCGCGGCTTCCTCTGCCGGAACCGCCGACGGCCGGGTGGCACGGTGCCCGCTTTCGGCAGTGCGGCACGACGCATGCCGTACGAGATCGTCACCCCTTATTCTTCCGCTCATCGCAGCACACGCGGCTGCCGAGCCAAGGCGGGGGACTACACATGACATATCGGCGCGCGGTGATACCGGCACTGGTCGGAGGCCTGCTCATCACACTGCTGCTGTGGTGGGCGGGGGCGAGCACGCAGGCACTGCAACTGCGCGGCACCAACAGCGTGTTCGACCCCCAGTCCGTGACCGAACTCGAACGCTGGCTCGCACCCTGGTCGTACAACTCCCCGGCGCGGCTGATGTCCGGCGAGCCTGTCGGCGGAAGCACGGGGATGGGCGGAGGCGCCCAGTACGTCGGTCTGTACAGCACGGCGATGCAGATCAGATTCGTGGCGGTCTTCGTGCTCTTCCTGGCCGGTGCGCTGCTCCTGGTCCGCAGGATCCCGCCGACACAGGGCCGTACGCCGGCCACGCTGCTCGCGCTGTGGGCCTGGGCCCCGGTGGCCGGAACGCTGGCCGTGACCGTCTCCGCACCGTGGCTGATCGCGTCGAGGGGGCACGGCAGCTACCGCGTCCTGCCGGCGCTGGCGGGTGTGATCGCGTCGAGCGGCCCGGTCACGGTGTTCGCAGGGCTGTTGACAGCCGTGGTCACGGTGCTCGTGGCCCGTGTGACCGCCAAGGGCGAGGATCCGCTGCCCCGGCGCGGTGTGCCGCCGCGTGCTGCCCACCTGTCCGCGAGCGTGGGGACAGCGGTGGTCGCGGTGTCGCTGGTGGTCCTCTCGTACCAATCGGTGGCGGCCTGGATCCAGACCTCGTTCGGCGGTGGAGGAATGCTGTCCGAGCCCGGCGACCTGCTGCGCCAGTGGCTGCTGCTCGGTGGCTGGACGGCCCCCGCGAGCACTGGGCTCGGGGACTGGCTGCTGTACCGGGCCGTCGACGTGCTCATGCTGGCCGTGGTGTGGTGGGCGCTTCGACTGCTGCCCGGACTGCTCACGCGCGCCACGGTGCCGGCGATGGCTCTGGGCGCGGTCTGCGCAACCGTACTGGGGCTGCTGGCGAGCCAGGTGCTGCACATGACGATTGACGACACGGCCGGCGTGTACGGGCCTGTGCACCGGTTCTCGGCGCTCGGCAGCGGCGTCCCGGCCGCACTGACCTTCGGCATCGCGGCGGGGCTGGCGGCCGTCGCGACACTGCGGACGGCCGGCGGCCCCGACACGGGTGACGTTCCCGCCGGCCGGGACACGGCTGACGTTCCGGGCTAGCGGCCCTGGTTGGGGGTGTTGCCGGCACCACCCCCACATGGGGCCCAGGCCACCTGACTCGCCGTCGGCCGCGCGGCAGGCTTTTCCCAGCACCGGCGAAGAGACGCCGGGCACCGGCCAGGGACGGGGAAGAGCGATGAGCGGTCACACACGCCGAAGGATCCTCCGGGGAGCGGCAATCGCGGCAGCCGGCAGCGTCGTCGGGGGCTTCGGTCCCGGTCACCCCGCCACCGAGGCGCAGGCCGCCACCCAGGGCACGGCAGCCGGGGGAGGGGAGTCGACTCCGTTCCTGAAGGGCGCGTTCGCGCCGGTCACCGAGGAACTCACGGCGTTCGGCCTCGAAGTGACCGGCCGGGTGCCGCGCGACCTGGACGGCCGCTACCTGCGTACCGGCCCCAACGCTCTGGGAGTCGATGACCCGCGGGCCCACCACTGGATGCTCGGCGACGGCATGGTGCACGGGGTGCGACTGCGCGGCGGGCGCGCCGAGTGGTACCGCAACCGGTGGGTGCGTTCCTCGCAGGTGGCACGGAAACTGGGTGAGCCGTACCCGGGCCAGGCCCCGCCGGACGACTTCGCCTGCAACACACACGTCATCCCGTACAAGGGCCGCATCCTCGCCCTCCAGGAGAGCGGACCACTGCCGTACGAACTGGACGGCGAGCTGAACACGGTGCGGCCCTACGACTTCCGCTCCACGCTGAAGGGCGCGTTCACCGCACACACCAAGTACGACGCGGCGGCGGACGAACTGCACGCGGTGGCGTACTACCCGACCTGGGACCATGTGCGACACCTCGTCATCGACGGGACCGGCCGCGCGGCACGGAGCACCAGGATCCCGGTCGCGGACGCGCCGATGATGCACGACTTCGCCCTGACCGGGAAGTACGTGGTGATCGTCGACGTGCCGATCACCTTCGACATGGCAGCCGCCGAGGCGGGCGCGCCCGTCCCCTACGTATGGAACCCGAAGCACCCCATGCGGGTGGGGGTGATGCCCCGAAGTGGCGGCGCCACGCGCTGGTTCGAGATCGATCCGGTGTTCTACTCGCACACGCTCAACGCGTACGACCAGGGCGACACCGTCGTCTTGGAACTGACCACCATGCCCGCCCCGTTCTACGTCGCGGGCCGGGGCAACGGCGGGCCCTCCACGACCGGCACCCCCGCACTCGACCGCTGGACCGTCGACCTGCGCGCGGGCCGAGTGACCAGCACCCGGCTCGACGACCTGCCGCAGGAGTTCCCCCGCGTCAACGAGTCCCTGGTGTCGCGGCGCCACCGCTTCGCCTACACAGCGAGCGCCGCGGAGATGTGGCGCGCCTACGAAACGGTCGACGGGCTGCCGCCGGACGACAAGTTCACCAACTGCCTGGTCAAGCACGACATGCTGCGCGGCAGCCGGCAGGTGCACCGCTTCCCGAACGGCGCGGCGGCCGGAGAGCCGGTGTTCGTGCCACGCCGCGGAGCACGGGACGAGGACGACGGCTACCTCCTGTCTTACGTGCACAATCCCGACCGCGGAGCCAGCGACCTGGTGATTCTCTCCGCTCAGGACTTCACCGCCCGTCCCCTGGCCCGTATCCACCTTCCGGGCCGGGTACCGCTCGGCTTCCACGGGAGCTGGGTGCCGGACGCGTGAGGCCCGGCACCCTCGAGGCGGACATGTCCTGTCCCTGACCGTGGGCCGCCTCGCGTGGCGGTGTGTACGGCTTTCGGAGACTGTGGATGTACAGGCGTCGGAAGGGTGAACGCGATGGACAGGGTGCCGAGGATCGTGGTGGGTGTCGACGGATCGCCCTCTTCGCGGGCCGCGCTGCGCTGGGCCGTCCGGTACGCGGGTCTCGTGGGCGGGAGGGTGGAGGCGGTCTCGGCGTGGGAGGTACCCGGTATGGCGTCGTGGTCGGCCCCGGCGGTGGACACCGACTTCGACGAAGGCGAGGCCGAGCGGGGTCTGGTCGACGAGGTCCGCGCCGTCCTCGGCGAGGACGGCGGTTCCCTGGTGCGGGAGCGACTGGTGCGTGGTAACGCGGCCGAAGTGCTGGTGGACGCGGCCCAGGGCGCCGAGATGCTGGTCGTCGGCAGCCGGGGCCACGGAAGCTTCCGCAGGGCCCTGCTCGGTTCGGTGAGTCAGCAGGTGGCGCACCACGCTCCGTGTCCGGTGACGATCATCCGGCCGGACATGCCGGCCGAGTGACCTCCCGCCCGTTGGGCCAGGTGGCCTCACCCAGGTGGCTCAGGGCTTGTCGGAAGTCGTCGAGGGCGGGCCCGAACTCGCGTACCGCGGTGTGGAAGGTCGATCGGTCGATCAGGATCTGGGCCAGTGTGCGGGGACCGTCTGCCGGGTCCCACAGTGACAACTGGTGGGCCAGGCTCACTCCTTCATCGAACAGAGGGCGCACTCGCTCCGCGAACGGATGGGTGCACTGCTCCCAGTAGACAGCGGAGCGGACGGTGAGGACTCGGTGAAGCCGCACCAGTTCGGCCAAGTGCTGAGCCGGGTCTTCAGCGGCTCGCGGGGCAAGGCTGTCCACCCTCTCGCGCAGGGCGATACGGCTGTCGAAGTAGCTCTGCTTGACATCGGAAGTCCACACCATGGGCGTTGACCCTGGAGGGAAGTGCGGTTCACCGGCCGCCTGCCGCTCGCTGTCGGCGCCGGAGAAGCGCAGCAGGACCGCCCAGAAGGACGCTTGATAGCTGCTCCAGGACCTGCGCTCACCCGTGGCGGCCAATTCCGTCAGCAAGGTGAGCGCCTCTTGCCGTACGGCGGTGGCCTGTTCGCCCCGGCCGCAGGCGTCGAGCATGTGCGCGTAGCCGATCAGCGAGTAGAGGTGGCAGGCCATCGGGCCGCGATCGTTCGCGGCCTCGTCCGCTTCCATGTCGACGAGTACGGCGAAGGCGTCGAGTGCTTCGTCGGGCCGGGCTGCTGCATCCAGAGCGGCGATCCATTCCAGGATTGACCAGGCGAGACTCCCGCTGTTGGACCCGTGGGGCAGGAGTGCCCCGACCCACTCGGTCAGCGCGTCGGCGGCCTCGGCGAAGCGGCCTTCCTCGGAGAGACCGGCAGCCCAGTCATGCAGCCCCCGGACCCTGGAGTCTCGGGACAGTTCGGCCTGCGCACGGCCGACGGCGAGCATCTCGGCGCGCATGGCGAGACCTTCGGAGCGTCGGCCCTGGGCGTACAGCTCTCTCTGACAGTCGTCGAGCGCCTCGTACAGAACGTCCGCGCGGGCAGGTTCGGCCGGATCGATGGCACGCGCCGCGGCCACCGCCTCCTCGCGCAGCGCGAGACACGCTACGTGCCGTCGGCCGGAGCCGGTGTCGTAGCTGAGGCGCTGCAGGGCCTTGGCCAACCGGGGCAGGTAGGCGGCGGGGCTGACGTGGGCGAGTACTCGGTAGGCGTCGACTTCCTCGCGCGGAGTGCGGCGTCCGGAAGCGAGCAGCACATTCCGTGCCTGTGCGATGTCGTCCTGATCGATGTTCCCCGAGTGCGTCATGGCGGAGATTCTGCGTGCACCGGAGAGGGCCGAACAAGCCTGGTGAGCTGTGCCCTTCGTCCTACGAAAATGCCTTCTGACCTGTCATGATGGGTGTGTCATCACCCCCTTGACGCTGTGGAACCGGTCAGAAGTGCTCCGGGGCCACGGCGCCGGCCGAGTGATAGGTCATGTGGTAGTCGTCGTCGGAGTCGTAGTTGACGGTGTTGTTGGCGATCTGCGCGGCCAGGCCGAGCAGCAGGAACAGCACGACGAGGACCTTGGCCGCGGTGTCGAGCAGCAGCGGCCGTGTGCCCGAGTGGACTTCCTCCGCGGGTACCGGCTCGTCGCCGAAGAGCCGCTTGGGGTAGGCGGGCGTGAGGAGCAGGACATACGCGTTCAGACGCAGGCTGTACCGGACGACGGCTGCCGTCGCGGCGTACAGCGGAGCGGGCAGGCGCCCCAGGACGAGGGCGATGAGCCAGAACACCCAGCAGATCGTGACCCAGCCGCTGCGGACCAGGGTCGCGACGATGGCCGCGGGGATGAACAGGATCAGGCGGAAGAACACCGCGAGACGGTTGAGCGGGGTGGCGCGGAGCTCGATCTGCACCGGGTACTCAGGGGCCGAGAAGGCGAAGGGCGGGTAGCGGTCGACCAACAGCGTGGCGCTCGCGGTGACCCGGGTCTCGTAAGCCAGGACGGAGCCCAGGAACGAGAAGATCCCGTCCGGCAGACGCCTCATGAACAGAGCCGCGAACCAGCCGACGATCATGACGAAGAACGCCGCGACAGCGAGAAAGAACAGCACCACGTACTGGGGAATCAGCAACAGCCACCGCAGCAGCACGGTCCAGCGTCTCTGACGTTCGGGCGCGGGGACGTCGAGGGCCGGCAGCCACTCGATGGCGCTTGCCTCGGCGCCGGTCGCGGGCCGAGGGCCCCAGCCTGTCGCCATGAGCACTCCTGATCGTTCCGGTACGGCTGACACCGACATGCTGTGCCCTCCCGGCCGCGCCCGCGCGGGCACAGAGCCAAACGGAGGCGGCAGGGAGGCGCGGGGGAGCCCACGCCCGGGCCCGGTGCCACACCCGGCACCGGGTCCACGCGCTACCTCATGCCGCCGAGCCGGCTTCGGTCACACGGCCGCCGGCGTACCCGCCTCCCGCGCCTTGTTCGCCGGGAGCCGGAATTCCTGGCCCGCCAGGGACTCGTACAGACGGACCGGGCTCATCTCGCCCGCCAGGTCGCCGTGCTGGGCCTTGGAGCGGCGGTAGATCTGCTCGACCAGGGCCGACAGCTCGGTGGGGACGCCGATGTCCCGGCCCAGGTCCACGGCGAGCCCGAGGTCCTTGCAGGCGAGTGCCATGGCGAACGAGTCGTCGTAGTCCCCGTCCGTGAGGATCGACATGATGTCGTTCTCGAGGAAGTTGGAGGCGGCCGGGCTGGCCAGGAGCGCGTTGCGCAGGGTGTCCAGGCCGACGCCCGCCTTCACCCCCATGGCCAGGACCTCGGCGGACGCGGTGAGGTGGGTGAACCACAGCAGGTTGATCATGAGCTTGACCGTGTAACCGGCGCCCAGCGGACCCACGTGGAGGATGCGGTCGGGGTCGCCCATCACCTCGAGGACGGGCAGCGCCGCCGCGAAGTCGCTGCCGGAGCCACCGACGAAGATCTGCAGCTGCCCGGCCTTCGCGCCGTGCGCCATACCGCTCACCGGCGCGTCGAGCCGGCGCACACCGCGCTGGTCGAGCACCTCGGCGGCGACCCGGTCGGCGGCGGCCGGCGTGGACGTCGACATGTCGATCCACAGGGACCCGACAGGCAGTGCCTCGGCGACCGCGCCGCGCAGCAGCACGTCCTCGACGATGCGCGGGTTCGGCAGCATCGTCACCAGCACCTCGGCGTCGCTCGCGCACAGTGCGGCGCTCTCCGCCCACGCGGCTCCGAGAGCCACGTGTTCGGCGGCGGCCTCGGGGCGGGTGTCGTGCACCGTCACCTGGTGCCCCGCCCGGATGAGATGACGGGCCATGTGGCCGCCCATGTTGCCCAGACCGATGAATCCGATCCTCATGATCTTTCCTTACTGCAGCGGCGTACGGGGGTAAGGGGAATGCCGTAAGTGTGGTGCGAGGGTGGGGAGTTGAGCGGATGATCAGGCCTCGGGCGCGGAGTCCGCGAGCTGCTGCGCCGTCGGCGTGTAGAACGGGTTGGTGACACCGGACTTCGCCGCGTCGATCACGTCCCCGGCCGTCGGCCGGCCCTCGACGGCGGCGCGCAGAGCCTGGTGTGCGGCGACCCGCTGGTTGCGGAAGGACTCGTCCAGGTCGTCGACGCCCGGGTTGACCCAGACCGCGGCGATGATCAGCAGGTCGTCCGCCTCGTCGGCGGGGACGGTGCCGTCGAGCAAGGCGTCGGTGACTCCCTGCGCGAGACCCGCCTGGGCCGAACCCCAGGTGGCACGCTCGTGCAACTCCCCGTCGGCGGCTGCCTTGTTGACGAACAGCGTCAGCGGCTTCACCGGCACGGAGGGGCGCACGACCGTCATGAACGGCACGTGCCCCGCACTGGGCGTGGCCAGGGCGGTGGCCCACGCTGTCTCGACCGGACCGCCCTTGCGGCCGAGGACGATGTTGGTGTGTGCGGCGTTGACGCCGGCGCCGACGAAGGCTTCACCGATGAGGGCGGTGGAGGCGAAGGACATGGAGGTGCTCCCGTACGAGGATCAGGGCGGGACAGGGTGGGATCGAGCCGGGGACACGTAAGGCCCAGCAGGCGGGCACGCCTGACGAGTTGAAGGGTGTGCCGACCCGCGGCGCGAGATGTAGCCGCACCGGTGGGGACGTACCCCGCCTTCGGTTGGCTGCCCGGCGAAACTAGGTCGCCGCGCGTCCGGCGTGCAAGCCCGCACCTGAAATCGAAACCGGGGTTGCGATGCGCGCAACCCTTCGCGCCCCTGCCGCTCGGATGTCCGCGTGACCACACTCTGACCAGGCACTTCGCCGGCAGGCCGACGCCTTTACGATGCGAGCGTGAACGAAGCCAACGTCCCCCGGTCCGTCCGCAGCCAGGGCCATGGCCTACGCCGCGACGTCGATCTCCTCGAAGCCCTCGGCTCGCCCGAGGCCCACCGCACCGGCGGTCTCGGCGTCGTGCGAATAGCCCAGCTGGTGGGACGCGACAAGAGCCAGGTGTCCCGGGCGCTGAAGGCGCTCGCCGACGAGGGCATCGTCGAGCGGGACCCCGACAGCCTGGAGTACCGGCTCGGCTGGAGGCTGTTCTCGCTGGTCGCGCGGACCTCGGAGAGCCGGGTCGTGCGGGTTGCGGGGCCGGTCATGCACCGGCTGGCCGCGGACCTGGAGGAGACCACTCACCTGTGCGTGCTGCACGACAGAGAGGTGCGCACCCTGCTCTCGGTGTCCGGGCACTCCTACCGGCTGCGCGAATGGGAGGGCCGCGGCTGCCCCGCCTGGACCACCTCCGCGGGACCCGTGCTCCTGGAGGGCGCCAGCCCGGACGAGCTGTATGTGCGGTTCGGGGCCACGGAGGAGGTGTCGGTGCCGGACCTCTGGTCCCGCATCCGGCGGGCCGAGGCGGAGGGGTTCGCCCGGGAGGTCGAGGAGTTCGAGCCCGGCCTTGCCGGCGTCTCCGCGGCGGTGCGTGACTTCCGCGGCCGGGTCGTGGCCGCGCTCAACGTCACCGCGCCCACCGAGCGTTTCGCCGCGCGCCTCGACCACGCGGGACGGGCGGCCGCGGCCGCCGCGGCCAAGGTGTCGGCCCAGCTCGGCTGGGAGCCGCGGCCGTAGGCGGCGGTGAACGCAGGCACGAGGAGGGGTTGCGCTGAGCGCAACTCGCGTCTCGATCGCTGCTGAGACCTTGTTCTCGGCGGTTGACGGCCCGTAAATTCCTCGCATCCCGGCCCCAGCGCGACGGACAGAGACCCCAGAGACGTCCCCGCCCCGCACCGGGCCTGCCCTTGGGCACGCCCTTTTCCGCCGGTCTGCTTGGCAACACTTTCTTCCACCTGCCGGATCCGTGCGCCCTGAGCGCCCGCGACCCGGTGCTAGGAGCAGTCCATGGACATCGATCCCGCCGCCGAAACCGCCCTCGCCAACGACATCGAGAGCATCGTCAAGTCTCCTTATGGAGAAGGGGACTTGTGGATCGGCGGGCAGTGGCGTGCCGCGTCCGACGGCCGCACCTACCCCGTGTACGACCCGGCCACCGGCGAGGTCGTCCGCGAGGTCGGCGCCGCCTCGGCCGCCGACGCGGCCGCCGCCCTGGATGCGGCCTCGGGCGCGGCCGAGCAGTGGCGGCGCACCCCGGCCCGCCGCCGCTCGGAGATCCTCATGGGCGCCTTCCGCCTGATGCGCGAGCACAGCGACGCCCTCGCCCGGCTCATCACCCTGGAGAACGGCAAGGCGTACCGCGACGCCAAGGCCGAGGTCGGCTACGCCGCCGAGTTCTTCCGCTGGTTCGCCGAGGAGGCCGTACGCGTCGGCTCGGGCTTCGGCGAGGCACCGGCCGGCGGCTTCCGCCACGTGGTCATCAAGCAGCCGGTCGGCGTCACCGCGTTCGTCACGCCGTGGAACTTCCCCGCCGCGATGGCCACCCGCAAGATCGCCCCGGCCCTCGCCGCCGGCTGCCCCGTGGTGCTCAAGCCGGCCCCCGAGACACCTCTGACCGCGCTGGCCGTCGCCGCGCTGCTCGCCGAGGCGGGACTGCCCGACGGGCTGCTCAACGTCCTGCCGACCGACCGCGCCCCCGAGACCGTCTCTGCATGGCTGGGCGACGAGCGCGTGCGCAAGTTCTCCTTCACCGGCTCCACCGCCACCGGCCGCGTGCTGCTGCGCCAGTGCGCCGACCACGTCGTCAACGTGACGATGGAACTCGGGGGCAACGCCCCCTTCGTGGTACTGGCCGACGCCGACGTCGACGCCGCCGTACGCGGTGCGATGGACGCGAAGATGCGCGGCGGGGGCGAGGTGTGCATCGCGGCCAACCGGTTCTACGTGCACGCCGACGTGGCCGCCGAGTTCACCGAGAAGTTCGGCGCCGCGATGCGCGCGGTCAAGGCCGGGCCCGGTCTCGCCGAGGGCGTCACCCTCGGCCCGATGATCAACCCGACGGCCGTGGAGCGGATCAGCGGCCTGGTCACGGACGCCGTGCAGCGCGGGGCCCGGATCGCCGCGCAGGGTGAGGTGCCGGTCGACGGCGGCTGGTACCACCCGGCCACCGTCCTCACCGACGTCCCCGCCGACGCCGAGATCCTGCACACCGAGGTCTTCGGCCCGGTCGCCCCCATCGTCACCTTCACCGACGAGGAGGAGGTGCTCACCGCCGCCAACGACACGGCGTACGGCCTCGCCTCGTACGTCTACACCCGGGACCTGGCCCGCGGCCTGCGGATCGCCGAGCGCCTGGAGGCCGGCATGGTCGGCCTCAACCGTGGCCTGATCTCCGACACGGCGGCCCCCTTCGGCGGCGTCAAGCAGTCCGGCATCGGCCGAGAGGGAGGCCGCGAGGGAATCGAGGCGTTCCTCGAGACCAAGTACGTCGCCCTGGACTGGCCCACCGACTGAGACCCGGCCCGCCCCTGTCCCCACAACCTACGGAGTCCCCATGGCAATGACGCCTGTCTCCCAACGCCCCCAAGGCGCGCCCGCGGCGGGCAGCCCTCGCGACCGGGCCCGGCTGCACTTCCGCCTGAAGACCGCGACCCAGTTGGGCCAGGGCCTCGACGGCTACGTCATCGGCGGCATCGGCATGGCCATGACCGCGCTCACCGCGGACCTGCACCTGGGCACGGTCGCCCAGGGCCTGGTCGGAGCCTCGCCGCTGATCGGCATCTTCTTCGGCGGACCGGCCTTCGGCTGGCTCGCCGACCGCTTCGGGCGCCGCCCCGTCTTCATGGTCGACATGCTGATCTTCCTGATCAGCTCGGTGGCCCAGTTCTTCGTGGCGGACGGCACCCAGCTCTTCCTGATCCGCCTGGTGATGGGCCTGGCGATCGGTGGCGAGTACGCGGTGGGCGCACCCCTGCTGTCCGAGTACGCGCCCAGCAAGGGCCGTGGCCGACTCCTCGGCCTGGAGATCAGCTGGTACGTGGGATACGCCCTGGCCACCGTGGTCGGCGCCCTGTTCGCCGAGATGGACGGCGGCTGGCGCTGGTCCCTGTCCAGCGGCGCGGTCATCGCCGTCGTCTGTCTGGCACTGCGCGGGGGCGTACCGGAGTCGGCGCGCTGGCTCCTCAGCAGGGGCCGCACCGAGGAGGCCCGAACGCTCATCGAGCGGTACGGCATCGAGCTCGACGCGGACGCCGAACTCGCCGACAGCGGTGAACGGGCGGGATTCCGGGCGCTGTTCAGCCGCAAGCACCTGCGGGCGACCGTCTTCGCCGGCACGTTCTGGGCGGCCCTCGTCCTGCCGTACTTCGCGATCGGCGCCTTCTGGAGCGAGGTGTTCGAGGCCCTGAACATGGGCGACAACGCGGTCGCCGCACTCCTCGTCTACGCGTTCACCGCGGTCGCGGGCGTCACGCTCGGCTGCCTCGTGGTCGAGCGCATCGGCCGCCGCAAGCTCCTGATCCCCCCGTTCTGGATCACCGCGGTCTGCCTCGCCCTGGTGGCGATGTGGCCGGACGTCACGCCCGTCGTGGTGGGCGGCTTCCTGTTCTTCATCTTCCTCAACGCGGCGTCCAGCGCGCTGACGGCGGTGTATCCGCTGGAGGTCTTCCCCACCGCACTGCGCACCACGGGTGTCGGATTCGCCGCGGCCATCAGCCGCGTCGGTGCGGCGATCGGTACGTTCCTGCTGCCGATGGGACTGGAACACGTGGGCCCGCGATTCGTCCTGCTGATCGGCGCGGCGGTGCTCGCGCTCGGCGGCCTGGTCTCCCACTTCCTGGCCCCCGAGACCACGGACATGGACTTGGCCCACACGGCGCGCGCGGGACGCTGACCACTCCGGAAGAGCGTCTGCTTCGGCACCGCCCCGCGCCGGGAGCTGTCTCCGGAATCCGGCCGGGACCGGGCCCGTGCGTGACTGCGACGGGCCCGGCAGGCCGGCATGGAACGCCGCCTGCCGGTCGCGGTGACCATGTGGAGATGCGCCAACTCCGAGGAAAACCGCGACACTTGGGTGGCGGATACGTCGAGACTGGCAGTCGGCGTCGCCCGAGCGGCGCGCCGACCGCCGAACCTCACCGGTCGATCAGGGAGTCCAGATGAGCCTGCGCCAGCGTGTGATTGCCGTCGTGTTCGTGGCCACTTCAGCCTTCACCGCTGTGGCTCCGCAGGCCATGGCAGCCCCGATGCCTTGGGAGACCAGCAAGTCCCCGGCGGCCCCCGCTCACCACAGCCCGGCCACGACGGCTGAGGAGAGGGGTACGGTCACCGTGCTCTGTGGCTCGCCCTGCTACCAGTAGGCCGTAGTTCGCCGCACGTACCGACACGCACGAAGTCCCGGGCCGATGGCGCGAACATGGAACGGCCCGGGACGGTATCGGGGTGTCAGTCGTTCAGGGCGTCGATGAGCGCCTTGACGACGTCTTCGGTCGTTGCGGTTCCGCCTACGTCGCAGGTCAGGACGCCCGCCGCGGTCGTGGCCTCGATGGCTCGGTGCAGTCGGGCAGCCTGTTCGGGCAGGCCGAAGTGGTCCAGCATGAGCGCCGCGCTGCCCACCGCGCCGATCGGGTTGGCCAGGCCCTGGCCGGCGATGTCCGGCGCCGAGCCGTGCACGGGCTCGAACATGCTGGGGAAGCGGCGCTCGGGGTTGAGGTTGGCGCTCGCTGCCAGTCCGAGGCTGCCCGCCAGCGCGCTGCCGAGGTCGGAGAGTATGTCGGCGTTGAGGTTGGAGGCGACGACGACCGACAGGTCCTCGGGGCGCAGGACGAACTTCGCCGACATGGCGTCGACGAGGACGCTCTCGGTCTCCACGTCGGGATAGTCGGCGGCGACGCGCTTGAAGACGTCGTCCCAGAGGACCATGCCGTACTGCTGGGCGTTGCTCTTGGTGACGCTCGAGACCTTGCGCCGGTCGCGGGTGCGGGCGAGGTCGAAGGCGAAGCGCATGATGCGTTCGCATCCGACTTCGGTGAACAGAGCGGACTGGACGGCGACTTCGCCGCCGGGGCCGCGGCCCGCGAGGTTGCGTCCGCCCAGACCGGCGTACTCGCCTTCGCTGTTCTCGCGCACGACGACCCAGTCGAGGTCTGTGTCGTCGGCCTTGCGCAGCGGGCTCTGGACGCCGGGCAGGAAGTGGACGGGGCGGACGTTGGCCCACTGGTCGAAGCTCTGGCAGATCTTCAGGCGCAGGCCCCACAGGCTGATGTGGTCGGGGACCGTGGGCCAGCCGACCGCGCCGAAGTAGATGGCGTCGAAGTCCTTGAGGCGGTCGAGGCCGTCGTCGTCGATCATCTTGCCGGTCCTGGTGTAGTAGTCGCACCCCCAGGGGAACTCCTCCCAGGCGAAGGAGAAGGCGCCGCCCGAGTCCTGGGCCAGCGCGTCCAGCACGGCGCGGCCCGCGGCGACGACTTCCGCGCCGACGCCGTCGGCGGGAATGGCGGCGATCCTGAATATCTGAGGTGTGGTCACAACGGCCTCCGGCGATGAGCGGGCACATGGGGTGCGTGGCTGGACATCCCCGAGTCAACACAGGAGCCCGGCACCGCGTCCAAGACCTGGTTTCGATACGACCCATAGCTGCAGCCGATGGGTGGGGCAGCAGGGGGGCGTGAACCACCCGACGGTGTCCGACGCGAGGAACGAGGGTCGTTCAGGTGAGGTCGGCGGCCCACCGACAGTGGTCCGCCGGGTGGCACCGCGGCCGATCAGGCGAGGCCGGTGCGGTCCTCGGCGGTTCGCTGCCTGGCCAGGGACCGGGTCAGGTCCAGGAACGAGCGGGCGGCTGGGGTCAGGTGCGCGGGCAGACTGATCATGGCGACGTGCAGATGCGCGGTCGGCTCGATGGGTGCGACGGCGGCTCCGCACCGGCGGGCAAGGCGCGTCCAGGCTGCCGGCAGGACGGCGATGCCCACACCGCTCAGGACGAGAGGGAGGATCGATGTGCGGTGGTCGACCACGGCGACGATGTCCGTGTCCGTTCCGGCGGTGGTGATGTCGTCGACGATGGTGCGCATCAGACTGCCGCGGCGGGACGCAATGAGCTTGCGCCCGGCGAGGTCCTCCGGGCGCAGGGGGACGGCGTCCTGGATCTCCCCTCCCGGCGCGGAGACGGCGACGAACGGTTGGACCTCGACGGGCAGGACTTCGATCCCCGGGACGTCGACCGGGCTGGCCGCTCCGAGCAGGCCGAGTTCACAGGCGCCGCTGCGTACGAGAGCGATCGCTTCATCGGGAGTGAACGCGGCCCGCGTGCTGACCCTCAGCGAGGGGTGCAGCTCGGTGAAGCGCTGGACCAGTGTGGTCAGCGGTTCGATGCCGGGGGACGGCATGACCGCCATCTCGACGGTCCCGCCGTGCAGTCCCGACAGTCCTGCCGCCTTCTCACGCACGGCATCGAGATCCCGTAGAACCCGCCGGCTGGGTTCCAGGAGCTCGGCGCCGGCCTCACTGAGCACCACGCCACGGCCCAGCCGGTGGAAGAGGGAGACACCCAGATCGGACTCCAGGTTCGCCATCGCCTGCGACAAGGAGGGCTGCGCGACGTGCAGTGCGGCCGCCGCCTTGCTGAACCCCCCGTGCTCCACGATCGCGAGGAAGTACTCGAGTTGCCGGGCGTCCACGGCGCCTCCCCGACCCGTAGACGACAAAGCAATAGCCGCAGCCTATCGGTCAGGCTGCGGCGCAAGCTGCCGGGTACCGGTGACCGGTGCTCGGGCATCCGCACCCGGGACACAGCTGCCGGGCGCGGGGCAGATCGAGGCCCTTCTCCCACGTGGCAATGAACAGCGTCGCGACGGCATTGCCGTAGAAGTTGACCAGGGCCCGGCACTCGGACATGAACTTGTCGATGCCGAAGATCAGCATGATGCCCGCGGCCGGCACGTGGCCGACAGTCGACAGAGTGGCGGTCAGGGCGATGAAGCCGCCGCCGGCCACTCCCGCCGCACCTTTGGACGTGAGCAGCATGACGGCCAGCAGCCCGAGTTGCTGTCCCACCGAGAGCGCGGTGTCGGTGGCCTGGGCGATGTAGAGAGTGGCGAGGGAGAGGTAGATGGAGGCGCCGTCGAGGTTGAAGCTGTAGCCGGTCGGCACCACCAGTCCCACCGTCGACCGTTCGACACCCATGAACTGGAGCTTGCGCATCAGTCCGGGCAGGGCCGGTTCGGCCGTGGAGGTGCCGAGGACGAGGAAGAACTCGTCCTTGAAGTAGCGGAAGAGGTGGAAGATGTTCAGCTTCACGTAAGCGCGCAGCACCGTGCCGAGCACGACGACGACGAAGAGGATCGACGTGACGTAGAAGAGCAGGATGAGCGAGCCGAGGCTGGCCAGGGTGGACAGGCCGAACTTCCCGATGGCGTAGGACATGGCGCCGAAAGCTCCCAGCGGTGCCGCCTTCATCACGAAGGACAGGACCTTGAAGACCACCTCGGTCAGGCGGTTGACCCCGGCGATGAGTGGCTCCCCGACCTTGCCGACCGACTTGACGGCGATGCCGAAAACCACCGCGAGGAAGATGACCTGGAGGATGTCTCCCTCGACGAAGGCGCCGAAGAAGCTGTGGGGCACCAGGTTGGTGAGGAACTCCCACCACTGCTGGTGCTCGCCCTGCTGGATGTACTGACCGGCGTCCCCGGAGGTGTTCAGCCGCGACGGATCGGCGTGGACGCCGTCGCCCAGGCGGAAGAGGTTGATGGCGACAAGTCCGGTGATCAGCGCGGCTATTGTGCCGACCTGGAAGTAGGTGAGGGCCTTGAGGCCGGTGAGACCCACCTTCTTCAGATCGGCCACCCCGGCGATGCCGCTGATGATGGTGAGGAAGACGATCGGTCCGATCAGCATCTTCATGGCGGCGATGAAGGTGGTGCCGATCGGCTCCATCGAGGTGGCCAGATCAGGACACTGCCACCCCAGCACGATGCCGATCACGATCGCGGCCAACACCTGTATGTAGAGCTGCCGGTACCAGGGTTTGGTCCGAGCTGTCGCGGCGATCGGTGGCACTTCGTGCGGGGTGTGCGTCATTGCAACCTCCATACGGGGTGGGAGAGGCTCGCCGGCACACGCTGCGGGGCGCGGCGACAGTGTTCGCTGTCCTGCGCGGTGCGTTCGCGGATGCCGGCTCGGCCAGGTCTGTGGGACACCGAGTCCGTTCGGTGGCCCACTGCTAGCAGGACAGTGAAGCCGGTCACACTCGCGAGGGTCCACGACCAAAAATCGATGCCCCGCATAGGCCGCGCCTATGAGGTGACCCACACCCTCGCCTCCTCGAGGATCAAGGTGACGGACTTTGCCCCCGAGGCGGGCATCTGGTGCAGTGATCCGCGGCCGTCCCGGCCCAGACCGCCCGAAAGGACTCGAGACTTGTCCGACATCCACGCAAGGCTGAAGGAACGCGGGTTCCGTCTCCCCGAGCCCCCGAAGCCCAACGGCAACTACCTTCCCTTCGTCCGCTCGGGCCGCCAGGTGCTCGTGGCAGGGCAGACCGCCACGCGTGACGGAGTGGTCCAGTACGAAGGGATCGTCGGCGTCGACCTCACCGTCTCGCAGGCTCAGCATGCCGCCGCTCTGTGCGCGCTCAACGCGCTGGCCCTCGCCGGACAAGCCTGCGACGGCGACTTCGACCGCCTCAGGGCGCTGCGCCTCACCGGCTTCGTACGGTGCGGCCCCGACTTCGCCGACGCGCCGCTGGTCATGGACGGAGCCTCCGAACTGGTCGTCCTGGCTCTGGGGGAGCGAGGTCGCCATGTCCGGTCCGCGGTAGGGGTGGCCGCCCTGCCGCGCCGCTCGCCCGTCGAGATCGAGTCCACCTTCGAGGTGGACGAGTGACCTGAGCGGGCACGGACGCCCCTGAGGAGGCGCGGACGCCTCTGAGGGGGCGGGGCGCCTCGCGGGGTCCGGCGGCGCGCTTCCGAGGCGCGCGGTGAGTCACACAGGGTGGACAGGCCTGTACGTGCCTCGTAACTTAACGAATGTTCGACAGAAGTCGTGGTGCTGGGCGCCGCGGCCGGAGGCCGTTCGTCCACCGCACAGCGCAGTCCGTGATCCAGAGCCGGGAGCCCCGCATGGCCGACGCAGTACTCGCCGATTTCCGCGACGACGGCACCACCGTCATCACCATCAACCGCCCCGAGGCCCGCAACGCGGTGAACCGCGCGGTGGCGGAGGGTGTGGCCGCCGCGCTCGATGAGCTGGACCGCCGCGACGACCAGGTCGTCGGCGTCATCACCGGCGCGGGCGGGACCTTCTGCTCCGGCATGGACCTCAAGGCGTTCCTCGCGGGGGAGCGGCCCGTCGTCGAGGGGCGTGGCCTCGCGGGCATCACCGAGGCGCCGCCGCGCAAGCCCATGATCGCCGCCGTGGAGGGCTATGCCCTGGCCGGCGGCTGCGAGATCGTCCTCGCCTGCGACATGGTCGTGGCCGCGCGCGACGCCCGCTTCGGGATCCCCGAGGTCAAGCGCGGTCTCGTCGCCGCCGCGGGCGGGCTGCTGCGCCTGCCGCAGCGCATCCCGTACGCCGTGGCCATGGAGATCGCGCTGACCGGCGACTTCCTCGATGCCGAGCGCGCCCACACCTACGGCCTCGTGAACCGTGTCGCCGAGAAGGGCGGGGCTCTGGAAGGCGCCCTGGACCTCGCGCGTTCCATCGCCGCCAACGGGCCGCTCGCCGTGCGCGCCACCAAGCAGATCGTCGCCGAGGCCCCGACCTGGGCCGCCGAAGAGGCCTGGCCGCGGATGCGGGAGATCGTCGCCCCCGTCTTCGCCTCCGACGACGCCAAAGAGGGCCCGCGCGCCTTCGCCGAGAAGCGTGCTCCGCGCTGGACCGGAAAGTGAGTCCCGCCGGCGGGGCCAGCGGCCCGCTCGCCGGGGTGCGTGTCGTCGAACTGGGCGGCCTCGGCCCCGGCCCGTTCTGCGGCATGATGCTCGCCGACCTCGGCGCCGAAGTGATCCGTGTCGACCGGCCCGCCGAGGCCGGACAGGAGACCAGGCACCCGGTGATCCACCGCGGCCGCACCTCCATCGCCGTCGACCTGAAGCATCCCGAAGGTGCCGACGCCGTACGGCAGTTGATCGCCGGCGCGGACGCCGTGATCGAGGGATTCCGGCCGGGAGCCGTGGAGCGGCTCGGGCTCGGCCCCGACGTGTGTCTCGCCTCGAACCCCAAGCTCGTGTACGGCCGGATGACGGGCTGGGGACAGGACGGGCCGCTCGCCCAGGAACCCGGGCACGACATCAACTACATCGCGCTGGCCGGCGCGTTGCACGCCATCGCCCCCGCGGGCGGCGACCCCGTACCGCCCGTCAACCTGATCGGCGACTTCGGTGGCGGCGGCATGCTGCTCGCCCTCGGCCTGGTCAGTGCTCTCCTCCACGCGCGCACCACCGGCGAGGGGCAGGTCGTCGACGCGGCCATGACCGACGGCACCGCGCTGCTGCTCTCGATGACGTACGGCTTTCTCTCGCAGGGTGGCTGGGAGGACAAGCCCGGTGTCAATCTCCTCGACGGAGGTGCTCCCTTCTACGCCGTGTACCGCTGCGCCGACGACAGGCACGTGGCCCTCGGCGCGATCGAGCCGCAGTTCTACGCCGCCCTGCTCGGAGTCCTCGGCCTTGCCGAGGAACCGGAGTTCGCGCGCCAGCGCGACCGGGAGACCTGGCCCGCCATGAAGGCCCGCCTCACCCGGATCTTCGCCACCCGCACGCGGGACGAGTGGGGGGCCACGTTCGAGGGGCAGGGTGCCTGCGTCACCCCCGTCCTGTCCCTCACGGAAGCGGCCGAGCACCCGCACAACACCGCCCGCGGCACCTTCCGCCGGGGCTCCCACGGGGGCCACGAGCCCGCGCCCGCCCCGCGGTTCGGCGCGACCCCGGCCGGCGAGCCCCGGCCCGCGCCCGTCGTCGGCGCGCACACCTCCGACATCCTGGCCAGGGCGACCGGGCTCACCCACGAGGACATCGAAACGCTGCGTGAGAAGGGGATCGTCGGATGAAGCGGTATGTGCCTGACGGCATGCCCGAGAGCCTGACCTACCCCGAGGGGCCGCTCGGCGCCGTCCTCGCGGGCTCCGCCCGTCGGTACGCGGACCGGATCGCGCTGCGTGACGGTGAACTCACCTTCACTTAGGGCGAGTTGTGCGACAGCGCAAGGCCCGTGATGGCCTGGCGGACGGCATCGTCTTCGACCGGGAGGACTCGGTCGTGCCTGGGCGTGAAGCAGGTCTCCTGTTCGGAACATGGACAGGTTCTGCGCTGCGGGATTACCTTAACGATCGTTCGAAAGGGATCTGCGACGCAGGCCACACGGAGCGGCGCAGATCGAGGCCAGTACGAGAAGAGGCTGCTGTGCGCCGTACGGTGTTCAACGAGGACCACGAGGCGTTCCGCGCGACGCTGCGGGACTTCATCGAGAAGGAGGTCGTCCCTGTCCACCACGAGTGGGAGGAGGAGGGACACCCTCCGCGCGACTTCTACCGTCGGCTCGGTGAGCTGGGAGTTCTCGGCATCGAGGTGCCGGAGGAGTTCGGCGGCGCCGGCGAGGGCTTCAAGTACCAGGCCGTCGTGATGGAGGAGACCGCCCGCGCGGGCGTCACCTTCGGCAGCTACTCGGTGCACGCCAACCTGATCCTTCCCTACCTCATGGCGTACGCGACGCAGGAGCAGAAGGAGCGCTGGCTGCCCGGCTTCGCGACCGGCGACCTGATGACGGCCATCGCGATGACGGAGCCCGGCGCCGGTTCGGACCTCGCCAACATCCAGACCCGCGCCACGCTCTCCGAGGACGGCACGCACTACGTCCTGAACGGCGCCAAGACGTTCATCACCGGCGGCGCCCTCGCCGACCTGATCCTGGTCGTCGCGCGGACCACGCCGTTCGACGCCGAGGACCGCCGCGCCGGCCTGTCCATCCTGTGCGTCGAGACCGCGTCCGAGGGCTTCTCCGTCGGCCGCAAGCTCAAGAAGATCGGCCTGAAGGCGTCCGACACCGCCGAGCTGTCCTTCGTGGACGTCAAGGTTCCGGTGGAGAACCTGCTCGGGGACGAGGGCAAGGGCTTCTCGTACCTGTCCCACAACCTCGCCCAGGAGCGCCTGGCCATCGCGCTGGGCGGCGCGGCGGCCGCCGAGGCCGCGCTGCGCTTCGCCACCGACTACGTCAAGGACCGCACGGTCTTCGGCAAGCCGGTCGCGGCCTTCCAGAACACCAAGTTCGTGCTCGCCGAGTGCGCCACCGAGGCCGAGGCCGCGCGCGTGTTCGCCGACCGCGCCCTGGAACTGCACGCCACGGGCGAGCTGTCGGTCGTCGACGCCGCCAAGGCGAAGCTGTTCTGCACCGAGGTTGCGGGCCGCGTCATCGACAAGTGCCTTCAGCTGCACGGTGGTTACGGCTACGTCACCGAGTACCCGATCGCCCGCCTGTACGCGGACACCCGCGTCACCCGCATCTACGGCGGCACCAGCGAGGTCATGAAGACCATCGTCGCCAAGTCGCTCGGCCTCTGAGCCCCGCACGCCAGGACCTCGTACAGCAGGACCGCGTACAGCAGGGCCTCTCACCACAGGGCCTCTCACCCCACGACCTCGTACAGCAGGAGAGGGAATCCCCATGCAGATCAACGCCGGCTCGTCCGCCCTCGTCACCGGCGGAGCCTCCGGACTCGGCCGCGCGACCGCCGAGCGCCTCGCCGCGAACGGTGCCCGAGTCGTCATCTTCGACCTGGCCACCTCCGACGGTGAGGCCGTCGCCAAGGAGATCGGCGCCACGTTCGTGCCCGGTGACGTCACCAGCGAGGCCGACGTCACGGCCGCCGTGGGCGCCGCCACCGCGCTCGCCCCGCTGCGGATCACCGTCAACTGCGCCGGCATCGGCGGCGCGGGCCGCACCGTAGGCAAGGAAGGCCCCTACGACCTCGACAAGTTCCGCAAGGTCGTCGAGGTCAACCTGATCGGCACCTTCAACGTGATCCGCCTTGCCGCCCAGGCGATGGGCGCCAACGAGCCGCTCGACGGCGACCGCGGTGTCATCATCAACACCGCCTCCGTCGCGGCCTTCGACGGGCAGATCGGCCAGTGCTCGTACTCCGCGTCCAAGGGCGGCATCGTCGGCATGACCCTGCCCATCGCCCGCGACCTGGCCAGGACGAACATCCGCGTGATGACCATCGCCCCGGGCCTCTTCGGGACGCCGCTGCTCGGCCGTCTGCCGCAGGACGCCCGCGACGCGCTCGGCGCCCAGGTCCCGCACCCGGCCCGGCTCGGCCGGCCCGTCGAGTACGCGCAGCTCGCCGAGGCGATCATCACCAACCCGATGCTGAACGGCGAGACCATCCGCCTCGACGGCTCGATCCGGATGGCCCCCAAGTAGACCGCCCGGTCCGCTCCGAGACATCGGTCATTTCCTTCGTACGAGCAGGAGTTCACCATGCGTGACGCAGTCATCGTCGACGCCGTTCGCACCCCGGTCGGCAAGGGCAAGCCTGGCGGCGCCCTCTCCGGTATCCACCCCGTGGACCTGTCCGCCCATGTACTCAGGGCGCTCGCCGAGCGCAACGGCCTCGACCCCGTGACCGTCGACGACGTGATCTGGGGCTGTGTGTCCCAGGTCGGCGAGCAGGGCGGCGGCGTCGGCCGCTACTCGGTGCTGGCCGCGGGCTGGCCCGAGTCCGTGCCCGGCCTGACCATCGACCGCCAGTGCGGCTCCTCGCAGCAGGCCGTGCACCAGGCCGCCGCGGGCGTCATCGCCGGGCAGTACGACATCGCCATAGCCGGTGGTGTCGAGAGCATGTCGCGGGTGCCGATGGGCTCCACGCGCGCGGGCGGGGCGTTCGGCGCCCCGTACGGGCCGCTGGTCGGCGAGCGCTACGACCACTACAAGTTCAACCAGGGCATCGGCGCCGAGATGATCGCCGACGAGTTCGGGCTGAGTCGCCAGGAACTCGACCAGCACGCGGTCGACTCCCACGAGCGGGCCGGCCGCGCCATCGACGAGGGCCGCTTCAAGGGCCAGATCACGCCTCACCGTCACGGACGCCGACGGCGACGAGCGCCTCTTCGACACCGACGAGGGTGTACGCCGCGGTTCCACCGTGGAGAAGCTGGGTCAGCTGAAGACCCCGTTCAAGGACAACGGAGTCGTCTCGGCGGGCAACGCCTCGCAGATCTCGGACGGCTCGGCTGCCCTTCTGATCACCACCTCCGAGGTCGCCGAGCGTAACGGCTGGACGCCGATAGCCCGCTTCCACACCGGTGTCGTCACCGGCGTCGACCCCATCACGATGCTCAAGGGCCCGATCCCGGCCACGGCCAAGGTCCTCCGGCGTTCGGGACTGTCCCTCGACGAGATCGGCGCGTACGAGATCAACGAGGCGTTCGCCTCCGTCTCGCTCGGCTGGCAGCGGCAGACCGGCGCCGACTACGAGCGGATGAACCCCAACGGCGGCGCGATGGCGCTCGGCCACCCCCTGGGCGGCTCCGGTGCCCGACTGATGACGACCCTCGTGCACCACATGAAGGACAACGGCATCCGGTACGGCCTGCAGTCGATGTGCGAGGGCGGCGGCATGGCCAACGCCACGGTCCTCGAACTGCTCTGATCCACCGGCTCGACCACGGGACGGGCCGCATGGGCCCGTCCCGTACCAGAAGGGACACCAGACATGGACGCCGCTGACTTCAAGGCGGTACGGGACGCGGTCCGCCGTCTCGTGCGTGAGGACGTCGTACCGCGCGAGGACGAGATCGAGGAGACCGACGCGATCCCGGAGGACGTCCGGCGCAAGGCCGTCGACATGGGTCTGTTCGGCTACACGCTTCCCGAGGACCACGGCGGCCTCGGTGCCTCGCTCTCCGAGGACGTCCAGCTGGCCTTCGAGTTCGGCTATACGACGCCGGCCTTTCGCTCGATGTTCGGCACGAACAACGGCATCGCCGGCAAGGTCCTCGTCAACGCGGGCACCGAGGAGCAGCAGAGGCACTGGCTGCCCCGGCTCGCCGAGGGCGCGGTCGCCTCGTTCGCGCTGACCGAGGCCGAGGCGGGCTCCGACCCGTCCGGCCTGACGACGCGCGCGGTCAAGGACGGCGACGTGTACCTGATCAGCGGGTCCAAGCGGTTCATCACCAACGCTCCGCTCGCCGACCTGTTCGTCGTCTTCGCCCGCACCGGCGAGGAGAACCACGGCACCAAGGGCATCTCCGTCTTCCTCGTGGAGGCGGACCTGCCGGGCGTCACCGTCGGCCCCAAGGACCACAAGACGGGCCAGGCCGGTGCCTGGACCGCCGAGGTCTTCTTCGACAACGTCCGCGTGGACGAGGCGGCCCTCGTCGGAGGCCAGGAGGGCGCGGGCTTCGGCGCCGCGATGAAGTCGCTCATCCGCGGCCGCATCCACCTCGCCGCGCTGTGCGTCGGCATGGCCGAGCGCATCCTCGAGGAGTCCGTCGCGTACGCCGCCGCCAGCAAGCAGGGCGGCCGCCCCATCGGCGAGTTCCAGCTCGTGCAGGCGATGCTCGCCGAGATCCAGACCGGTGTGTTCGCCGGGCGCGCCATGGTCGTCGACGCCGCCGAGAAGTACGACTCCGGCGAGGACCGCAGGCTCCGGCCCTCGGCCACCAAGCTGTACTGCTCCGAGATGGTCTCCAGGGCCGCCGACCTGGCGGTGCAGATCCACGGCGGCATGGGCTACATGCGCGGCACCGCCGTCGAGCGCTGCTTCCGCGACGCCCGCCTGTTCCGCATCTACGAGGGCACCAGCGAGATCCAGAAACTCATCATCGGGCGGGCCCTGCTCAAGGACGCTCAGCAGAAGGGCGCGAAGTAGCCATGGCCATGACCGAGACCCCGCTCGTCGCCAAGCTCTCCGAGGACGAGCGCGCCGACGAGATCCCGCGCGACGTCATCGCCGAGCAGCACGTGGCCCGCCACCGCGTCGACGGCGGAGGCCGCCGATGACCGCCCCCTCCCAGGGCTACGCGGACGGACTCGCCGCGGGTGAACTGCGCTTCCAGCACTGCGCCGACTGCCGACGAGGCCGTCTTCTACCCGCGCGTCCTGTGCCCGCACTGCGGCTCCGAGTCCCTTGCGTGGCAGGTGAGTTCGGGCCTGGGCGCCGTCTACGCGACGACCGTCCTGCACAAGCGCGGCAGCGACCCCTACAACGTTGCGCTCATCGACCTCGACGAGGGGTTCCGCATGATGAGCCGCGTCGAGGGCGTCGCCGCGGAGGACGTCGCCATCGGCTCGCGGGTCGGCGTCACCGTCATCACCGAGGACGACGCGCCGCTGGCCGTCTTCCGGCCGCTGGAGGTACGCGCATGACCACCGATCTGCGGGGCAAGTCCCTGCGCGGGAAGGTCGCCGTCGTCGGCGTGGCCGAGTCCGACCTGGGGCAAGTGGCTCCGGGGCTCACCCACTTCGACCTGATGGGGCAGGCGACCTCCCGCGCCCTCAAGGACGCGGGCCTGAAGAAGTCCGACATCGACGGCTTCTTCTGCGCCTCCTCCTATCTGCCCTTCCCGACCCTGGACGTCGCCGAATACCTGGGCATCCGCCCGGTGTACGCCGACTCCACCAAGCCGCCCAGCCATTGTCACCCCCGGGTTCGGCAGCGGTCACGTAGAGCGGTCGGGGCACCGTGTGCTGTTCCGATCCGGCCGACCGGCGACATCGTCGGCTGAGGGGACCTCAGTCCTAGAATCGGATCCATGCCCAGGACTGACAGCGCAAGGCGGACGATCGCGGCGCCACCGGCGATCGTCTACGGCGCCCTGGTCGACCGGGAGTCCCTCGAGGCCTGGCTGCCGCCGGACGGCATGAGCGGGCGGGTGGAGCGGTGGGATCCCAGGCCGGGTGGCGGGTTTCGCATGGTTCTCACCTATCTCGACGCCGCCGCCAACCCGGGCAAGACGTCCGCTTCGACGGATGTCGTCGACGTCGGTTTTGCTGCTCTGGTGCCACCGGAGCGTGTGGTGCAGCGCGCGGTGTTCGAGTCGGACGACCCGTCGTACGCGGGCACCATGACGATGACCTGGCACCTGACCGCCACACGCGGCGGGACCGAAGTGACTGTCACTGCCACGGACGTTCCACCCGGAATCGACCAAGAGGCCCATGAGGCCGGGATCGCGTCCTCGCTGGCCAACCTGGCGTCGTACGTCGAGGGGTCCTTCTGACACAGCGCCGTCACGTGGCTGCGGAGGACCGCTTCAGGTGCGTTCCTGGAGGTGAGGCGGCACTCGAGTCTCCGTGAGCGGGGCGCGGGAAGTGTTTGACCGTCCGCTCAACTTCGTTCCTGCGCTCCTGCATTGGCCGGTCGAAGCCGACGGGGCCGGGACGCCACGCCCGCGCATCCGTGGCGCGGCTCCGGCCGGGCCCGGGAGCAGTCGGCCGTCCCGGCGCCGCTGCCGGATGACTCGCACGTGCGCCGAGTGGTCGTCAACCCCTGCGCTTTGGAGTGACGGTGCGGCCCGGCTTCGGTGTTGCTCCTGCCCTGTGCCCGAGGATCGCGGATGGCCGGACCCGCTCCGGTCGCTGCCGTGGGGCTATGGGAGGTTGCCGTGCACATTCTGCTGGTGGCGAGCGCGTTCAACAGCCTCACTCAGCGTGTCCACGCCGAGTTGCGGGACCGAGGCCACACCTTGGACGTGCACCTCGCATCCAGTGACGCTGCACTGCGCGACGCACTCGGCTCCTGTGAGCCGGAGCTGGTCATCGCGCCCATGCTGAAGAG
This sequence comes from Streptomyces sp. NBC_00569, assembly GCF_036345255.1. Taxonomy (NCBI): domain Bacteria; kingdom Bacillati; phylum Actinomycetota; class Actinomycetes; order Kitasatosporales; family Streptomycetaceae; genus Streptomyces; species Streptomyces sp. NBC_00569. Next base: position 511,213 of record NZ_CP107783.1, on the reverse strand, counting down.
GGCCATCCCCGAGGATGTCTGGCGAAAGCACACATGCCTCATCGTTCACCCCGGCCCCGTCGGTGACCGGGGCCCCTCCTCGCTCGACTGGGCGATCAACGCGGGCGTGGACCGTTGGGGCGTCACTGTGCTCCAGGCCAATGGGGAGATGGACGCCGGCGACGTGTGGGCATCGGTCGGCTTCCCGGTGCCTCGGGTAGGGAAGAGCGACCTGTACCGGAACGAGGTGTCGGACGCAGCGTCGGCCGCGGTGCTCCTGGCCGTCGACCGATTCGCCTCGGGCGTCCACGCACCCCAGCCCCAGGCTCAGTTGCGGAACAGGGCGGCGGCGGGAACCCGCCCCGCCTACCCACAGAGCCTGCGGCGCATCCGCTGGCAGCGGGACAGTACCGAGGCCGTGTTGCGCAAGCTGCGCGCCGCCGACTCGTCCCCAGGTGTGCTGGACGAACTCCTGGGCGGTGAGTGGCACTTGCACGGGGGTCACCCGGAGGATGAGCTCAAGGGGCGCCCCGGGGAGCTGCTCGCCACCAGAGCCGGCGCGATCTGCCGGGCGACAGCGGACGGCGCCGTGTGGATTCCCGAACTGAGGCCCCGCCGCAGACCGGGGGAGCCGAGGCCGTTCAAGCTGCCGGCGGTTCAGGCCCTCGCCGGCCGACTGCCCGCGCTTCCCGAGCTGCCGGTCCTTCCCGAGCTGTCCGGGCTTTCCGAAGACACCCTCGTGCCTGCCGCGGACCGCGACCGGCGTACCTGGTCCGACATCCGCTATCGCGAGGAGGGGGCGGTCGGCTTCCTGTCCTTCTCCTTCCCGGGCGGCGCCATGAGCACATCGCACTGCCGGCGTCTGCTCGACGCCTACGTGGCTGCCTGCTCGCGACCCACCACCGTGCTTGTCCTCGGCGGCACCCGGGACTTCTTCTCCAACGGCATCCATCTGAACGTGATCGACGCGGCCGACGATCCGGGCGCCGAGTCCTGGGCCAACATCAACGCGATGGACGACCTTGTCGAGGCCGTCCTGAGCACCACCGACCGGCTGGTGGTCAGTGCCCTGGGCGGCAACGCCGCCGCGGGCGGGGCCATGCTGGCGCTCGCCGCGGACGAAGTGTGGTGCCGTTCGGGCGTGGTGCTGAACCCGCACTACCGTCTGATGGGGCTGTACGGGTCCGAGTACTGGACCTACACGCTGCCGCGCCGCGTGGGCGCCGAGGCGGCCGACCACCTGACGCAGGAGGCGCTGCCGGTGAGCGCGTCGGCGGGGTTGCGGCTGGGCCTGGTGGACCGGCTGGTCGAGTGCTGCCCGCAGGACTTCCCGGGCGAAGTGACCCGTTCGGCCGTACGGCTCGCCAAGTCTTCCGGGATGCAGGAGCGCATCGCGGCGAAGAAGCAGACGCGGGAGCGGGACGAATCCGTCAGGCCGCTGTCCCTGTACCGGGAAGCGGAGCTCTCCGTCATGCTCCGCACCTTTTCGGATCCCGACGCCCCGTACCACGCGTTGCGGCGCGCGTTCGTCCGCAAGCAGCCGCCCGCGAAGACGCCGTCCCACCTGATCCGCGTCGGCGCGACGGGTCGGTGACCTGTCCGGGTGGTCCACGCACGCTCGCGCACGGCCACGTCGCGCAGTGCCCGGGTGCCTGCTATCAAGGAATGCGGGGGCCGATTTGTGTCCTTTCGTCGTATCCCTCCCCCTAGGAGGCATCCCTATGGATGCAGCAGCGCCGACCGTGGTCGATTCCGACGTGCCTGGTGAGCCCACAGAGGAAGAATCTCCGACGATCCATATCCTCTGGATCAACGCGGGACTGAGCTGCGACGGCGACTCCGTGGCTCTGACAGCCGCCATGCAGCCGAGCATCGAGGAGATCGTGCAAGGCGTGCTTCCCGGCCTGCCGAAGATCGCCGTCCACTGGCCGCTGATCGACTTCGAATGCGGACCGGTAGGTGGCGCCGACACCTTCATCGAGTGGTTCTTCAAGGGGGAGCGCGGCGAGATCGATCCGTTCGTGCTGGTCGTCGAGGGGTCCATCCCCAACGAAGGCATCAAGCCCGAGGGTTACTGGTGCGGGTTCGGCGACGATCCCGAGACGGGGCAGCCGATCACGACGAGCGAGTGGATCGACCGGCTCGCGCCCAAGGCGCTCGCCGTCGTCGCCATCGGGACATGCGCCACATACGGCGGTATCCACGCGATGGCGGGCAACCCGACCGGTGCCATGGGCGTTCCCGACTACCTCGGGTGGGACTGGAAGTCCCAGGCGGGCATCCCGATCGTGTGCGTACCGGGATGCCCGATCCAGCCGGACAACTTCTCCGAGACCCTGACCTACCTGCTCTACCAGGCGGCAGGGTCGGCTCCGATGATTCCGCTGGACGACAAGCTCCGTCCGACCTGGCTGTTCGGGGCCACCGTCCACGAGGGGTGCGACCGGGCCGGCTACTACGAGCAGGGCCAGTTCGCCACGACCTACGACTCGCCCAAGTGCCTGGTCAAACTCGGCTGCTGGGGCCCCGTCGTCAAGTGCAACGTGCCCAAGCGTGGCTGGATGAACGGCATCGGCGGCTGTCCGAACGTCGGCGGCATCTGCATCGCCTGCACCATGCCCGGCTTCCCCGACAAGTTCATGCCGTTCATGGACGAGCCGCCCGGCGGCAAGCTGTCGAGCACGGCGAGCGGCGCATACGGATCGGTGATCCGAAAGCTCCGCTCCATCACGGCCAAGACCGTGGACAAGGAGCCGAAGTGGCGTCAACGCGGCGAAGAGCTGACGACCGGATACCGGCCGCCGTGGTGAGCGCATGTACCGCACGGCGCGCCTTCGGGGTGGCCGTCCCAGGTGATCCGACCTCCCGTACGAAGACTTGACGAAGGGCGCTGCACAGAAGATGGCATCGAAGACGAAGACCGACAGCAACGGCCTGGTGGAGATGTCCTGGGATCCGATCACCCGGATCGTGGGCAGCCTGGGCATCCACACCAAGATCGACTTCAAGCAGAAGCGGGTGGCGGAGTGCTACAGCACGTCGTCGGTCTTCCGCGGCTACAGCGTCTTCATGCGGGGCAAGGACCCCCGTGACGCGCACTTCATCACCAGCCGCATCTGCGGCATCTGCGGCGACAACCACGCCACCTGCTCGGTGTACGCGCAGAACATGGCGTACGGAGTGAAGCCGCCGCACCTCGCCGAGTGGATCATCAACCTCGGAGAGTCCGCCGAGTACATGTTCGACCACAACATCTTCCAGGAGAACCTGGTCGGGGTCGACTACTGCGAGAAGATGGTCCGCGAGACCAATCCCGGCGTTCTGGAACTCGCGGAGCGCACCGAGGCACCGCACGCGGCCGAGCACGGCTACCGCACCATCGCCGACATCATGCGCTCGCTCAACCCGATCGAGGGCGAGTTCTACCGCGAGGCCCTCCAGGTCAGCCGCTACACGCGCGAGATGTTCTGCCTGATGGAGGGCCGCCATGTGCACCCCTCCACCCTCTACCCGGGCGGCGTCGGCACCATCGCGTCCGTCCAGCTCTTCACCGACTACATGAGCCGCCTCATGCGGTACGTGGAGTTCATGAAGCGCGTAGTGCCCCTGCACGACGACCTGTTCGACTTCTTCTACGAGGCCCTGCCCGGGTACGAGGAAGTGGGCCGCCGCCGCGTACTGCTCGGCTGCTGGGGCGCGCTCAACGACCCCGAGTACTGCGACTTCACGTACGCCAACATGACCGACTGGGGACGGAAGATGTTCGTCACCCCGGGCATCATCGTGGACGGCAAACTCGTCACCAACGACCTCACCGAGATCAACCTGGGCATCCGTATCCTGCTCGGCAGTTCGTACTACGAGGACTGGCAGGGCAAGGAACAGTTCGTCACCCACGACCCGCTCGGCAATCCGGTCGACCCGCGCCACCCCTGGAACCAGCACACGATCCCGGCGCCCCAGAAGCGCGACTTCGAGGGCAACTACAGCTGGGTCATGTCGCCTCGCTGGTTCGACGGCAAGGACTACCTGGCGCTCGACACCGGCGGTGGCCCCATCGCCCGCCTGTGGTCGACCGCGCTGTCGGGACTCGTCGACACCGACTACGTCAAAGCCACCGGCAACAGCGTCGTCATCACCCTGCCCCGCACGATGACCAAGCCCGAGACACGCTTCGAGTGGAAGATCCCGAAGTGGAGCAACGCGCTGGAGCGCAACCGGGCCCGCACCTACTTCCAGGCCTACGCCGCCGCCATCGCGCTGCACTGCGCCGAGAAGGGCCTGGCGGAGGTCCGCGCCGGGCGCACCCAGACCTGGGAGAAGTTCGAGGTGCCGGACGAGGGCCTGGGCGTCGGCTTCACCGAGGCCGTACGCGGAGTCCTGTCCCATCACATGGTGATCCGCGACGGAAAGATCGCCAACTACCATCCCTATCCGCCGACTCCGTGGAACGCCAGCGTGCGGGACACCTACGGGACCCCGGGCCCGTACGAGGACGCCGTGCAGAACACACCGATCTTCGAGGAGAACACCCCGGAGAACTTCAAGGGTATCGACATCATGCGGGCGGTGCGCAGCTTCGACCCCTGTCTGCCCTGCGGTGTCCACATGTACGTCGGTGGCGGCAAGACCGTGCAGAAGATGCACGTGCCGACCGGACTGAGCGGCCTGGCCGGATGAGCGCGTCCACCACCACGGCCCGGCCGCCCGGCACAACGGCGGCGAACGCGGAGGAGGCCGGCCGGCGGGTCGAAGAGATCATCGACCACCTGACCGCCCAGGGCGACTCCGAAGCCGCCGGTGCGGCCGAGGAACTCGTGCGCGTACTGATGGACTACTACGGCACAGGCCTGGCCCGCATGGTCTCGCTGCTCGAAGCCCCCAGGGCCAAGGGTGACCCGTTCGCCGCGCTGCTCGACGACGCCCTGGTCACCAGCCTGCTGGTCCTGCACGACCTGCACCCGGAGGACACCTCCGCCCGCATCGCCCGTGCCTTGGGCAGCGTGCCCAGCCATCCGGTCGAGTTTCTGAGCTTCGACGAAGCCACCGGCACGTTGCACCTGCGCTCCGCGGAGAGCTCGGGCTGCGGCTGCGCGAGCACCGCGGCAGCCGGACGGCAGGAGGTGGAGGCTGCCCTCTCCTGCTTCGCGCCGGAAGTGACGACGGTCGAGATCGAGGGGGCGGAATCCTCGCAAGAACCCCCTCTGCTGCAGATCTCACGGCCGCCCTCCGGTGCAATCGGCAACGCACCCGCCTCGCCGAAGACACCATGAGCACGCCCCACACGCGGACGAGTCCGCCTGCATCGGGGCTGCGGCGGTTCACCGCGCCGCGCATGTCCCGGCCCGAGGTGTGCGAGCTGTGCGGAGCGCCGATCGACGACGGCAACCACCGGCACATGGTCGACACCGAGAACCGCGCCCTCGCCTGCGCCTGCACGCCGTGCGCCATGCTCTTCGAGCAGAGCGGCGCGGGTGGCGGGCGGTTCCGCACCGTCCCGGACCGCTATCTGACAGACCCGGACCACGGACTCGACCAAGGAGTCTGGGAGCTTCTGCAGATCCCGGTCAGCGTCGCGTTCTTCTTCCGCAACGCCTCGCTGGACAGACTGGTCGCGCTCTACCCCAGCCCGGCCGGCGCCACCGAGAGCGAACTCGACCCGTCCACCTGGCAGAGCGCGCTCGGGAACAGCCGCCTCGCCGAACTGCTCGAACCCGACGTGGAAGCTCTGCTTCTGCGCCGGGTCGAGGATCGGACCGAGTGCTATCTCGTGCCGGTCGACATCTGCTACGAACTCGTCGGACGGATGCGCATGTTGTGGCAGGGATTCGACGGCGGGGCGGAGGCCCGCGCCGATCTGACCGCGTTCTTCGACCACATCGCGCAGCGGGCCGTAACACCGGAGGAGGCGCGCCGCCGATGACGGAGTTCTCGTTCTCCTGCGTCGGCGTCCGCGCCGACCAGTACGCCGCAGGCCCCACCCTGGTCTTCCGGCTGCGCATCGACGCTTCCGAGCAGACACGCGTGCACGCGCTCGCCCTGCGCTGCCAGATGCGCATCGAACCGGCCCGACGCGGCTACGACGCCGAAGAGGCCGACGGACTGCATGACCTCTTCGGCCGGCGAGCCCGCTGGGGCAGCACCCTCCAGCCGTTGCAGTTCGCACAGATCTCCCTCATGGTCCCCAGTTTCACCGGGCAGACGGAGGTTGACCTGGCCGTGCCCTGCACGTACGACATGGACGTCGCCTCCACCCGCTACTTCAACGCCCTGTCGAGTGGCGACGTGCCGCTCCTCATGCTCTTCTCCGGGACCGCGTTCACGGGGGACGGAGGCTTCCACGTCGAACCCGTGCCCTGGGACCGCGAGGCCCCGTACCTCATGCCGGTCACGGTGTGGCAGGAGATGATCGACCAGCACTTCCCGGGTGCCGGCTGGGTGAGGCTGCCCCGCGACACCATGGAGGACCTGCTGGAGTTCCGTTCGCGGCGGGCGCTGTCCTCCTGGGAGGCGACGGTGCGCACCCTTCTGGAATCCGCAGCCGCGGACGCTCTGCCCCGGACGAGTGAGAGGTTGGCGCCGTGACGACAGCCGTGTTCAGCCAGGAGACCGAGTCACGGTTCGCCGTCGCCCGCGCGGTGGCCGACGCGGTGCTGTTCGAGGGCTACGTGCTGTATCCGTACCGGGCGTCGGCGGCGAAGAACCGGCTGCGCTGGCAGTTCGGCGTGCTGGTCCCGCCGGCCTGGGGCGCGGACTGCGACGAGCACGACTTCCAGCACACCGAGTGTCTGATGGAGCCCAGGACGGGCACCACCTTGTCGGTCGAGGTGCGCTTCCTGCACCCTCAGCGCCGCACGGTGCAACAGGCCCGCCAGGACGGCTCGTTCGAGGACGCGTCCGAACTGTCGCTCCCCGACCGTGTGCTGGTTCCCTGGGACGAGGGCGTGGAGGAACGCGTCGAGGTGACCGTCACCGTGGCCGAACTCGCCGGCGACGGAATCACTGTCCCCTTCACCCGCCCCGCGCGCGAGGAGACCGAACTGGTTCACGACGCCGAGGGCCGGCTGGTGGGAAGACTGGTCCGCCGGTGTGAAGAGGTGAGCGGCGTCGTACGTCTCTCCACGCGCGAAGTCGACGGTCCCTACCGCGTCTCCCGGCTGACCGCCGTGGTGGAGAACACCAGCACTTGGTCCCCGGCCGAAGGCAAGGGCGACCGTGACGCCGCGCTCCCGCACTCGCTCGTCGCCACGCACCTGTTGCTGTGTCTGGGCGCAGGCTCGTTCCTCTCCATGACCGACCCTCCGGAATGGGCCAAAGGCGCTGTCGCTTCGTGCCGCAACCTGCACACCTGGCCGGTCCTCGCCGGCGAGCCGGGACGTGCGGACCTGGTGCTGTCCTCGCCGATCATCCTGGAGGACCACCCGGCCGTCGCCCCCGAAAGTCCCGGAGCGCTGTACGACGCCACCGAGATCGACGAGATCCTGGCCCTGCGTACCGCAGCCCTCACCGAACAGGAGAAGCGTGAGGCCCGCGGCACGGACCCGAAGGCCGCCGCCGTGATCGACCTGGCCGAGTCCATGCCCCCCGAGGTGCTGGAACGCCTGCACGGCGCGGTGCGGTCCCTCCGGGAGGTGACAGGCTCCGCCCCGACCGCGACCGGCGAAGCGGACCTTCTCGTCGAACCGGGTCAGCCGCATGTCGTCATGCCCGAGACCCCCTGGTGGGATCCGGAGGGTGACGCGGGCCTGGACCCGGCCCGCGACGAGATCCTCGTCGACGGCCGGCCGGTGAGTGCCGGAAGCCGGGTGATCCTGCGCGCGGGACGGCGCCGCACCGACGCCCAGGACCTGTTCCTGCACGGACGCACCGCGCTCGTCGAGGCCGTGTTGCACGACGTCGACGGGGGTGTGCATCTGGCGGTGACCGTCGACGGCGACCCCGGCGCCGACATCCGTCGTGAGCAGGGCCGATTCCTGTACTTCCAGCCCGACGAGGTCGCACCACTGGTGGAGGACGAGTGACCGAGGACCGCAGGACCGGCGCCCGCACGCTCGTCGCCGGCGTGGGGAACATCTTTCTCGGCGACGACGGATTCGGCGTCGAGACGGTGCGCGTACTCGCCACACACCGACTTCCCGCGCACGTCGAGGTCGTGGACATCGGCGTACGGGGTGTGCACCTCGCGTACCAACTGCTCGACGGATACGACACGCTCGTCCTCGTCGACGCCACGGCCCGCGGCGGTGACCCGGGAACGCTCTACCGCATCGAAGTCGACTCGCCCGGTGACATCGCGCCGCAAGGACCCGTGCTCGACGGCCACCACATGTCACCGGACGCGGTCCTGGCCCTGCTGGAGACCCTCTGCTCCGGGACGGGCGGGACACCTCCAGGCCGCACCGTGGTGGTTGGCTGCGAGCCCGCCTCGCTGGAGGAGGGCATCGGTCTGAGCGCCCCGGTGGCCGCCGCAGTTCCCGAAGCCGTACGTGTGATCCAGCAGATCGTCCAGGAGAGCCCGGCGCCCGTGCTCGGGACCGCCGCCCGTGAGGCCGGTAAGTGAGGAGAGGTTCATGAAGAAGTCCGTCATCGGAGCCGTCACCGTCGTCGCGCTCGCCGTGCTCGCACGGCACATCGTGCCCGACGTTCAGCGCTACCTGCGTATGAGAAGCATGTAACGGGCCCCTTGCGCCGAACGGTGCACCAGGGCAGTGGAGTCGGCGAGCCCCGAGGTCGCACGGCAGCGAGCCCCCTGTAATGGAGCCGAGCGCAATGGCCGCCCAACGATCGGCCTCTGCCAGGACGGAGACCGATGCACGAGATGTCCATCGCCATGGCTGTCGTCGGCCAGGTGCAAGAGGCGGCGGAACTGAACGGCGGGGTCACCTCGGTCACTTCGGTGCGACTGCAGGTGGGGGAGCTCGCCGGTGTCGTGCCGGACGCGCTGTCCTTCTGCTTCGAACTCGCCTGCGCCGAAACCCTCCTCGAGGGGGCCGAGCTGGTCACCGAGTCGGTGCCCGGCCGGGCACGCTGCGCGCCTTGTGCCGACGAATGGGCGGTGGGCATGCCGCCGCGCCTCTGCTGTCCGCGCTGCGGCGAGCCGACGCCCGAACTGCTGTCGGGCCGAGAGCTGCAGATCGTCAGCGTGCGGTGGGAGGAAGAGCCGGCCGCCCGTCAACGAACCTGTGAACCGATCTCCGAGGAGCGCTGAGTCATGTGCCGAACCGTTGACTTGCACCAGGCGGTGCTCGCCAAGAACGACGCGACCGCGCACGCTCTGAGGGCCGAACTCGCGGGCCGCGGCACCACGATGATCAATCTGCTGTCCAGCCCGGGGAGCGGGAAGACCGCCCTGCTGGAACGCGAACTCCTGCGCGCGCGTGAGCGCGGAGTGCCGACCGCAGCGCTGACCGCCGACCTCGCCACGGAGAACGACGCCAGACGTCTGGCCCGGTCCGGAGTGCCGGTCAAGCAGGTACTCACCGACGGGCTCTGCCATCTCGAAGCCTCGATGCTCGGGCGCCACCTGGAGGACTGGCTGCCCGCGGCCACCCGCCTGCTGTTCGTGGAGAACGTCGGGAACCTGGTCTGCCCGGCCTCCTACGACCTGGGGGAGGACCTGCGCGTCGTCCTCGCGTCGGTCACCGAAGGCGAGGACAAGCCGCTGAAGTACCCCACGGCGTTCGGCCTCGCGCACCTGGTCGTGGTGACCAAGGCCGACATCGCCGAAGCCGTGGAGTTCGACGAGGAAGCCTTCCGCGCGCACGTCGAACAGGTCAACCCCGGCGTGGAGGTGGTCCTGACCTCGGCCCGACGGGGCGGTGGCGTGGGTGAACTGCTCGATCGTGCCCTCGCCGTCGCGGACGGCGGGGCCGTGCACGAACCGGTCATGGCCGGACAGCCTCACGAGCACCATCACCACCACGACGACCTGGACGATGTCGTCATGACGCGGCCTCTCCCGTGAGCACACTTCAACCCGGCCACGCCGTCGCCCAGGCGGCTCAGCGCCGTCGCGTCACGGTACGTGGTGTCGTCCAGGGCGTCGGGTTCCGGCCGTTCCTGTACACCCTGGCCACGTCGCTGGAGCTGGCGGGGCACGTGACCAACACCGAAGACGGCGTCGTCGCCGAGGTCGAGGGAGATCACGCCGCCGTCGCACGGTTCTGCGACCGGATCGCTCAACAAGCCCCGCCGCTGGCCATGGTGGAGTCCGTGGAGCACGAGCAGGTCCCCCTCAGAGGCGGCAGCGGATTCGCCATCGTCGCCTCGCGTTCGCAGGGATCGCCGCGCACGCTCGTCTCCCCGGACACGGCCACGTGCGGCGCGTGCCTCGCCGAAATGGCCGACCCCGGTGACCGTCGGTACCGGCACCCGTTCATCACGTGCACACACTGCGGGCCGCGCTTCACCATCGTCACCGGACTCCCGTACGACCGAGCGCACACCACCATGGCCGGCTTCCCGATGTGCGCCGACTGCGCACGCGAGTACACGGACCCGGGAGACCGGCGATTCCACGCCCAGCCCGTCTCCTGCCGTGCCTGCGGCCCGCGCCTGAGCCTCGTGTACGCGTCTCCCCGACCTGACACCGACGTCGACCCGATCCAGGAGGCACGCGCGCTGCTGACCGCCGGTGCCATCCTCGCCGTCAAGGGCATCGGCGGCTACCACCTCGCCTGCGACGCCGGGAACTCCCAGGCCGTGTCCGCGCTGCGCAGCCGCAAAGGGCGGGGCGACAAGCCGTTCGCGGTGATGGCGAAGAGCCTCGCCGACATCGAGCACCTCGTGCACATCAGTCCGCCCGAGCGGACCCTTCTCTGCGGTGGCGTTCGGCCGATCGTCCTGCTGAGACGCCGAATTGACGTCGAGCCAGGAAAGTGCACACTCTCGGACGCGGTGGCACCGGGCAGCCCCGACCTGGGAGTCATGCTTCCGTACACCCCGGTGCACCACCTGCTGCTCGGCCTGGCCGGCGATCCGGACGGGCCGAGCGCACTGGTGATGACCAGCGGCAACGTGGCCGGTGAGCCCATCGTCACCGATGACGCCGAGGCACTTGAGCGGCTTGCATCCCTGGCCGACGCCTGGCTCACCCACGACCGCCCCATCCACGTGCCCTGCGACGACTCCGTGCTGCGCGTGTGCGACGGCGAACGGATGACAGTACGCCGCGCTCGCGGATACGCCCCGCTGCCCGTCTCCCTGCCGGTGTCCGTCAGGCCCTCGCTCGCCGTGGGGGGAGACCTCAAGAACACGTTCTGCCTCGGCGAAGGCCGGAAGGCCTGGCTCTCCGCGCACATCGGAGACATGGACGACCTGCAGACCCAGCACGCCTTCGCGCGCGCAGAACGGCAGTTGGAGTCGATCACAGGTGTGGAGCCCGGACTGCTGGCGGCGGACCGGCACCCCGGCTACCGATCCGGACAGTGGGCTCAACGGCACGCCTACAACCGCCCGGTCGTCCGCGTGCAGCACCATCACGCCCATGTCGCCGCGGTCATGGCCGAACATGGCCTCGACGGCAGCCGACCGGTCATCGGCGTCGCATTCGACGGCACGGGATACGGCGACGACGGGGCGGTGTGGGGCGGCGAAATCCTGCTCGCGGACTACGACACGTACCGGCGCATTGGCCATCTCGCGTACGTGCCTCTGCCCGGCGGTGACGCTGCGGTGAGCCGCCCGTACCGCATGGCGCTCGCGCAGCTCCGGGAAGCGGGCATCGCGTGGACGGATGACCTGCCCAGTGTGATCGCCTGCCCGCATGACGAACGACGGGTACTGGCACGGCAGTTGGAGCGCAGCCTGAACTGTGTGCCGACGTCGAGCATGGGCCGGCTCTTTGACGCCGTCTCTTCCCTGGCGGGCGTGTGCCACCAGGTGGGATACGAGGCACAGGCAGCCATCGAGCTGGAGGCGGCCGCGCTGAGGGGGACCGTGGACGGAGACGGCACCGGATACCGGTTCGCGCTGAGTCCGGACACCTCGGAGCCGATGACTGCCGATCCTGCACCGGTGGTGAGAGCCGTGGTCGATGACGTTCGCGCTGGCGCGGAGCCGGCGGTCATCGCGGCCCGCTTCCATGCCGGAGTCGCAGATCTCGTGTGGCGGATGTGTGCGGTGGCGCGCGAACGGCACGGCACGTCCACCGTCGTCCTGACCGGCGGCGTGTTCGCCAACGTCCTGCTCTCCTCGGCCTGCGCCCGAGGGCTCGGGCAGGACGGATTCAGAGTGCTGCGTGCCGGCGAAGTCCCGCCGAACGACGGAGGGCTGGCCCTCGGTCAACTGATGATCGCGGGGCGCGCAACCGCCGGATGACACCGCAGTCGCAAGCCGGATCGGACCACCACAGTGAGGAGAGCCCCCCATGTGCCTGGCGGTACCCGGGAGAGTGACGGAAATCGAGGATCGCGACGGCACCCGCATGGCCACCGTCGACTTCGGCGGAGTGGTCAAGGAGGTGTGCCTGGAGTACCTGCCGGACCTCCAGGTGGGTGAATACGCCATCGTCCACGTGGGATTCGCGCTCCAGAAACTGGACGAGGAATCGGCCAAGCAGACACTGGAGCTCTTCGCCAATCTCGGCCTGCTCCAGGAGGAGTTCGGCGACCCGTGGGAGCTTGCGGCCGAGGCAGGCGGACCTCAGTGGGCCGACGACAAGGACGTTCCCCAGGAGGCACAGCAGTGAAGTACCTCGACGAGTTCCAGGACCCGGACCTGGCACGGCGTCTGCTCGACGACATCCACTCAGTGGTGACCAGGCCATGGGCCCTCATGGAGGTGTGCGGCGGACAGACGCACACGATCATCCGCCATGGGATCGATCAACTCCTGCCGGATCACGTGGAGTTGATCCACGGGCCGGGATGTCCCGTGTGCGTCACCCCGCTCGAGGTCATCGACAAGGCCCTCGAGATCGCCTCCCGGCCGGGAGTGATCTTCTGCTCCTTCGGTGACATGCTCCGGGTTCCGGGCACCGGCCGTGACCTCTTCCAGGTACGCGGCGAGGGCGGCGACGTGCGCGTCGTGTACTCGCCGCTGGACGCTCTGCACATCGCCCAGCAGAACCCCGACCGGGAAGTGGTGTTCTTCGGCATCGGCTTCGAAACGACCGCCCCGCCCAACGCGATGACGGTCTATCAGGCACGCAAGCTGGGCATCAAGAACTTCAGTCTCCTGGTCTCCCACGTGCGAGTCCCGCCGGCGATCAAGGCGATCATGGAGTCTCCCCACTGCCGGGTCCAGGGATTCCTCGCCGCCGGACACGTATGCAGCGTGATGGGTGTCGGTGAGTACCCCGAACTCGCGGACCGCTACCGCGTTCCGATCGTGGTCACCGGCTTCGAACCGCTGGACATTCTGGAAGGTGTGCGCCGGACCGTGCTGCAACTGGAGCGGGGTGAACACACGGTCGACAACGCCTATCCCCGGGCCGTCCGGCCCGAGGGAAATCCCGCGGCCCAGGCCATGCTGGCGGACGTCTTCGAGGGTACCGACCGGGCCTGGCGAGGCATCGGCGTCATCCCGGACAGCGGCTGGCGGCTCTCCTCCCGTTACCGGGACTTCGATGCCGAGCACCGCTTCTCTGTCGGTGACATCGACACCCGTGAGCCCGCGGAGTGCCGCAGCGGCGAGGTGCTGCAGGGGCTGCTGAAGCCGAACGAGTGTGCCGCCTTCGGCACCACCTGCACACCGCGCAACCCACTCGGAGCGACGATGGTCTCGAGCGAGGGCGCGTGTGCCGCCTACTACCTGTACCGACGCCTCGACATCACCACCGCGCCGCTGGAGGCGAGCCCCGTTGCCTGAGACCACCCAACTGACAGCCGTGGACCCGACCGCATGGACCTGCCCGGTCGCGTTGCGTGATCACCCGAGGGTGGTGATGGGACACGGAGGGGGAGGGGCCCTGTCCGCGGAGCTGGTGCAGCACGTCTTCGCGCCCGCGTTCGGGGGCGAGACCCTGTCTCAGCTCGGCGACTCCGCCGCCCTCTCGCTCGGCGGTGTCCGGATGGCGTTCTCCACCGATTCCTACGTGGTGCGGCCCCTGTTCTTCCCGGGCGGCAGCATCGGAGACCTCGCGGTCAACGGCACCGTCAACGACCTCGCCATGAGCGGCGCACGGGCCGCCTACCTCTCCTGCGGCTTCATCCTGGAAGAGGGCGTCGAGATGTCGGTCGTGGCCCGGGTCGCCGAGACCCTCGGCGCGGCCGCACGGCGCGCCGGAGTCGAGGTGGTGACCGGTGACACGAAGGTCGTCGAAAGCGGTCACGGAGACGGGGTGTTCATCAACACCGCCGGGATCGGGCTCATCCCGTCAGGCGTGGACATCCGCGCCCAGCGCGTGGTCCCCGGCGACGTCGTCATCGTCAGCGGTGACATCGGTGTTCACGGCGTGGCGATCATGAGCGTGCGTGAGGGGCTGGAATTCGGCGTCGAGATCGAGAGCGACTGCGCGGCGCTGGGCGGCCTGGTGGACGCCATGCTCGCGGTGACACAGGACCTCCACGTGCTGCGCGATCCCACCCGCGGCGGCCTGGGCGCCGCGCTCAACGAGATCGCGGTGGCCTCCGGCGCAGGCGTCGTCATCCAGGAAGGTGACGTGCCTGTCCCGCCGGCTGTCGCCAACGCGTGCGCGATCCTGGGGCTCGACCCTCTCTATGTGGCTAACGAGGGCAAGCTCGTGGCGTTCGTCCCACGTGAACACGCGGACGCCGTACTCGGCGCGATGCGGGCCCATCCGCTGGGCGTCAACGCGCGAGTGATCGGCGAGGCCGTCGAGGAGCATCCGGGCATGGTGGTCGCCCGCACGGGCCTGGGTGGTACACGCGTCGTCGACCTGCCGATCGGCGAACAGCTTCCGCGGATCTGCTGACGGCCGACACGCTTCGGACCGGCGGCGCGACAGGCCACGCGTAGCGGCGGCGGTGCTCAGCATGAGCACCGCCGCACCGCCGTTTCAAGCGGCGGTACGTCCCCTGAGACGGGGGTGAACATCCAGCTCGTCACGCGGGACCCACCTCATCCGGGGACTCGGCCGTCTCCGTGCTCACGGATGACGTCGACTCCGCCTACGCGGGGGCGCAGGAACTGGGTTTCGAGATCGTGCGCCCGCTGAGCCGGAAGCCTGGGGCGTGCGCCGTCTCCTGGTCCGGGCACCGGACGGCAGCGTCGTCAATATCGTGAAGGACTACACCCGCCTCTCGCCCGACAGTGCCTGGCACGAGGGCGCGGACTTCGGCTGGGTCGGCGATGCGCCGGCAGCCACCGACACCGGACTGTTCGACGTAGTGCGCCGTGACTACGTAAGGGACAGCGCCCCGTCCGTACTACGCCTGAGACGGCCCGCCGGACGCTGCAGGGTGCATCTGCTCACCGGTGACCCCAACACCTTCAACAGGCGGCTGATCGTCCGCGTCGACGGGAACGAGAAGGCCCGCCGCGAACAGCTCGACGGCCGGGAGTTCACCTGGCTCCGTGTCCCGCTGGACGGCGGGCCCTCCGGAGGGGAAGTGGACCTGGAGCTGTCCTCGCGAGACGCGGAGCCCCGGCATCTCAGCGCCTGCGTAGTCGTGGCCGACGGCCTCGGCCCTGTCTCGGAGTGAGGTCGGAAGGCCGTCGTTGATGACGGCGATACGCGGGATGGTCTCCGGAGATGGGGTGTTCTTCCTGGTGGTGAACCCCTGCCGGAGACCACCCTTACGTCTCGATCACGACGGGCCGGGTGCTGTCTCGTTGCCGACGGGGCCGTCAGAGTGCAGCGAGGCGGGCCTTGAGCAGGCAGAACTCGTTGCCCTCGGGATCGGCGAGGACGTGCCAGGGCTCGTCCCCGGTCTGGCCGATGTCGGCCCGGCGCGCTCCGAGCTTGAGGAGGCGTTCGAGCTCCGCGTCCATGTCGCGGTCGGTGGCGTTGACGTCGATGTGCAGCCGGGACTTCCCGGGCTCCGGCTCGTCTCTGCGGCTGAGGATGATCGTCGGCTGCGGGCCGCCGAACCCTTCGCGCGCTCCGATCTCGATGCACCCCTCCTCGCGGTCGAGCACCACGAAGTCCAGGACCTCGCACCAGAACCGCGCCAACACCTCAGGGTCGCGACAACCGAGCACGAGCTCACTGATACGGCATGCCATTGACGAAACCTACTCTCAGCGTGGGAACTGTCGGGGCGGCCGCGCCCAGTTCTCAGGCGCACCCGGCAGTGAGGACACTGACGCGACCGTACCGGGCTGGGCGATCAGTGGCGAGTGATTTCAGGCCCTTGCCCCGCTGGTCCTCCAGGCGAGGTCGTAGGCCGCGCAACTGACTTCAAGACACGCTCTGAGAACCCTTGCTGTACTGGGTGTTCTGACCCTGAGCGGGCGTGTCTCCGGCGCTGTTGTGAGGCAGGCTGCCGGAGATTCTGCTGTCCGTCAGCGTGATCTCGGAGTGCTGCCCGCTGTCGATGCCCCCGCCCTGCCCGGTAGCGCGGTTGTCGGTGACCGTCGAGCGTCACAGTCGCGGGAAAGCCGGGGCCGGCCCCGTGTTGTCGATGCCATCGCCGTTCCGCCCGGCGGTCAGCCCGCCGCTCATGCGGCCCCATCGGTTGGCGCGAACCCCGGCACGTTCCGAATCACTGGGAGCCGCGTGTGGGGAGGCTCATCACGAGCACGAGCTTCCCGCGGAGTCGACCGTCCTCGCTGACCCGGTGCGCCTGGGAGATCTCGGCGAGTGGAAACGTCTGTGCGACCGGGAGGAAGAAGCGCCCCGACTCGATCAACTCGTACATCTCGCCGAGCACATGGAAGGCGCGGCCGGTGTCCCCCTGGCTGAACAGGACCCCGTACTCCTGCGCACCGGTGAAGTCGGCGATCGTCACGACGTGGTCCGGGCCGCCGGCGAGCCCGATGAGCTCGGGCAGGACGCCGCTCCCGGCCACATCCAGCGCGAGGTCGACGCCGTCGGGCGCGATCGCGCGGACCCGCTCGGCGAGGCCTTCGCCGTAGGCGACAGGCTCGGCACCCAGCGAACGAAGGTACTCGTGGTTCGCCGGACTCGCGGTGCCGATCACCCGTGCACCGCGTGCCACCGCGAACTGAACCGCGGCGCTGCCGACACTTCCGGAGGCGCCATTGATGAGCAGCGTCCTGCCGCCGGCGACGCCGAGCTGGTCGATCGCGCGCATGGCCGTCTCGCCGGCGGCCGGGAGCGCGGCAGCGCCGGGGAAGTCGAGCGACGGCGGGATCGGCGCGTAGTAGGACAGCACCGCCAGCTCGGCCTGAGCCGCCCCCACGGCGGAGAAGCCGAACACGCGGTCGCCGACGGCCACGTCCGCAACGCCGTCGCCGAGCTCGTCGACGACGCCCGCCGCCTCATAGCCCAGAGTCTGCGGCAGCTCCTCATCCATCAGGCCCTTGCGCTTCTTCCAGTCGCTCGCGTTGACGCTGGCCGCGCGTACCGCGATCCGGACCTCGCCCGGACCCGGATGCGGATCGGGCAGATCCACCAGCTCAAGAACCTCCGGCCCCCCGAACCGACTGAAACGGGCTGCCTTCATCACTCACTCCGATCTCGACCCCGAGGTACCGCGGTTCCGGCAGTCGCCGCGCACGGACAGCCTGCCACCCTCGCGTGCCGGACCCGACCCAGCGCGACACGCGCACAGACCCGTCCAACCACCCCGCACCCCGCCACCATGACGCCGCACAGCTCCAGGTGCGGGTGACTGTGGTCCACGCATCAACTGATGCGCCCACCCATGAACCCGCTCACGCCCTCCCGTACCGCTCAAGCACGGCGAGCAGCAAGGCTTCCGGCGCCATGGACTGCGCCCGTTTCAGCCGGTCGTCGTACGCGGCGCCGCCCAGGACTTCCCTTGTCCGGGCACGGGTCTGTTCGCACAGCGGGAGGACCTCGGGTGTGCCACGGCGGAGCAGACCGACGGCCCGCCAGTACTGGTTGCTCGCGCCGATCGCGGTGACCGCGCGGTCCGGTTGTTCCTGGGCGGACCAGGTCGCGGCCAGGAGGTCGAGGCCCATGGCGATGCCGAACTGGTCGCCGATGCGCCGCTTCGCATCGAGCATGTCGCGTGCGTGGCCGCCCGCCTCACGGTGGCGCCCCTCGAACAAGGCGATCAGGACGAGTTGGTAGTCCACATAGGAGCGGGTCCAGTACTCCTTCAGGCGCACGCAGTCCTCGCGCAGAGTCTCCGCCTCGTGCCGTGCCTCCTTGAGGCGACCGGAGCCGGTGAGGGCGAAGACGCGAACCAGTCGGCACAGGGCCAGGCCGAACGTGAGGGTGTCCTGCCGTCCTCCCGTTGCCGGGTCACTACCGTCGCGCGGGGCGGGGACTTCTCCTCGCATCGCCTCATCAGCCCGGTTCAGCGCCTCGACCGGCTCGCCGTCGAGCAGCGCGGCCAGCCCTTCGAGGTAGACGGCCTGCCGCACGCCCTCGATGTCGCCGGCGCCGAAAGCCTCCTGCAGGCTCTCACCCGCGAGCCTGCGCCCCTGTACGTGGTCGGCCTGCAGAATGCGCGCCAGCCCCAGGGACCACAGCCCTCGCGCCCGCCGCGGATCTGGACGCGGAGTGACCTGCACGGCAAGCTCGACGTAGTGGGCGACCTCGTGCAGATGGCCCGAACAGGCCCAGAAGAAGGAGACGTTCCCGGCGAGCTCCAGCGCTCCCGCATCCTCCGAGTCGAGCAGATACTGCAGGGCGGTGCACACGTCGTGGTACAGGCCTCGCATCCGCGCGTACCAGTACTGCTGCCTGGGACTCAGCCACTCCTCCTTCGCGCGCCGGGTCGTCTCCAGCATCGCGGTGGCGTGCTGCGCGGCGACGGTTGTCTCCTCGCCCAGCTCCCGCAGCCACATTCGCCCGTACTCACGTACGGAGTCCAGCAGGTGGTACCTGCCGTCGACCGAGATGACCACGGACTTGCGCACCAGTCCCGTGAGCGCGTCGCGTAACGTCTCCGGCGTCAGTGGCCCGCCGGAGCACACCATCGCGGCGAGTTCGGCGTCGAACGACTTCGGGAACACGGAGAGTCGCGCCCACAGCAGGCGCTCCGCCGGTCGGCACAGTTCATGACTCCATCCCACCGCCGTCCGCAACGCGCTGTGCCACGACGGGCGCAGACCTGGCTGGGCCAGCACCTCCATGCTCTCCTCGGTCAGCTCCCAGACCTCCGTGAGCGTCCATCGCCGCAACAGGGCGGCCGCCAACTCGAGCGCCAGGGGTACCCCCTCGAGGTGGGTGCACAACCGCTCCGCCACCAACCGTTCCGTCGTGTCCCGCAGTGGCCGGCCCGCGGCCGCGGCACGCGCCTCGAAGAAGGTGATCGCGTCGCCGGCCGGATCCAACGGTCCCAGTTCGACGACCGTCTCGCCCTCCGTCCTCAGGGGCTCCCTGCTCGTGGCGAGGACCGTCAGCCGAGGACAGGCCGTCAGCAGGTCGGCCACGAGGGACCGGGAGGCGCCCACGAGATGCTCGCACGAGTCCACGACCAGCAGAACACGACGGTGCCCGATCCAGTCGCACACCGCTTCCATCAGCGTGCGCGAGGTGTGGTCCGAGAGGTCCAGCGCCTCCGCGACGACGGCGGTCAGCAGGCCGTCCTCCTGTAATGGCCACAGGTCGGCCCAGCACACCGCGTCGAACCCTGCCCAGTCACCGCCGCGAACGCCCCGGAGCGCCAACCGTGACTTCCCTATGCCCGCCCCACCGGTGACCGTCACGAGGCCCGGCTCCCTGAGAGCCCCGTCCAGCACACGGACCTCAGCGGCACGGCCTACGAAGGGAGTTGTCTCACTCGGCAGATTGATCAGCACAGACCGAGTCTCTCGCCACGCTTCCTGCGGTGTCTCTGACTCGGAGAAATCGGAAGAGTGGTGTGCAGGCGCGGCATCCGGCGAACAGGGGGCGGAGGACGGGAGGACGTAACCGATCGCGTAGCCGTCATGAAGCCTGTCGTGCCAGCATATGTAGCTATCTCGGGGCGTCGCTGCGCCCGTCCACCGGGCCGGCGAGGAACGGTGCGCCCGCGAGAGTCGAACTGATGGCCGGACCGGTCTGTCCGACGGGATGTCCTGCACGGCCTTGACGGTCAGCCAGGCCTGGAACTCCGGTCCTCGGTCGGTGTGTCCGGGATACCGAAGCCGACCGCGGCCTGCGGTGCTCAAGGCGCGCGCCGATGCTGCTTCCGCCCGGACGACGAGCGACGCGACCTGTTCGCCGAAGTCACCTGGAGCGCGTTGCACGGCCTGGCTGTCCTGGCCGACACTGGTCGCATCCGCCCGGACGGCCGGGAGGAACGGCTCGTTTTCCTAGTTACCCAGATCGCCGGCTCCCCTTCCATCCACGAAGAGTCCCGCGGCGCCTGTGCCGGCGCCGAGTTCGGAGTTACGGCAGTGCTTTTCGACGTCACCCGCAGCGAACTCGCCGACATCTTCGGCGAGGACCGGCTCGCGACCCTGCCCGCCACCGCCTTCCCGCCCCGCACCGTGGACACCGAGGGCGCCCGGCTGCTGCAGACCGTCGGCGCCCCCACCGGCACGCTCCGCCTGCGTGAGCCCGACCAGAACTCCGGCCGGCTGCCCCTCGTCCAGGACGTCGTCCACGCCGAGGACTTCGAGGACGCCTCGCGGGACGCGGGCCAATGGCCCGTCATCGGCCTGCTTCTCAACGCCCACCTCGCCCTCGACCCCGGTTCCGGCACGGTGCACGCCTTCGATCCCGACGAGGAGACCGTGCGGCCACTCCACACGGATGTCTCCTCCCTCCTCCACGTCACTCTGCGGTTCCAGCGCCTGCTCGAGGAGTTCACCTTCAGCGGCGAGGACGACGACGAGGAAGCCGACTTCGAGCGCCTGGAACGCGAGGTCGAGCGCATCCTTCAGGAGGCGGGCGGCATCGACCCGCTCCCCTTCGGGGACGACGGGACCGTGTGGTCGGTGGTCGGCGAGGAGATCGCCATGGGCCAGCGTTTCAAGCGCAGCAGTCCGGGAGCCCGCTCGCTCTACGGGTGATCGCTGACCGATGTCGCCCCGTATCGCGTGGTCTCCACGCTGCGCGGATCCCCTGTCCTGCGGACCGGTCTCCTCCTCGACAGGCTGAAATCCCTCTGAAGGGCAGTTGAGAGGCCGGAGACCCGGGCCGAGCCGCGGGTCAGCCCTCCGCGCCCCACGGCCGCAGCTTCTCGGGGTTGCGGACCGCCCAGATCCGGGTGACGCGTCCGTCGGAGACGTCGAACGAGGCCACGGTCATGACGACGCCGGCACGCTGGGCCACCAGGCCCGGCACACCGTTGACCGACCGCTCCAGGAGTTCGAGCCCCGGTGCCTTGTCGGCGATGGCGACCATGTACTGGGCGATGCGCGCGCCGCCCTCGACCGGGCGCAGGACGGTGCCGACCATGCCGCCGCCGTCGGCGGTCATCACGGCGGCCGGGTTGAGGAGGCCGACGAGGGCTGCGATGTCCTTGGTCTCCCAGGCCTCTTTGACGTGCTTGACCACGTCGGCCTGGCCGGTCGCCGTCACCGGAGCGTGCGCGACGCTCACCCGCCGCCGGGCGGAGGCCGCCAGCTGCTTGCAGGCCGCGGGGGTCCGGCCGAGAACACCGGCGATCTCGGCGAACGGGTACCGGAAGACGTCGTGCAGGACGAACGCCACCCGTTCGGCGGGCGTCATCGACTCCAGGACGACGAGGAAGGCCATGGACACCGACTCGTCCAGGACGATCTGGTCGGCGGGATCTGCTGGGCCGGTGGGGTCGGCGCCGAGCGCGCGGCCCCACTCGGTGCGGTCGGGCAGCGGTTCGGGCAGCCAGGCGCCGACATAGCGTTCACGGCGGGCCCGTGCCGAGCCGAGCAGGTCCAGGCAGATGCGGCCGGTCACCGTCGTCAGCCAGGCGCCGGGGGACAGGATCTCCTCCTGCCGGCTTCGCGTCAGCCCGTACCAGCGTGCGTAGGCATCCTGTACGGCGTCCTCGGCCTCGGTCACCGAACCGAGCAACCGGTAAGCAACGTTGATCAGTTGGCGTCGCTCGCCGGCTATCTCATCTGTGCTGACCCCGACAGTCCCCATCCGGCCGCCCCCTCGCCTTACCTTTCGCAGGCCCGCGTCGTCGGGCTGGTGAGACCTTATCGATCTGCTGCCCGAGGGCGGAAAAGGGGACTGTGACATGGCCACTGAGGTCAAGCCGACGGCGACGGGGTACGCGCGGCGCAGCTACTCGTTCCTGCAGATCGCGATCGCGCTGCAGACCCTGACGATCTTCCTTCAGGCGGTCTCCGCCGGACTGCTGCTGACCGCGTCGTACGGAGAGACACTGCACAGTGTCGGAGCCCGTGTGATGTACGGGGCGTCGATGCTGTACGTGCTCGCGGCGGTGCTGGCGTGGAAGCGGGGCGGCGGCTCACCCCGGCCGATCTGGCACGCGTCGGGATTCCTCGCGCTCGCCTCGGTCCAGGTGGTGCTCGGCATCGCGCACGTTCCTTCGGTCCATCTCCCTCTGGGCGTCTTGATGTTCGGTCTGAGTGTGCTGGCTCTGGCCCGGCGCTGAGGTCCGGTACGGGAACCGCCTGGAGCGCTGCACGAGCGTGAGACGGGGCAGCTCCTGCCTTATGGGGCCGCCGGGCCTGAGGGGCGCTGAACGTCCAGGACGACGGCCGTTCCGGCGACGGTGCGGTCCTCATGCATGGTGATGGCCTGACCGGGCCGAAGGTGCGTCCAGTTGGACGGGGTCAAGGGGGCGAGACGCACCGTGGCCCGCGCGCCGGGCTCCATGAACGGAGCGAACTCCACCCAGAGGCCGGCAACGTAGAGGTCCGGTTCGCCCGTCGGGGTTCGAGGCCCGATGTTCCACATGGGCCGAAGGACGCCGGCTCCCGAGAAGGGAGTCTGTCGGCGAGCGTGGCGGGCAGGTCTGAGGTCGAGGTCGGCTCGTATGACGCCGTGCTGTGCTTCGTGGCAGCGCCAGTGGCACCAGGCCGCGCTCCTCTCCAGCCGCATCTGCTCAGCTGCGGTGGCGAGGGCCTGCCAGAAACTGAGTGGAAGCGGGTGGCCGTCACCGAGCTCCTCCAGCAGACCGAGAGCCACTTCCCACTCGTCGTGGGTGAGGTGTTCCCAGACGTCGTTCACCGTGAGGTCGTTCTCGGTGGCGCTCTCTTCCGGGACCAGCAGGGAAGCCGCTTCCAGCAGCCTGGGAACGTCCATGTCCCGATTCTGGATGGTGGGTTGATCCTGTGGGCCTGCAGGTCTCCGCTTCGCGGGCACCGACGAGGGTTTGGGGGAATGATCAGGTCACTTCTTGTGGATCTTCCCAGAGCGCGGAAGGATGCCGCCATGGTTTGTGAAGAACCGATCGCTGAGCCAGAGACAGCGTAGGCGTTGGAGTTCGAGCAGTTGGCTCCTTTCTTGGCCGAGCGGCCGAGCCGTGCAGCCGTCGAGCCGCCAGAGCCTGACCGGACCGCGACGCGCACGCGGATGGTCAACTCCGGCCCCCTGAAGCCGCCCCGGTGCCACGAACCCCCTCGAAGCTTCAACTGAAAAGAACCGCATGCCGGCGGCGGACGCCGTCCGGGGTCAGGAAGAGGTGTCATGAAACAGGAACACGAGTTCTTTGCGGGGGACGCTGCGCCGTGGCGGGAAGCCGCGCAGCCGGGCACCGAGGAGAAGGTGTTGTCGCGGGATCCTGATGATCCGGCTGTGCTGACCCGGCTTGTGCGATGGCTGCCTGGTCTGGACACCAGCGCCGCCGGCGTGATCACTCACGACTACGTCGAGGAGGTGTACCTGCTGGAAGGCGACCTGGTCGACCTCACGCTCGGGCAGACGTTCGGGCCGGGCCACTACGCGAGCCGCCGGCCCGGTATGCGCCACGGCCCCTATCGCACCCCGGCAGGCTGCACGATGCTCGAAATCCGGTACCGCGCCTGATCTGCGAGAGGTGCGGGCGGTGCGGGTGGGGCGGTCGAACGGTCCGCCTCCGCCGCCATGCCGGCCCGCGCGAGCGCCGTGCGTGCCTCCTTGGGCCCCCACGGACCTGCGGCTTCGGACGCCTCGAGCGTCCACAATTCCGTCCATGCCCCGGCGACCGCAACGCCGGCCGCCTCGGCGACCCGCCGGGTCAGCCCAGGTCGAGCACCACCTTGCCGATCGCCTCGCCCGTGCGCAGCCGCGCCACCGCGTCTTCGAGCTGGTCGATGCCGTAACGCTCGTACGGCAGCGTGAGTTCGCCGGAGGAGAGGTCCGGCAGGAGGCGCACGACCTCCGCGGCGACCTCCTTGCCGCGGCTGATCATGTTGACGGGGAGCAGCGAGACGTCGGCGAGGAAGAAGTCCGCGAGATCGAGGGTGAGTTCACGGCCTGCGGTGTAGCCGACGAGCGCGGCCCGGCCGCGCGGGCGGACCAGGCCGAGGGCATCGCGCAGGATCGTGCCGCCGACCGTGTCGATGAGCACGTCGACCTTGCCGCCGATCGCCTCCTCGGAGAGGTCGGCCGCGAGGACCGCCTTGGCGGCGTCGGGGACGTGTGGCAGTTTGGCCGGGCGGCCGACCACGCCGACGACCTCGGCCCCTGCCCGGGCGGCCAGCTGCACCGCCGTCGCGCCGACCGCGCCGGACGCGCCGGTGACCAGGACCCGCTCGCCCGGACGCACTTGGGCGATCGGGTGCACGGAGGCCCAGGCCGTGCCGACAGGGGAGAAGTAGATGCAGGCCAGCACGGGGTCGGTGCCGTCCGGCATGATCTCGACGGCGGCGTCGGGCACGAGCGCGTGCTCCGCCCAGGCGCCTGCGCGGCTGAGCCCGAGACCTTCGCCACGCACCCGGACGAGCGCGCCCTCGGGGTGGGTGTCGGAGGCGAGGACGATGCCGCTGCCTTGTGTGCCAGGGATGGAGGGCAGGTCGGGCAGGATGCCGAACTGTCCGTCCAGGACGTTGAGGTCCAGGTGGGCGACCGTCGCCGCCTTCATCAGTACGAGGGTGTGCCCGGACTGCGGCTCGGGGACCGCCCGTTCCACGACATGCGGAAGGGAGCCGAACTCCTCCAGGAGCAGGGCTCGCGATGTGGGTGTGGATGCGGCTGAGGTGGTGCTCACTTGGTCCCGTTCTCCGATCTCGCGGTTTCCGCTGATGTGCCCGTCGTTCATACCCTAGCTCCGTACTTGTGGAGTACACGTATCGCGATGGTGTGCAGGGTCCGGTCGTACACGAACCCCAGGATCCCGAGGGTCGGAACGCCGACGAAAACCCGGTCGATCCGCCCGTGGTTGCGCGACGTCCAGATCGGTGAGCCCCGCCCGACCTGCGAGGTGGCGATCTCCCGAGACGGTCGTGAGGAAGCTGCCGCCGTCGCCATCGGCCGAAGAGCCTGCACGCCGCTCGGTGAGCCGATGATGGACTGTCAGGAAGATGAAGCGTGATCGGCCTCGACGATCAAGAATGCGATGCCATGCCTGATATCTGATGCCTCAGGCCTCTCCCTCACCTGCCTCCGCACGACGTCTCCCGCGCGGACGTGGCCAACGGGACGGGCTGACAGTCGTACCTGCAGTGCCGCGGCATCTACGGTGAGGCGTGTGACGCTGAGCGCAAGATCTCTTTTCCCGGTCAACATCACGCTTGGAGTGATGCTGGTCGTACTGCTCGCGGTGGCGGCGGGGGTTGCCTACTGGTTTCGTCTGTCTCCTGACTCGTCCGAGGGCAGGCCGCGGGAGATCCTGGTCGCGGGAGTGCGTGCGGCGGCTCAGCTCGCCGCGGTGTCCGTGGTCATCACCTGGGCAGTCACCACGGTGGCGGGCCTGGTCGCGTTCCTGGTCGTGATGTTCGGCGTCGCGGTCCGTACGGCAGGCCGACGGCTGACCAGTAACCGCACCTGGTGGCTGACCGCCGCACCCATCGCCGCCGGTGTCGTCCCCACGGTGGCCGCATTGCTGCTCACGGGACTGGTTCCCCTCAAGGGCCTCGCGCTCGTTCCGATCACCGGCATTCTCATCGGCGGCGCCCTGACGGTGACGGTCCTCGCCGGGCGCCGCGCCCTGCACGAGTTGGAACAGCGCCGCGGGGAGGTCGAGGCCGCGATGGCACTGGGCTTCCTCGACCGCGACGCGCGCATGGAGATCGCCCGGCCCGCGGCGTCGGACGCCATGCTCCCGGGCTTGGACCAGACCCGTACGGTCGGCCTGGTCACGCTTCCCGGAGCGTTCGTGGGCATGCTGTTGGGCGGTGCGAGCCCGGTGATGGCCGGGGCGGTGCAGCTCTTCGTGCTGATCGCCCTCATGGCCGTGCAGGCCATCGCTGTCGCCGTGACCGTCGAACTCATCGCTCGACGGCACCTGTTCCGCCCTGACGCGCACAGGCACTGAGGCCCGGACCCCCGGTCGTCCATACCGGAGCGCACTCATCGACGCAGGTGGGCGAGTTCCAGGAACTCGTGCAAGTCATGCGCGGCTTCCAGCACGCAGACGCTGCTCACCCCCACCAGCGCTCCGGCCGCGGCGAGGAGGTGGGCCGGTCTGCGTGGGGGAGGCTCGAGCAGGGCCGCGACTCGGCGGGGGATGACGCCCGGGGCCGGGCTGCGGCCGAGAACCCCCAGGGCCGCTGAGGGCAGGCGCAGCGCGCGGGTTCGTTTGGTGGCCACGGCAGCTCTGGCCACGGTCTCGGCGACGGCGCGCCGGTCGCCGGTGTGGAGTGCGGCGTACTCGTCGGCCCACCGCTCGACCGTGTAGGCGACGGACGTGGCCAACGGGCGGAGCAGCGGGTTGGCGGCGGCCGAGATCTGGGCGAGCGTGACGAACGCGTAGTGATGGTGGTTCAGGTGCGCCCGCTCATGGGCCAGGATGATGTCGTGGCCGGTGGGGTCGAGAGCGTCGAGCATGCCGTGGGAGATGACGATGCGGCCGGGCAGTCCGGGCATGGTGTAGGCGTCGGCGTGCCGGTCGTCGGTGATGACGACCGATCCCCTCCCGGGCAGGCAGGCCGCTTCGAGAGCGGCGGACCACAGCGCCCCGGCGCGGCGCACGGTGAGACGGACGGTGGCCGCCACCGCGAGGGTCAGCAGAACGGCTCCCGCGAGGGCGGCGGGCCAGGCCGCCGGGTCCTCCCGGGCGATCACCGAGGGCGAGTAGCCCTCAAGCGCGTCGATCAGGGGGAGACGCACCAGTCCGGCCACGGCCAACAGGCCGAGGAC
The DNA here is from genome assembly GCF_036345255.1 of Streptomyces sp. NBC_00569. NCBI lineage: Bacteria > Bacillati > Actinomycetota > Actinomycetes > Kitasatosporales > Streptomycetaceae > Streptomyces > Streptomyces sp. NBC_00569. Next base: position 484,071 of record NZ_CP107783.1, on the reverse strand, counting down.
CATGGTGCTGGACACGGCCAGGATCAGTGTGGCGGCGGTCAACAGCCACGTCGCCAGCCGCGGTTCGAGGCGGCGGGCCAGCGGGCCCGCGCTCAGGCCGGCCAGCGCGGGCAGCAGCAGCGGCAGGTAGACGGCCAGGTGCATCGGTACGTTTCCCCGCTACCCGTTGTTGCCGTCGCTGCCCAACAGGCGGCGCAGCAGGTCTTCGTCGTCGTCGGACAGCTCACCCACGAAATGGGTCAGCACAGAGGCGCGGTCGGTGCCTGCCGCCATCACCTGATGCATGTGCCTGGCCGTCAGCCCCGACTCGTCAAAGACGGGTGCGTACGCGTAACTGCGACCGACCGGAGTGCGTTCGAGTACGCCGCGGCTGTGCAGACGGGCGAGCGTGGTGGCCACGGTGGTGTGCGCGGGGGACGCCGACAGGAGTTCAGCAACGTCCCCGGGCGTCAGGGCGCGTCCGGCCGAGTGGAGCAAGGTGAGAATCTCGGACTCCAGCGCGCCGTTGGCCCGGCGCCTGCCACCTGCCTCGGAAGCATGTCCCTGAGCACCCAACGCCGTCCTCCTGTCTTCCTGGTCTACAGTCACCCGTATCTTCTATTCGCGAATAGAAGACAATGTGTCCGCCGGCCCCGCTGTCACGTCCCTGCGTGGGGTGGACCCCGCTCACAGGATGCCTGATGCCCTCTTCGTCTGCCCACAGCCCTCGGCGCGACAGCATGCCGTGGTGGCCTGCCGTGACAGTCCTGGCAGTGTGCGGTGTCCTGCTCGGGACCCTGTTCGCCGCGGTCGCGACACGGGCGTCGCCCTTCGCGCTGGATACGGCCGTGCACGGGTGGGTGCTCGACCACCGTCCGCCCTGGGCACGGCAGTTGGCCACCGTCGTGACCGACACCGGCAGCGGCGCGCCGGCCTACGCGCTGGCGGCACTGGCCGGGGCACTCGCGCAACGCACCACCTACTGGCGAGGCGCCCTCGCGGGGGTACTCGCCCTGGCCTCCGCGCAACTGCCACGTATGGCACTGGCCTCGGCACTGGCAAGGCCGAGACCGCCGGCCGCGGACTGGGCGGCTCAAGCCGGCGGATGGTCCATGCCCTCCGGCCACACCACGACGTCCATGGTGGTCGCCCTCCTGCTCACCCTCGCCGTGCACCGCAGGGTGCAGGGCCGAGTGCGGCCGATCCTGCTCGCCGTCCCCGCGATCTGGGCGACCACCGTGGGCCTCACCCGTGTCTACCTCGGCATGCACTGGCCGACCGATGTCGCGGCCGGATGGCTGCTGGCCGCCTGCTGGGCGGCGTCGGCGACACTCCTTGTTCTTCTGTGGCGGCGCCGGGCCGACCACGCACTCTCGATGGAAAGGCAGTACACGTGAGCGCCATCAGCATCGGACAGGCCGTGATCCTGGGCGTGGTGGAGGGAGTGACGGAGTTCCTGCCCGTCTCCTCCACCGGCCATCTGAAGATCACGGAAGGGCTGATGAACATCCCGGTGGACGACAAGTCCGTCGTCGCGTTCACCGCGGTGATCCAGGTCGGCGCCATCGCCGCGGTACTGCTCTACTTCTTCAAGGACATCGTCCGGATCCTGGGCGCATGGGGACGCGGCCTGCGCCACCGTGACCAGCGCTATCACCACGACTACAAGTTCGCCTGGTGGGTCATCTACGCCACCATTCCCGTCGTCGTCGTCGGGCTGGCCGCCAAGCCTCTGATCGAGGGCCCGCTCGCCTCGCTCTGGGTCGTGGCCGCGTCGTTGATCGTCGGCAGTGGACTGATGTGGGCCGCCGACCAGATGGGCCGGCACAAGCGTGGTGAGGACGACACCAGCCTGAAGGACGCCATGCTCGTCGGCTCCTCCCAGATCCTCGCCCTTCTCTTCCCCGGCTTCTCGCGGTCCGGGGCCACCATGTCCACCGGGCTCATCCTCGATCTGGACCGCGTCGCCGCCACCCGCCTGTCCTTCTTCCTCGGCATCCCCGCGCTCACCGGCGCCGGCGTGTACGAGCTCAAGGATGCCGTCGGGGCCGGTGCGGACACCGCGCCTCTCATCGTGGGGACCGTGGTCTCGTTCATCGTCGCGTACGCGTCCATCGCGTGGCTGCTCAAGTACGTCGCCCGGCACAGCTTCAACGCCTTCGTGATCTACCGGATCGTCGTGGGCGTCCTCCTGTTCGCCCTTCTGGGCGCCGGAGTCCTCAACGCCTGAACAGGCCACGGTGCGGCGCCGCCGGCCGTCGCCGTGCCGGGCAGCCGGCACAGCGATGGCACCGCCGCGGTAGCCGTCGAGGAGGAACGTGTGAGCCGCACGGCGTGACGGCACCGTCCGTGCCGACGGACACCTGAACGCATCCTGAATGCCGTGCGGCACGGCACGCACCACCCCGCCCTGGGGGAGCACAGTGGGCGGATGAACAACTGCGTGGCCCGGCGCATACCGGCCTTCCTTCCCGCCTCTGCTCCTGCGACGGAAGAAGGCCGCCCTGAACACCCGAAGCGCTGCCCGGTCCGACAAGGCGACCGACTGGTTACGACGCCGGCTCGGCCGCGGAGTCGTCCTGTCCTACGCGGCCGCCCTGCTCCTCCCGGGCCCCGGACTGTGGCTGCGCCGAGCCCACTCGCTGCCCCTCGGCGCGAGTGGCCACCTGTCCTTGACCACCGCACCGCTGCTGCTCTCCCTGGTGCTCTTCTCGGCCGGACTCCAGGTGCCGCTACGTGCGCTGGGGACCCTGCTGCGCTGTCCGATCCCCCTGCTGGCCGGGCTCGTTCTGCACCTCGCGATTCCGCTCCTCGCCATCCCCGTCGTGGCGTTCCTGCTGCGGCGGACGCCCGACACCGACGGGGGCAGCGGCCTGGTCACCGCGATGATCCTGATCGTGGCCATGCCCGTCGCCGCCGGAGCCACGGTGTGGACCGGCAAGGGAGCCGGTGACCAGCCGACCATGGTCGGGCTCGTCCTCGCGTCCACCCTCCTCAGCCCGCTCACCATCCCCCTCGTCGCCGGTGCCCTGGTGCCGCTGCTCCGAGGCGGCTACGCCGACGCGCTCACCCGGGCCCTGCACGCCGGCGACGGGGGATTCGCCCTGGTCGGAGTGGTCCTGCCGTGCACGGCAGGCATTGTGTGCCGCCTGGCGCTGCCGGCGCCGTGGCTGCGCCGGGTGCTCGGCGTCGGCGTACCCGTTGCCCTGGTCGGTTCATTCCTCCTCACCTACGTCAATGCCTGCGGCGCCCTCGGCTCGTTCCTGGCCCACCCGCGTCCGCTGCTGCTCGCCGCCGCACTGGCCGTGGCGGCGAGCGTCTGCCTGCTGTCGTTCACGGTCGGTCGCGGAGCGGCGCGTCTGCTGGGACTGGACGCTCCCGCGGCGTCGTCCCTCACGCTCGCCTGCGGCATGAACAACAGCAGCGCGAGCGCGGTCCTGATCACCACCACGCTGCCCGACAAACCACATCTGCTCCTGCCGGTCCTGGCCTACGGGCTGCTGCAGAAGACGGCCGCCGGCCGGGTGGTACGGGGACAGCGGTTACGTGCCCTCGGCTCGCACCCGACGGCTCACGCCTCCTGACCAGCGGTCGGCCGGGACGGCAGCCGCAGAGTCGCTCCGTGCCCACATGGCTGGGGCGCGTAGTACCCCGGTACCACCCGACCGGCCCCCTTCAGCCCCCGGTACCACGGGATCGGGGCCATCGCGGTCTTAGCGTTGCGGAGGAGGCGTCAGGCGTGTCGAACAGCGCAGTCCGAAAGAGAGAGAAGCCGATGATCGACGCACAGCAGCTCACGAAGAGGTACGGGGAGAAGACAGCCGTCGACGATCTGGACTTCACCGTGAAGCCGGGCACGGTCACCGGATTCCTGGGACCCAACGGCGCGGGCAAGTCCACGACCATGCGCATGATCGTCGGGCTCGACGCGCCGACGAGCGGCTCCGTGACGGTGAACGGCCGCCGCTACGCCCGCCACCAGGCGCCCCTGCAGGAGGTGGGAGCGCTCCTGGAGGCCAAGTCGATCCACCCGGGCCGCTCGGCAGGCAACCACCTCAGGGCGCTCGCGCTCACCCACGGCATTCCGCGCCGCCGCGTCGACGAGGTCATCGAACTGGCCGGTCTCGGCAGCGTCGCGCACCAGCGGGCCGGTGCCTTCTCCCTCGGCATGGGGCAGCGGCTCGGCATCGCCGCCGCGCTGCTGGGCGATCCGCAGACGGTGATGCTGGACGAGCCCGTCAACGGTCTGGACCCAGAGGGAGTGCTCTGGATCCGCAATCTGCTGACCTCCCTCGCGGCCGAGGGACGGACGGTGTTCGTCTCCTCGCACCTGATGAGCGAGGTCGCACTGGTGGCGGACCACCTGATCATCGTCGGCAGGGGACGGATGCTGGCCGACACGACCGTACGGGACCTCGTCCGCGAGGCGGGCGGTGGCACCGTCAAGGTCGCGACGCAGCACCCGACCCGGCTGCGGGACGTGCTGTCCGGTCCTGGCGTGGAGGTCATCGGCCGCGTCGGCTCCGAGGAACTGCAGGTGACCGGGATGACCGCCCGCGAGATCGGGCTGAGGGCGGCCGAGCACGGAATCCCGCTGTTCGAACTGACCGCGAAGACGGTGTCGCTGGAGGAAGCCTTCATGGATCTGACCAGGGACGCCGTGGAGTACCACGGTTCCACGACCGACGCCGACCCCTCCGGGAGCGCAGCATGAGCACTCTCACGGCAACCCCCGACACCCCCGATACCCCCGAGTCCGCGCAGGCCGCTCCGGCCGGGCCCGTCTACCGCGTGACCGGACGGGGTGTGCTGCTCTCGGAGTGGGCCAAACTCTGGTCCGTGCGCTCGACCTGGATCACCCTGGGACTGGGCCTGCTGTTCCTCGTCGCCTTCGGCGTCATCGCCGCGAGCCACTACAAGTCCGGGCTCGGCTCCGGCCGTCCCATGGAGGGCGACTTCGCCTCCGCGACGGCCGTGAGCCTGTCCCTCTTCGGCACGAACTTCGCCCAGTTGGCCCTCGGCGTACTCGGTGTGCTGATCACGGCGGGGGAGTACGCCACCGGCATGATCCGCTCGACCCTCGTCGCGGTGCCGTGCCGGCTCCCCGTGCTGTGGTCCAAGGCGGCGGTGTACGGGCTGGTCGCGCTGGTGGTTGCCACCGTCGGCGCGTTCGTCGCCTTCCTCGCCGGAAGCCGGATCGTCTCCGGCACGCCCGCCGCCATGGACCTCGGCCACTTCGGTGTCGTACGCAGCCTGCTGGGCGCCGGCCTCTACCTCGGTCTGGTCGGTGTGATCGGCACGGCCCTGGGCGCGCTGCTGCGGTCCGTGGCCGGCGGCATCTCGGTACTTGTCGCCGCCCTCATGCTCGTCCCCGGACTGATCACTTTGTTGCCGAGCTCGTGGCAGGGCGACCTCGACCCCTACCTCCCGAGCCACGCCGGCGCGTCGATGTTCGCCGTGGCCCACGACTCCACCACCCTCTCGCCGGGAGCCGGGCTCCTCGTCCTCCTCGGCTGGACAGCACTGGCGCTGGCCGGAGCGGCGTACCGGCTGCTGCGCAGCGACGCCTGAGACATTGCCTCCGCATCAGGGGACGGACCCGCATCCTGGACCGGACCCCCATCAAGGGCTGGTGAACTCCGTGACCACCGAAGACCTCTGCGGGATGGGGCCGTTGGTCGCCCGGCTCGGCCGGGGCGGCGAGTGGCTCCGGCACGCCGACCGGGCCCGTCCGTGGGTGTCGGACACCGTGGTGGTGGTCCTGGTCTTCCTGGTGTGCTGCCTGCCGGATCTGCTGCAGGGGGGCGCCGGGGGCGGCGACGGTCCGCGCCGGTTGCGCGTGGCGTTCGTCCAGCTCCCCACGGTCGGCATGCTGGCCCTGCAGGCCGGGCTGGTGCTGCCGCTGCTGTGGCGGCGGCGATCGCCCACGGCGGCCTTCGGTGCGGTCACGGCCGTGTTCGTCCTGCAGTGGTGTCTCGGTGCAGCCCTCCGCGCGGATGTCGCCCTCTTCGTCGCCCTGTACAGCCTGGCCCTGCACGGGCGGCTGCGACAGCTGCCGTGGGCATGCGCGGTCATGGCGGGTGCGGTGGGCCTGGTCGCGGTGCGGGTCTCGCCGGCGGTGTCGGTATGGGACGCCCTCTTCTTTCTCCTCAGCACGGCGACCGCGGCCCTCGCGCTCGGCCTGATGATCCGGATCCGGCGGGCTCAGCTGGCCGGCCTGCGAGACCGTGCGGCCCGGCTGGAGATAGAACGCGACCAGCGCGGCAGGCTCGCCGTCGCGGCCGAACGGACGCGGGTGGCCCGCGAGATGCACGACATCGTCGGCCACAACCTGTCGGTGATCGTCACACTCGCGGACGCGGGTGCCTATGCCACAACCGTCGCGCCGGAACAGGGCAGGGAGGCCCTGCACCTCATCGGCGACACCGGACGCCAGGCCCTCGGGGAACTGCGGCGCCTGCTCGGCGTGCTGCGCGAGGCGGACGGCCCGCGCACCGAGCCCGAGCTGAGCCCGCAGCCCGGGCTCGCGGACATCGACGCGCTGTGCGAGGGGGTCCGTGCCGCCGGCCTGGACGTGATCTACCGTACCGGCGGTGACGTCGACGCCCTCGACAGCGGCGTGCAGCTGACCGTCTATCGCATCGTGCAGGAGGCACTGACGAACACGCTGAAGCACGCAGGCGCGGACTCGCGCGCGAACCTGGCGATCGTCGTCGAGAACACGCGGCTGACCATCACCGTCCAGGACTCCGGCCCAGCCGCTCCGGCCGGCCGGCGGGGACCGGCGAACGAGGAAGGACACGGCCTGGTGGGCATGCGGGAACGAGTCGCTCTCTACAGGGGACACGTCAGCGCCGGTCCCGCCGGCGCGGGATGGACGGTGCGGGCCGCACTCGACCTCGCTCCCCAAGGCGGTGCCGGATGACCACCGTGCTCGTCGTCGACGACCAGCCTCTCCAGCGGTACGGGCTCCGCATGCTCCTCGACTCAGTGCCCGAGACAGAGGTGGTCGGCGAGGCCACGCACGGAGCCGACGCCGTGCGCAAGGCCGCCGAACTCCGACCCGACGTCGTCCTCATGGACGTACGCATGCCGGGCATGGACGGCATCGAGGCCACGCGCCGCATCGTCGCCACGGGCGACCGCTCCCGCGTCCTCGTCATGACCACCTTCGACCTCGACGAGTACGTCTACGCGGCTCTGCGCGCCGGAGCCAGCGGCTTCCTCCTCAAGGACGCCCGCCCCGAGGAACTCCTGGCCGGCATCCGTGCCGTCGCCGTCGGGGACGCGGTGATCGCTCCGGCACTCACCCGCCGCCTGCTGTACGAGTTCGCCCGACTCGTGCCACCCCGCGCGAACGGGTCGGACGAGGAGCCGAAGCTGAGCTCCCTCACCGACCGCGAACGCGAGATCCTCGTCGCCGTCGGCAAAGGCTGGACCAACGGAGAGATCGCCACCCGCTTCGTCCTGTCGGAGTCCACCGTCAAGACGCACGTCGGCCGCGTCCTGTCCAAGATCGGCGCCCGCGACCGCATCCAGGCGGTGATCTTCGCCTACGACCACGGCCTGGCCCGGCCTCATGGGTGCTGATCCGACGGGCCGGCGGCGCCGATCGCATCGCTCACCTCACGACTGGACCGACGACCGGGAGATCCGGACGACGCCGCCCGGTCGGTGGGTCCGCATCGTGACGGGGCCGGGGTCGTGGAACCACGCACCCGCTCCCATCAGCACCGGGGCCCCACTCCGCAAGGGGGCAGCCATGGAGTCGCGGTGGCCGCCAGACACCCGGTGACGGCTGTGCGGGCCTGGTCCTGCCCTGCGAGTGCCACAATCGCGCTGTCACTGTGGGCCGGGTTCCTCAGCGGGACTCAGGGATGCAGGGTGGGCCGGTAGACGAGCTCCTGGATGTGGCCGTCGAGCGTCCGGTGGTCGATCAGCTCGAGGTCGAAGTCGGCCGCACCCTGGAAGATCGGTTCCAGCCCGGTCCGACCGGTGATCACAGGGAAGAGCGTCACCTGGACACGGTCCACCAGACCGGCGGCCATCAGGGCCCGGTTCATCGACAGACTGCCGTGCGAGCGCAGCGGTGCCTCGGACTCCTCCTTGAGCCGGGCGACGACATCGACGGCGTCGCCGCTCACGACGGTCGCGTCAGGCCAGTCGAGGGGCCCTTCCAGGGTGGTCGACACCACCGTTGCCGGCAGGCTCCTCATCCGTGTGACCCATGGGTCGCGCACGTCGGAATCCTCGGTGCTCGAGGCCAGCATCTGCGCGAACGCCCGATAGGTGTTCGCCCCGAAGACCATCCGCTGCTCCTCGTCGTACAGGCCGAGGCGGTGGTCGAGGAGCTCGGGGCCCTGCTTGCCCCAGTAGCCGGTCCAGTCGCCACCGGCGGCGCCGAAGCCGTCCAGGCTGGAGAAGACGTCGAAGGTGTAGGCAGCGGTCATGATGCGCTCCTCAAGTGCGGTTGATCGCGTGTTGGGAATACAGACCGGCGACCACAGCGAGACTCATCGCCCTTGGACTGACGGGGTCGGCCGCCCCGATGCGGCCCCACAGCCTTGACCACGGCCACGAAGGTGGAAGGTCAGCGGGATCGGCGGCACAGCGGGCGAGAAGAAGAGCATGGCACGCCGCCCCACGGGTCCTGACGTTCCCTCGCCCACTCCTGGTGCCGTGTCACAGGGGCCGACCACCGCTATGAATGGCCACCTGTCGCTACGAGTCACCGCCGGATCGTCGGTGAGCGTGGCAGAGCGCTCCAGTCGGTATCCGAGTGCCTGGCCTGGCCTCTTGAGCGCCGGAGTTGGCGCGTGGACACCGCTTGCGCGCCGCTGATCTCCACTGCTGTCCTTGGTGACGTACGGGGTGGTCAGGGGTGGCGGAGAGTCGGGCCGCACGGTGTGACGGGATCTCGGGCGGGGACACGAATCGGCCGTCCGGTGGGGGCTGGTTCCTCGATCGGGGCCTGTCGGGACCGCCGCCGCGGGGCGAGCTTGACTTCGAGTGCACTCCAATTCGTAGCGTGCGGTCATGAGCGACAACAGCACTCCGCAACACAAGATCGGTTCGGGCTTCGGTGCCCGGAGCACCGCCGATGACGTCCTCGAGGGCATCGACCTCACCGGGAGGCTCGCCCTGGTGACGGGCGGCTACTCCGGCATCGGCATCGAGACCACACGCGCACTGACGAAGGCCGGTGCCCGCGTCGTGGTCCCGGCCCGCCGGGTCGGCGCGGCGCAGGAGAACCTGGCCGGGATCGACGGTGTCGAGGTGGCCGAACTCGACCTCGGCGACCTGGACAGCGTGCGCGCCTTCGCCGAGGGGTTCCTCGCCACGGGCCGGCCTCTGGACATCGTCATCGACAGCGCGGGGATCATGGCCTGCCCCGAGACCCGGGTCGGACCGGGCTGGGAGGCCCAGTTCGCGACCAACCACCTCGGCCACTTCGCCCTCGTCAACCGCCTGTGGCCGGCGATCGAGCCGGGTGGCGCCCGCGTCGTCTCGGTCTCCTCCACCGGCCACCATGCCTCGCCCGTCCGCTGGGACGACGTCCACTGGCGCAACGGCTACGACAAGTGGGAGGCGTACGGCCAGGCCAAGACGGCGAACGCGCTGTTCGCCGTGCAGCTCGACCGCCTCGGCCGGGACCGGGGCGTGCGGGCGTTCTCGCTGCACCCTGGCGGCATCCTGACTCCCCTTCAGCGGCATCTGCCGAAGCAGGAGATGGTCGAGCGGGGCTGGATCGACGAGGACGGCAACCTGCTCTATCCCGATGCTTTCAAGACACCGCAGCAGGGTGCGGCCACGCAGGTGTGGGCGGCGACCTCCCCCCAACTGAACGGAATGGGCGGCGTCTACCTGGAGGACTGCGACATCGCCGAGCCCGCCCCGGCGGACGGCACCCGGGTCGGCGTCAAGGAGTGGGCCACGGACCCGGAACAGGCCGCCCGCCTGTGGACACTGTCCGCCGAACTGACCGGCGTGGACGCGTTCGCCGCCTGAAGACGGGGGGTTCGAGCGGCGGCGCCCGGATTCCTTGTCACCAAGTGCGGACAGAACACGATGATCAACTCCCGCCCGGGTGCCACCTCACGGGGTGTACCGAACGGCAGATCCTGCCGGTCGCCGTGCGGAAGCAGGCGGACGTGCCGCATCGTGGTTCGCACGGGGGATACACCCATGACCAGTCGCCGTGCTCGCCGTACCGTCCGCTCGACCGGCCGTCACCGCTTTCTCGCTGACCGCCTGCCAGAGCGGGGGCAAGGACGCCGCCTGCGGATTCGGAGAAGAGTGTCTCCGAATCCGCCTCCTCCACCGGTGACGGTGGCACGCCCAGTGGCGCCAAGTCCGGTACGGACAAGGCCCGGAGCGGCACGCGGACCGAAATGCCCGCCTCGCACTGCACCGGCCGCCACGGTCGAGGCGAACCAGCGCGACGCCGGGCTCGATGCCAACGGCGTGTACATCGCGCTCAGCGCCGGTGGTGTGATCGACGTCCACCAGTAAAGCGCGCACCCCTAAAGTCTGCCGGGCCGCGCGGTGGAGCCACGTACCCGTGGCTCCACCGCAGTGGTGGAAACCTTCGAGTGGTCCTGAAGCCCTCCCGTCCCGCGTGAGCTGTCATCGCGGGCTCCCCCGGGTCAGCCCCGTGCGACCGCGATCGACCCTGCCAGCCGTTCGCCCGCCTCGTACACCATGTACGGCACCCCGTGCTCAGTCCCGAACGACGGTGCGGCCTCTCGGCCGTTCTCGGGGGCTGCGGAGTGGGAGTCGTAGATGACGCCCAAGTGGCTGCGGCGGGAGAGTCCGCGCCACGGGCTCAGCACGACCCAACGGTCAGGGGGTCAGCACGACCCCAACGGTCAGGGGGTCAGCACGACCCTGCCGAACACCTCGCCCGCATCCATCTTCCGGTGGGCCAGAGCCGCTTGGTCCAGGGGCAACACTTCGTGCACGGTCGTGCGCAGGTCTCCGCGTGCGGCATCGGCGAACTGGGACGACCGCACGGCCTGCCTCTCGGGACCGGGCACGGTGTCGGAGCTGAAGGTGGCGAACGACAGCGACCTGCGAAAGGCATCCATCAGCCGCGTGCCGAAGTCCGCCGGCGGCTGCCCGCCGACCACGCCGACGGCGACGAACCGCCCGTTGGAGTTCAACCGGTCCAGGAAAAGCGGCAGTTGGGGGCCTCCCACGACATCAATCACCACGTCGTAGGACGACGGCGCGTCCGGGCCGCCCTCCCCAGAGCGGTCCAGGACATGGGTCGCGCCCAGGTCCCGCAGGCGGGCGCCGCGCTCCGCCGATGAGGTGGTGACCGCCACCGCGCCCGCGCCGCCCCTGGCTGCGAGCTGGACCGCCGTGATCCCGATGCTGCCCGCCGCGCCGCGCACGAGCACCGTCTCGCCGGACGCGAAACGGGCCCGGTCCAGGGCGAAGTGGGCGACCACGCCGGAGCCGCCGAGAGTCACCGCGTCGGCGACGTCCAGGCCGTCGGGCAGCGGAAGGACATCCTCGACCGCGGCGACGGCCTCCTCGGCGTACCCACCGGAAAGGCCGGTGAACGCCCACACCCGCCGCCCCGTCCACGAGGCGTCCACACCCTCTCCCACCGCGGTGACGCTTCCCGCGACCTCGCTGCCGAGGAGGTGGCCCTCCCGGAAGCCGTATCCGGCGAGCGTTCCCCGGCGGATCACGGCATCCACGCCGCCCACCCCGATCGCCTCCACAGCGATCCGCATCTGCCCCGGTGCCGGGACGGGCTTCGGCAAGTCCACGATCTCCAGGCCATCCGGATCTCCGAACGTCCTGATCACAACGGCTTTCATCTCGGCTCCTCTGGTCGGTGGATGGATCTGGATGAACGGGGTGCGGCCGCAGCGGTCGTGAACGGCAAGACGGCACCACGCCGAGGCGCCACGGCAGAGTGCCGGGCCAGGGCGGCACCACCGCAACCGGACCGTAACGGACGCACCCGTCCGCTTGGCTAAAGTGAGAAACCATGACCGGCCATTTGCCTCATGCTGCGCGCTCCGACGCCCGGGACAACCGTGCACGCATCCTCGATGCCGCCCGCGCCGTGTTCGGCGAGGAGGGGCTGAACGCGCCCATGCGTCAGGTCGCCCGGCAAGCAGGCGTCGGCCCCGCCACGCTGTACCGGCACTTCCCGACCAAGCAGGCCCTGATCGCGGAAACCTTCGCGGAGCAGCGGCGAGCCTGCCACACGGTTGTCCGTGACGCCCTTGCGGACTCGGACCCGTGGCGCGGATTCCGCGGCCTGGTCGAGCAGATCTGCGAACTCCACGCCTCCAGCCGGGGATTCGCCGACGCCTTCATGACGGCCTTCCCCGAGGCCATGGACTTCGCCGCCGACCGAGAAGGGATGCTGCGCGCGGTCGCCGAACTGGCCCGCCGTGCCAAGGAGACCGGCCAGTTGCGCCCCGGCTTCGTCGTCGACGACCTGATCCTGATGCTCATGGCCCATCGGGGCGTCCAAGACGCGCCGTATGCCGCCCGGCTCACGGCCTCCCGCCGCTTCGCCGCCTACATGATCGAGGCGTTCCGTGCCGTACAAGAGGGAAAAGTGCCTGCGCCGCTGCCTCCGGCTCCACGCCTGCGGCTCCCGCATGCACCGATCACACCGTGACCCTCTCGTCAGCAGCCCTGTCGGCCTTTGCAGTTGGCAGCCTGATCGGTCACTGGCCGCGGCCAGGTGGGGAGAGGCTGGTTGTCTGCGATCTGCGTCAGCTCGGCCGCGGTGCCCGTGCCGATCTGACGTCCGGCGGTGTGGGGCTTGGGCGCGGGTTCGTCGGTGGACCGCCCCGTCCTCGGTCGCCTCAGTCGGCGGCGAGCGGCTCGGGGGTGAGGGCAGGGGCATCCCGAACTCCCAGCCGCAGGTGCTCGACGTGGTACAGCGCCTGGTCGAGGAGTTCGGCGACGTGGTTGTCGTAGAGGGCGTAGACGATCGACCGCCCGTGGCGCTCACCGGTGACCAGGCCGAGGTTGCGCAGCAGGCGCAGCTGGTGCGAGCAGGCGGAGGCTTCCATGCCGACGGCCTCGGCGAGGTCGCTCACCGAACAGGGCCCTTCCTGGAGGCGGGCCAGGATGTACAGCCGCGAGGGCGTGGCGAGGGCCTGGAGGGTCGCCGCGACGTCGGCGGTGCCGACGGCGTCGAGGCGCTCGCGGGTGGTGGCGCTGCTGGCAGTGTCGGATCCGTGGCCCATGCGGACATCATAGCGATGACATATGAAGACCTATTCAGGTGTTCCTGTATGGTGGAAGCTCTTGCTCCATCCGCCCGTGAAGGGTTGTTCCGTCATGTCTTCTGTCCTGGATCAGCGGGCTGCGCCGGCTGTCCCCGGGCCGCGCCCGGCAGCCGCCCGGCGGCGTACACGGGTGCTGGCGCTGCCGGAGGCCCGATGGGCGCTGGCCGCACTGGTCCTGTTCCTTGTCGCCCTCCCGCTCGAGCTGCTCGATGCCCCGGTGTGGACGTGGGCGCCGCTGTTCGCCGCCACCTACGTCACAGGCGGCTGGGAGCCGGGGTGGGCGGGCCTGAAGGCTCTCAAGGACAGGACCTTGGACGTGGATCTGCTGATGGTGGTCGCCGCTCTGGGGGCCGCCGCCATCGGGCAGGTTCTCGACGGGGCTCTGCTCATCGTCATCTTCGCGACCTCCGGCGCTTTGGAGGCCGTCGCGACGGCGCGTACCGCGGACTCCGTACGCGGTCTCCTCGACCTTGCGCCGGTCACGGCCACGCGGCTGCTGTCCGACGGCGGTGAGGAGACCGTCGCCGCGGAGGACCTGGAGGTCGGGGACTTGATCCTGGTGCGGCCCGGCGAGCGCGTCGGCGCCGACGGCCAGGTCCTGGACGGCGTCAGCGACGTCGATCAGTCCACCATCACCGGCGAGCCCCTGCCGGTGGCCAAGGCGGCCGGGGACGAGGTGTTCGCCGGCACGGTGAACGGCACCGGCGCCCTGCGCCTGCGCGTCGGGCGCGACCCGTCGGACTCGGTGATCGCCAGGATCGTGAAGATGGTCGAGGAAGCCTCCGAGACCAAGGCTCCCACCCAACTGTTCATCGAGAAGATCGAGCAGCGGTACTCGATCGGCATGGTCATCGCCACCCTAGCCGTCTTCGCGATCCCCCTCGCCTTCGGCTCCGCGCTCCAGCCCGCGCTGCTCCGGGCGATGACCTTCATGATCGTCGCCTCGCCGTGCGCGGTGGTGCTCTCCACGATGCCGCCGCTGCTGTCCGCGATCGCCAACGCGGGCCGCCACGGCGTCCTGGCCAAGTCCGCCGTCGTCATGGAGCGCCTGGGCCAGGTCGACGCGGTCGCGCTCGACAAGACCGGCACCCTGACCGAAGGCACCCCACGCGTCACCGGCATCCGCCCACTTCCCGGTACCGGCCTGAGCGAGGACACGCTGCTCGCGCTGGCGGCAGCGGCCGAACACCCCAGCGAGCACCCGCTCGCCCGAGCCGTCGTCGAAGCCGCCCGCGAACGTCGTCTCCCGCTGCCCGAAGCGCTCGACTTCAGCTCCGTCCCCGGCAGGGGAGTGAGCGCCACCATCGACGGTCACACGGTCCAGGTCGGATCCCCCGGCCGCCTGCTGCCCGCCGCCATTGGACCCGAGGCCGCAGCTGTGGCGGAGTCGGAGGACGCCGGTCAGACCGCGGTGCTGGTCCTGCGGGACGACACCCCGGTCGGCGTGATCGGCATCGCGGACCGGCTTCGTCCGGACGCAGCCGCCACCGTCGCCGCACTCACCGAGCTCACCGGCCGCACGCCGGTCCTGCTGACCGGCGACAACGCCCGCGCCGCCCGCCGTCTGGCCGCCGAGGTCGGCATCACCGACGTCCGCGCCGGACTCCTTCCCCAGGACAAGGTCGCCGCCGTACGCCAATGGGAGAGCGAGCGCCGCAAGGTGCTCGTCATCGGCGACGGTGTCAACGACGCTCCGGCCCTGGCCGCCGCACACACCGGCATCGCCATGGGCAAGGCCGGCTCCGATCTCGCCCTGGAGACCGCCGACGCCGTCGTCGTCCGCGACGAACTCGCCACCGTCCCCGCCGTGGTCTCCCTCTCCCGCGCCGCCCGGGGCCTCGTCTTCCAGAACCTCGTCATCGCCGGCGTGTTCATCACCGCCCTCGTGGTCTGGGACCTCATCGCCACCCTTCCGCTGCCGCTCGGCGTCGCCGGCCACGAAGGATCCACCGTCATCGTCGGGCTCAACGGCCTGCGCCTGCTGCGCGAAGCGGCCTGGAAGAACCCCGTCCGAGGAGGCACAGCGTGACCAGACGCTCCCGCCGTGCTGCTCCCGACCCGGTACCCGGAGCGGCAGCACCCCGGCCCACGGTCACCGTCTGCCGCGGCTGCTGCTGCGGCAGCCCCAAGGTCCCCGGACTCGACCACACCGCCCAACTCCGCGATCTGCGACGCGCCCTGGGTGGCACCGCGACCGTTCGGGTCACCGACTGCCTCGACGCCTGCGAGCGCGCGAACGTCATCGTCGTGCAACCGTCCACGGCCGGGCGCAAGGCCGGCGGGCGCCCCCTCTGGCTGGGCCTGGTCAACGACCCCGACGCCACCGCCGACATCACCGCCTGGATCGAGGGCGGCGGCCCCGGCCTCACCGAACCACCCGGCATCCTCGACCTCTACGCCTTCAACCCCTCCCGCCGCGTACGCGCCGAACTCCACGACGAGTAGCTCGCGGATGGATTCGACGCCTCGCCCAACTGGAAGCAAGCGCACACTACGTCCCACCCTCAGGTCCGCACCCGTGTCGACTGCGCCGTCTGCCGCATGAAGACACCCATTCCCGAGCGGAACCACCCCTGCGGCGGGGTGCGGCTCTTTCACGACACGGCCGACACCGTTCGCCGGTCAGTCGGAGTTGCGTGCGATCTCGAGTGCGAGCGCTTGCAGGATGGCCTCGGTGGACGTATCAGGGTCCATCTGGTCGTACGCGTCCGCGACCGTTTCGAAGGCCATCACGAAGCCCTTGATCAGGGCGCTCAGCGGTTCGGAGAGCTGGTTCAGCACGGCGAGACCCACCTCTGCCGCGTCTTCGGTGTCGGGGACGAGGTACTGCGTCGGAATGACCTCGCCCAGCAGGTCGGAGACGTAGTCTGCGCTGACACCACCGCGCAGGGCCGTGAGCGCCGCGATGGCCTTGAGCTCGATCTCGTTCTCGGTCATGTGCCGAGCGTAGGAGGAAGCGGCGGCGGGCACGCGGGGGAGCGGGTTTCGCGCGGGGGCGTGTGGCGACATGAGCGACAGGCGGGTCGGTCGGGTCATTGGGATCGAAGGCTGCCGCGTGCGGCATGGGGCCTGGGGCGCTGTCGAGTCTCGTGAACGGTCCGATACGCCGCTACCACCGCCACAGGTGCCTGACAAATCTGCGTACGACTTCGGTCACAGCTCATGAGTGGAGCCGGCAGGTGGGCGCCGCGCGAGTTCGTGGGCGCCGGTGTTCGGTGCGGAAGCGTCGGATTGAAGGCGGTGAGAGGGCGGTCAGCCGGATGTCTGTTTCGTGGGGGAGCCGGCTTCCTGTGTGGCGGCCCAGGTGGCGAGAAGTCGCAGACCTTCTTCAGAAGCGGACCCTGGTTCGGCGGTGTAGATGGTGAGGGTGAGGCCGGGTTCCGCGGCCATCTCCAGCCCTTCGAAGGCGAGGGTGAGCTCGCCGACGGCCGAATGGTGGAAGCGTTTGGTTCCGGTGCCGTGGTGGCGGACGTCGTGGGCGCCCCAGCGTGTGCGGAACTCCTCGCTGAGTGTGGAGAGTTCACCGACGAGGTCGTGCAGCTCCTTGTCGTGGGGGTTACGGCCGGCTTCGGTGCGCAGGATGGCGACACAGGTGTCGGCGAAGGTGTCCCAGTCGGGGTAGAAGCGCCGCGAGACGGGGTCGAGGAAGTTGAAGCGGGCGAGGTTTCTCTGGCTGAGTGCGCTGCCGTAGACGTCGCTGTAGAAGGCGCGGGCGAGTTGGTTGGTGGCGAGGAGATCCATGCGGCCGTTGCGGACGAAGGCGGGCCCCGCGGTGATCGCGTCCAGGGTCCATTGCAGGCTGCGGTGCGGCGTCCACCGGTCCTTGGCGCGCCGGCGTCGCGGGCGTGTCAGAGCGTCGCTGCCGTCGGCTGTCTGAGCCAGTTGGAGGAGGTGGGCCCGTTCGGCGTCGTCGAGCTGAAGGGCGCGGGCGACGGCTTCGAGGACGGCCGGTGAGACGCCGGCGAGGTTGCCGCGCTCGAGTTTGGCGTAGTACTCGACGCTGACGTCGGCCAGGGCCGCGACCTCGCTGCGTCGCAGGCCGGGGACGCGGCGCCGGGACCCGGAGGGCATCCCCGCCTGGTCAGGGGTGATCTTTGCTCGCCGCGAGGTCAGAAACTCGCGGACCTCTTGACGGTTGTCCACACCTCGACGGTACGTCCCGCACGCCGCCGTAGGGGTGTACCAGCGGTACACCCTTCGACGGTGCCTCGCTGCGCGCGTGGAGTGGCGGTTACCTGGATGACGTGGCACTTCCTTGCACCGCCGTCACAGCGGCGGCAGGGAGTGCCAGGCCCCGGGCCTGTGGACCGCAGCGGGTCCTGTCCGGGCAGGCAACTGCACTCGGCGTCCGGCGGTACCGCACCGCACCGGATGCCCAGCACGTTAGGAACCCCTCATGCGCGGAGCAGTGATCCATGCCCCCGGCGATGTGCGTTTCGAGACGCTCGACGACCCGAAGATTCTCCATCCGACCGACGCGATCATCCGTACGGCCGTCACCTGCGTATGCGGTTCGGACCTGTGGCCGTATCGAGGTGCGGAGACGATCGGCGACCCGCACCCGATGGGGCACGAGTACGTCGGCTTCGTCGAGGAGGTCGGCAGCGAGGTCACCTCGGTGGAGCCCGGCCAGTTCGTCGTCGGCTCGTTCGCCACGTCGGACAACACCTGCGCGAACTGCCGGAACGGCTGGCAGTCCAACTGCCTGCACCGTGAGTTCATGAGCACCTGCCAGGCCGACTACGTCCGCATCCCCAACGCCCAGGGCACCCTGGTCGCCACCGATGAGCACCCGGCCGACGAGTTGCTGCCCGGCCTGCTGGCGGTCTCCGACGTGATGGGAACGGGCTGGTATGCCGCGCTGGCCGCCGAGGTCAGGCCCGGCTCCACCGCAGTGGTCGTCGGGGACGGCGCGGTCGGCCTGTGTGGTGTGATCGCCGCCAAGGAACTGGGCGCCGAGCGGATCATCGTCATGAGCCGTCACGAGCCCCGCCAGAACCTGGCGCGCGAGTTCGGAGCCACCGACATCGTCGCCGAGCGCGGCGACGAAGGCATCGCCCGGGTCAAGGACCTCACCGGCGGGATCGGCGCCGCCTCGGTCCTGGAATGCGTCGGCACCGCCGAAGCCATGCGGCAGGCCCTGCACTCGGCGCGGCCCGGTGGCAACGTCGGTTTCGTCGGTGTTCCCCACGAGGTGGCCATCGACGGGCAGGAACTGTTCTTCTCCCACGTCGGCCTGCGCGGCGGTCCCGCCCCCGTGCGCCGTTACCTGCCCGACCTCATCGACCGTGTCCTCACCGGCCGGATCAACCCGGGCAAGGTCTTCGACCTCACGCTGCCCCTGGATCAGGTCGCCGAGGGCTACCGGGCGATGGACGAACGCCGCGCCATCAAGGCCCTCCTCACGCCCTGACCCCCGACGCATCACCGCCTCAACCCTCGACGCATCACCCCCCTGCCCCCACACACCGCCCTGCCCCCATACACACCACCCTCGCCCCCCACACACACCCGCCCCGGGCCGGACGTCTACAGCACGGCCCCGAAACGCCCCGCGAAGGACTCACCGTGACCACATTCGCCCTCGTCGGCGCCGGCCCCGGCCTGGGACTGGCCACCGCCCGCCGCTTCGGAATCGCAAGCCACAGCGTCGCGCTCATCTCCCGCAACGTCGAGCACCTGGACGCTCTGACGGCCGAACTGAGCCGTGACGGCGTTCCCGCCCGCGGTTTCGCCGCAGACGTACTCGACCCCGGCTCCCTCAGCGCAGCCCTCGAGGCCGCCTCCGAGACTCTCGGACCGATCGAGATCCTGCAGTACAGCCCGGTGCCCCGCGCCGACTTCATGAAGCCGGTCCTCGACACCCGCGCCGACGACCTCGACGCCCCGCTGGGCTTCTCCGTCAAGGGCCCGGTCACGTGCGTCAACGCGGTCCTGCCCGGCATGCGGGCGCTCGGCCGCGGCACCCTGCTCTTCGTCAACGGCGGCAGCGCCGTGCGCCCGCACCCGGAACGGGCCGGCACCTCGATCGCATTCGCCGCCGAGAGCGCCTACGCGCGCATGCTCCACGACGCGCTCGCCGAGGAGGGCATCCACGCCGCCCAGCTGATCATCCCCGGTGCGATCCGTCCCGACGCCGAGCACTCCAGCCCCGAGGCCCTGGCCGAGCGCCTGTACGCCTTGCACGCCGAGCGCTGTGGCTTCCGGCACTTCGCCGAGCCGCTGCCAGACTGACTGCCTGGACGCCGCCCATGAACTCGGCCCTTCGTGCCCCGATCCGCGCCGCCCCCGCAGCCGCTTTGCTGCCGGCTGTGACCGCCTGCTCCGACGACGCACCAGAAACTTCTTCGTCGTCCGCCGCCTCCCCGGTGCCCTCGGGGCGGCAAAAGGCACTGGCATCCGCCACCCCGTCCAGCTCCGACAGGACCAACGCGATGGACATCAGGCTCACCCTCGACGGCCGGCCCGTCGACGCCACGTTGAACGACAGCCCTCCCGCCCGCGACCTTGCCACCTTGCTCCCGCTCACCCTGGACCTGGAGGACTTCCACGGGACGGAGCGGATCGGCTACCCGCCGCGCAAGCTGAACACGGCCGCTGCTCCCGAGCCTGCCGCGCCCAAGGCCGGCGACCTGGCCTACTACTCACCCTGGGGCAACCTGGCGCTCTTCCACCGCGACGGCGACTCCGCCTCCGCCGACCTCCTCATCGTCGGCCACATCGACGCCGATGCCGACCGGCTCGCAGGGGCGGACCGAATCACCATCGAAGCGGCCTCCTGACCCCACCGGCCACTCGTACGGAACATGCCTTCAGCAGCCGGAACGCCCCTTACGGCTCCGCCTGTTGCGCGAAGCGCCGTGGTCGGGAGACGCGGAGGTGTGGGAGAGCCGGTGCGGCTGAGTGGTGTGCTCAGTCGGCGACGCGAGCGCCGGGATCGCGCCCGCGGACGGCGACCTTGACCACTTGCCGAAGCGCTGACTGGTACGCCTCGGCGTCCCCCCGGCGCGTCACCTTCCGGATCCGCTACCTGCCGGTGTACGGGGCCGGCGCAGGTAGTTCCACAGTGATGCGCATCCCGCCGGCTGCGCGCGGGGTGAGGGTGAGTGTGCCGTCGTGTGCCTGGGTGATGGTCTTGACGATGGCCAGGCCGAGGCCGACGCCTGCGTGGTCGGCGCGCATGCGCTCGGTGCCGCGCTGGAATGGTTCCGTGAGCGTCGCGGCCAGCTCTGGGGTGAGCGTCGCGCCGGTGTTTTCGACCGTGAGCACCACAGTCCTGGGGCGGACGCTGGCGTTGACCCACACAGTGCCCTGTTCAGGCAGGTTGTGGACGATCGCGTTGTGCACGAGATTCGTCGTGAGCTGCAGCAGGAGCGTCGGCGATCCGATCGTGGGGGTGATGTCGCCGTGGGTCTCGATGGTGACGCCGTGCTTTTCCGCGAGAGAGAGAAGCGTCTCGGTGGCTTCTTCCGCCATGAGGGACAGGTCGACCGGTTCTCGGGTGAAGGACCGCTGGTCGGCGCGGCTGAGCAGGAGCAACGCTTCAGTGAGATCGATGGCTCGGGTGTTGACGACTTGGAGGCGGTCGATGAGTTCGGCGGTGCCGTGGTTCGGGTCGATGCGGGCCACGTCGAGAAGTGCCTTCGAGATCGCCAGCGGGGTGCGCAGCTCGTGAGAGGCGTTGGCGGCGAATCTCTGCGTTTCGGCGACGTGTGCTTCGAGCCGGGCGAGCATCGTGTCGAAGGCGTCGGCGAGTTCGCGGAACTCGTCGTTGCGGCCCGGCAGTCGGATCCGGTGGGAGAGTGATCCGTTCGTGGCCAGGCGGGTGGCGTCGGTGATCCGGGTCAGTGGGGCGAGCATTCGGCCGGCGAGGATCCATCCTCCCAGGAGACCGAACACCAGCAGGAACGCCAGTACCGCGGCTGCCGTGGGGGCGAAGGTGCGCAGGACGGCGTAGCGATAGTCGGGCATGATGATGAGCCCGGGGTGGACCACACGATTGAGGAACACCCACACCGCCAGGAGCAGCAGGGCGCCGGCAACCATGAGGAATCCGGCGTAGCTCAGGGTGAGTTTGAGGCGAACGCTCAGCCCAGGGGCTCTATCCACGGGCACCTCCCTCGTGTCCGGATCCACGGGCTCCCCTCTCGCGTCCGGCAGCCCCTTGTGGTGTGTCGATGCGGTAGCCGACGCCTGGCACGGTGGCGATGATCCAGGGTTCGCCGAGGCGCTTGCGCGGTGCCGAGACGGTGATGCGCACGGCGTTGGTGAACGGGTCGGCGTTCTCGTCCCATGCCCGTTCCAGTAGTTCTTCGGCGCTGACGACACCGCCTTCGGCAGCGACGAGGACTTCGAGCACAGCGAACTGCTTCCTCGTCAGCGCGACGTAGCGGCCGTCCCGGTAGACCTCTCTGCGGAACGGGTCCAGCCGCAGACCCGCGATCTCCCGGACGGGAGGTCGGTTGTGCGCACGTCTGCGGTTGAGAGCTCTGAGCCGGAGCGCGAGTTCGCGGAGCTCGAAAGGTTTCGTGAGGTAGTCGTCGGCGCCGAGTTCGAACCCGGAGGCCTTGTCGTCGAGACGGTCGGCTGCGGTGAGCATGAGGATCGGCATGCCGCTGCCGGAGTCGACGATGCGTCGGGCGATCTCGTCACCGGAAGGTCCGGGGATGTCGCGGTCGAGGACGGCGATGTCGTAGTCGTTGATGTCGAGCAGTTCCAGAGCGGTGCCGCCGTCGCCTGCGATGTCGGCCGCGATCGCTTCCAGGCGTAGGCCATCGCGGATGGCTTCTGCCATGAAAGGTTCGTCCTCGACGATCAACACACGCATGGTGTCGATGCTACGAGCCGGCGCATATCGTCGGCGTATCGAAAACCGCATACGTGCCGGCAACACCCCGCTGCCTTGACTGGCAGCATGACTCGACCCCCACCGTCAGCAGAAGCAACGACCCGCCGGGTTCGGCGGCTCCTCGTCGTCGACCCGGTGGTCGTCATGGCAGCGATCGCCGCAGCCTGCGGCCACCAGCCGCGGAATTCCTCGGCCTCCTCGTCCATCTCGTCTTCCTCGCCCGAACCGCCCTCGAAGTCCTCGTCGGCCGTACCACCACCGTCGTCCTCCGCGGCCGTACCGCCCTCGAAGGCGCCGCGTCGTGACGACCATGAGGCGCTCGGCAAGGCCGCCGGTCTCGTCCCCGACGGCGTAGCGGTCTCCGACGACGCGATTCCGGCTGTGGCCAACCTCGATCCCGATCTCCTCAAGGCCCTCCGCCAGGCTGCGACGGATGCCGCGGACGACGGGGTCGAGTTCGTCGTCAACGGCGGCTGGCGGTCACCGAATTACCAGAGTCAGCTTCTTCGTGAGGCGGTCTCCAAGTACGGGTCCGAGGCCGAGGCCGCCCGATGGGTGGCCACCGCGGCGACGTCTCCGCACGTGTCGGGGGACGCGGTCGGCATCGGGCACTCCGATGCGACGACGTGGCTCTCCGATCACGGTGCCGAGTACGGCCTGTGCCGGATCTACAAGAATGAACCTTGGCACTACGAACTACGCCCCGAAGCAATCGATGACGGTTGCCCGCGTATGTATGCCGATCCCACCCAGGACCCGAGGATGCAGCAGTGACCGGCAGCGAGCGAGGACAGACGATGGTGCAGGTGGACACGGCGGAGACCGGACAGGGCAGCACCGGCCGCCGGGAGACCGGCTCCGGTACTTGGCGCGCGCGCATCCGCGGGGCGATCCACATCGGCTCTAGCCCGGAGCCCTGGAAGCGCGGCCCGGTCCTCGCCGCGCTGGCGCTGCTGCTGGGCCTTGGCATGCTGCTGCACGCCAAGATCCCGAACCGGATCGGGAACCTCGGCAGCCTGGTGGAGACCTTCCTGCCGTGGTTCGGCCTGTTCATCCCGGTGCTGCTGGCTGGCGCGCTCTGGCGCCGCTCCACCTCCGCAGTGGTCGCACTGCTGCTGCCGGTCACGGTGTGGCTGAACCTCTTCGGCGGCCTGCTCAGCGACAAGTCCCACCCTGACAGCGACCTCACCGTGGTCAGCCACAACGTCGGCGCCGACAACCCCGACCCGGTCGGCACCGCCCGGGACCTGGCCGCCTCCGGTGCGGACGTGCTGGCGCTGGAGGAGCTGACCCCGCAGGCCCGGAGCACGTACGAGAAGGAGCTGGCCAAGGCGTATCCGCACCACACGGTGCAGGGCACGGTGGGGCTGTGGAGCAAGCTGCCGCTGTCGGACACCGAGCCGGTCGACGTCAAGATGGACGCAGGGCCGCTGGCGGCCACCAAGTCGGCCGACGTCAAGATGGCTTACAACCGCGGGCTGCGGACCACGGTGGCCACGGACCAGGGGCCGCTGGCGGTGTATGTGGCCCACCTCGGGTCCGCACGGGTAAATCCCAGGGCAGGCTTCTCGACCGGCCAGCGGGACGCGGGCGCGCAGGCGCTCGGCGAGGCCATCGCCGCCGAGCGCACTGACAGGGTGGTACTCCTCGGCGACCTGAACGGCACGATGGACGACCGCGCGTTCGACGGCGTCACCTCGCAGATGCGCTCGGCCCAGGACGCGGCGGGGGACGGCTTCGGCTTCAGCTGGCCGGCGAAGTTCCCGGTGGCGCGGATCGATCAGATCCTGGTCCGCGGCGTGGAGCCGCAGAGCTCCTGGGTACTGCCGGCCACCGGCAGCGACCACCGGCCGGTGGCAGCCGGAATCAGCTGGTGAACACCCCCAATCAGCTGGTGAACACCTCGCAGAACGTGCGAACGCGTCCCGCGCCTTCTCGTCCCGGGCCGGTGGCACTGACATCTCTTCCGTACGGGCCAGGATCACAGCTAAGCCGTCGCGAAGCCCGGCCCGGAGGTCGGCAGATGGGCCGTGCCCCCGTGAAGTTCCCCAGCCTGCACGTCGACCCGCCTCGGGCCCGCCGCCACTCACTCACTCATCCACTCAACCACCCACCCCACCTGGGTGATCAGCCAGGAAAGCGCTCAGTGACCGCGCGTCCTTCGGGTCACCGCCCGGTAGATCTTGTGACTGCTCACTGATGCACTGAGTGCCCTCCACGCCGACGGCCCGCAACGGCTCTCGCGGACCCGGCCGGTGCACGCGGAGAGGTGGTGCGTGGCGCTCGTGGAGTGCGCCACGCACCGCCGCCGACACCCATCCCTTCCCGAGCCGCACACGCGAGGCTCCAGTCGCATTTTGGATCTCTTGTCCGGCCCTGGATTAGGCTTTCACCTTGCGTCTGCGGACGACGAAAGCGATGGGGCTGTTTCATGGAGAAAGGCATGCTGCCGCCGGGGCAGCGCCTGGTCAAAGGCTGGCCCGTCTCGCACTACGGGCCGGTGCCCCGCTTCCGCCCGGAGCGATGGACCCTCCAGGTCTTCGGCGCCACCGCGAACAAGGCGGCCCACTCCTGGACCTTCGAGGAAGTTACCGCCCTGCCCAAAGCCACCGTGGTCGCGGACCTGCACTGCGCGTCCGGCACCAGCACCACAGGCCACACATTCTTCGGGATCCCGGCGCGCATCCTGCTGGACCTCGCCCCACCTGCCGAGGGCGTGTCCCACGTGATGGCTTGGGCCGAATACGGATACAGCGCGAACCTGCGCCTCGAGGACTTCATTGCCGACTCCACCGTCATGGCCACCCACCACGACGATGAGGTGCTCACCGCCGAACACGGCTTCCCCCTGCGCCTCGTGGTGCCGCATCTGTACGGATACAAAGGCCCGAAGTGGCTGCGCGGCATCGAGTACATGACGCAGGACCGACGGGGCTTCTGGGAGGAACGCGGCTTCCACAACATCGCCGACCCCTGGACAGGCCGGCGCCACTCCTACCAGGAGGACGAGGACCCGTGACGGCCCGACCTGCCGACACATCCTCCAAGTCCGATCGCGCATTTGCGGCACTTCTTGGCTGATCCGCCAGGCATAAGGCAGGGGACTTGGGGATTTAGGGCGGCAGATGCAAAATGGAGTCGTCGTTCGGGGCGGACCGCTCACCGTCCCGGCCCGGCCCACAGGCGAGGTCCCCTTGGTCATGCGCACCTACGACGGAAGTGCCGGTGATGTCGACTACAGCGCCATCGGCTCCCTCTACGCCTCCTACCGGCGCCCCGACGAGCGCATCGCCCACGTGATCGCCGAGGCTCTCGGCGATGCGCGCACCGTTCTCAACGTCGGCGCGGGCACCGGCTCCTACGAGAGTGCCGCGCACAGCATCACCGCCGTCGAGCCCTCCCTGGCCATGAGGGCCCAGCGCCCGGCCGAACTCGCCACTGCCATCGACGCCGTGGCGGAGGGCCTCCCCTTCGCGGAAGGGCAGTTCGACGCGGCGATGACTCTCTTCAGCGTTCACCAGTGGTCCGACGTCGAGGCCGGGCTGCGCGAGATGCGACGCGTCACCCGCGGCCCCGTCGCCGTCCTGACCTGCGACCCCGCGCGCGTACGCGACTTCTGGCTCTACGAGTACGCCCCCGATGTCCTGGACACCGAGGCGCGCCGATACCCGCCGCTGGACCGGCTCACGGCCGCGCTCGGCGGAACCACCACGATCCAGCCCGTCCCCATCCCGCTGGACTGCACCGACGGCTTCAACGAGGCGTACTACGGCCGCCCCGAAATGCTCCTCGACCCCGCGGCGCGTCAAGCCTGCTCGGCCTGGAGTTTCGTCGACGACCGGGCCCGGCAGGACTTCGACACCTCGCTGCGCCGCGCCCTGGGCTCGGGAACCTGGGACGAGGCCTTCGGTCACCTGCGCAGCCGCCCGAGCTACAGCGGGTCCCTTGTCCTGCTGCGCGCCACCCCATGACCGCGCCAGCGACACCTCCCGCAGAAAGGGGCGCAGGGTGGATCCGCTCGCACGCCGCCAGATGATCGCCCATGTGCAGGTCGAGCGACAGCGCCTGCTGCCGGAACACGAGCAAGCGACCCGGACCACCATCGAGATGCTCCGCGCCGGCACCGGCCACGCGAGCGAACCCCGACTGGTTCCGTATCTCAGCCTCGCCTACCTGCTGGGCGTCAAAGGTACGTACGGCGATGACCAGTTGATGGCCTTGGCGCTGTCGGTGGCGAACTGGGCCACCACCGCCATCAACGACCTCGCCCACCACACCAGCCGCACCCCACAACACATCATCGACCAGTACGAGACCGACATCATCGCCGACCAGGAAGACCTCACCTGACGGAAAGTCTGCTGGGCGTGCGTCCGGACACCACACCGATCGGGACCGGGCCAGGGTCCCGGTCCCCTCCGATCGCCTCACCACCAGCCGATAACACATCAAGAGGCCACGCAGGATCCGGGGGACGCTCCCGAGCCGGGCGGCGTCGCCGAGCGGCGTGGGGAAACCGGCAGGTGCCCAACCGAGTAGCGGGAAGGATTTCGGCGTTGGGCAGGCATCCACAGGGCGAAGGCATGGTTGCTGCGGCGTTCGTGCTCACCGGGGGATTGCCGGCCACGCGGCGCGCCGGATCAGGCGCTGTGCCGTGTCCGGCCGGCTTACCCAGGCGGACCGATGACTGCGGGATCGTCCAGGAAGGCGCGACCGCCCGGCAGTTGGTCGCGCCCCACGGTCCTCGGGCTTGTCGCCCTCCCACCTGTGGTGGTGGGGGAGCGGGGCCCTTTCGTGCAGCGTGGTGCAGCTATGCGAGGGGGGTGGCGCGGATCGCGGAGATGTCGAACTGCAGCCGGACCTTCTCACTCACCATGGTCCCGCCGGCCTCGAGGCGTTGGTTGTAGACGAGGCCCCATTGGGTGCGGTCGATGGTGGTGGTGGCGTCGAATCCGGCTCGTTCGTAGCCGAAGGGGTCGACTACCGAGCCGAGGTAGTCGAGTTGGAGTTCGACGGGGCGGGTGACTTGGCGGATGGTCAGGTCGCCCGTCATGCGGAAGCTCTCTCCGCCTTCATGGGTGGCGGAGGTGCTGCGGAAGGTCATCTCCGGGAAGCGGCGAGCGTCGAAGAAGTCGGTGCCGATGAGGTGGGCGTCGCGCTGTTCGACGCCGGTGTCGACGCTGGCGACCCGGATGGTGATTTCGGCCCGGGACTGGGAGGGGCAGGCTCCGTCGAAGTACAGGGTGCTGTCGTAGTCGGCGAAGGCGCCGCGCACAGTGGTGACCATGGCGTGTCGTACGGAGAAGCCGATGCGGCTGTGCGGGCGGTCGATGGTCCATTGCCCGGTCAGTGCGCGAAGGGCGGGATCGAGCGCGGCGCCGGTGGTCTCGGCGCCCGGGAAGGGCGTACGGGGGCCGGCAGCAGGCGTCGGCTCGATGGTCGCGCTCTGGCGACGGCTGAAGATACCCATGCGGTCGTAGCCTCCTCGAATGTGATTACTACGTGTTATCACGGGGTCAGGATGGGCTGGGCAGCGAGATGGGTGGCCTCGTCCGAAATCTCTGGCGCGGCCTGCAAAGATGCACAGGATCGACCCAGGATCGTCATGAGTGTGGATGCACTGTCGGGCGATATGTGTTCACACAGAGTCACTGTGTGATGCGGTCAGGTGGCGGAGTCGGCGTTCGTGAGGCACTCGGTGGTCGCCGTTCGTGGCCCGATCTCGTGAACAGGGGCGGTTTCCAGCACGGTTCGGGTGCAGGCTTCGGTTGCTCTGTGAGGCGGCGTCGGTCCGAGTGGAGGTGGAAGGCTCGCTCCGACCCGTTGTCGTGGTCGGTGTCAAGACGCGGCACGGTCCCTGCTCGTGTACCCCTCACGGCGCGGTCTCCCGGAACCGGGCCCGCCTCGGTGTCCCGCCGGATGCCCGTGCTCGACCGTGTCGAGAGGGGCCGGTCGCGGGTGGCGGGGCGAGGCCGGTGGGGTGAGGATGGCGCGGACGGGAGTCCGAGGAAGGCGGTGCGCGCATGGCCGAAGAAGTCAGGGGAGCGGCGGTCGAGCCGTTCCTGGACGGCTTCCCCCTCGGCCTCGACCTGGGGCAGGCCGCGTGGTCCACCTGCACAGGGACCTCAGCGCTTCCCGCGGCCCCGTTCAGCGTCTTGAGCCGCGCGGACGCGCCCGCCGGACCGCCGGACACTCTCGTCAGCGTCGACAACGACGCGAGCTGCTCCGTCCACCTCGGCCGCCGAATCACCGGAGCGGTCTCAGGCGCCTTCCTGCCTGTCCCGGGCATGTACCCATCGCCGCCCGAAGCCCTCGCCGGGCACGTACACGAGCCGCCGCGCACAGCCACTCAACCGGGCTGAAACAACCGGACAGAAGGGACGCACGTGGCGGACGCCGACCCCTACCTCGGCACGAGAGCATCGGACTCGGCCGTGCTGGAGGCCTTGTTCACGCAGGCACCGCTCGGCCTCTTCCTTCTCGACGAACACCTGCGCGTGCGTCGCTACAACACATCGTCCCGTGGGCTGCGCGGCATGGCCGCCGAGCGGGTACTCGGGCGGACGCTCGAAGAGGTGAGTTCGGGCTTCGACACCACGGAGCTCGGTGTCCTCGTTCGGGAGACGCTCCGCACCGGTCAGTCCGTGCTGCGGCACACCTTGAAGGGCACGCCGGCCACTCGACCGGACGAGGACCTGACGGTCTCGGTGTCCATGTTCCGCGTGGACGACGCGGCTGACGGGCAGCCCGGTGTGCTGATGGCGGTCGAGGACGTGACCGAACGTGAGGCGGCCCGGGCGCGGCTCGATCTCCTCTACGACACTCGCCGGACCGTCGGCACGACGCTGGACGCGACGACGACGGCCCGTGAACTGGCGGGCGTGCTGGTGCCGGCCCTCGCCGACGCGGTGACGGTGCACATCCTGGATGCGGTACTGCGTGGTGAGCCTCACCGTGGGGAACCGGCCGAGGCCGGAGAACCGCTGCGGCGGGCGGCCTATTTGAACGGGCCCGACGCACATGCCGCCGAACGAGACAGGATTCTTGAGACCCTGCCCCTCGCCACCCCCTTCACGCGGAGCCTCGAGGACACCACGCCCCGCCTGGTCTCGCGGCTGGACACCGAGGGGGTCTGGCCCCCCGAGCTGTCCGAGCACGCCCGCGCACTCCCCACCGCGGGCGTCCACTCGCTGATGGCGGTGCCCCTCGTCGTACCCGATGCCGTGCTCGGTGTCGTCACGCTCTACCGCTCGGAGCGGCCCCAGCCGTACACCCAGCAGGATCTCGATCTGGTGGTGCAGGTCGCCTCCCGGGCTGCCCTCGGCATCGACCACGCGTCGAGCTACGCACGGGAGCGGAACACGGCCACGGCCCTCCAGCGGCATTTGCTGCCGAGCCGTACGCCGGAACTGACCACCGTCGAGACGGCGCATCTGTACCTGCCCGTGAGAGCGGGCGGGGACTGGTTCGACGTGATCGAACTGTCCGGAGCCCGGGTCGGACTCGTCGTCGGCGAGGTCGTCGGACACGGGATCGAGGTCGCCGCCATGATGGGGCGCCTCCGTACCGCCTTGCGCACGCTCGCCGAACTCGACCTGGAGCCGGACGAGTTGCTGACCCATATCGACGAGATCGCTGCCCGGCTCGCCAGTGAGAACATCGCCGACGAGTTGGGCCACGATGGCGCCATCCCTGCCGGCGGACGGGTGGCCACCTGCGCGTACGCCGTTTACGACCCGGTGAAGCGCCGCCTGACCCTCGCCTCCGCCGGGCACCCCGCCCCGCTGCTCGTCTCGCCGGAAGGAGAAGTCGCCACCGTGGACGTCGACACGGGCCCCGCGCTCGGCACGGCCCACGGCACGTACGAGACAGCCACGCACAGCCTCGACGACGGCGCCGTCCTCTGCCTGTACACCGACGGACTGCTCGCGGGCAGCGAGGAGGCGGCCGACACGCTCCGACGGGTTCTCACCCACCAGGACCGCGCACTGTCCGAGACGGCCGATGCCGTCGCCCATGCCCTGGCCGACGATCAGGCCGACGACGACGCCGTGATGCTCCTGGCACGCGCCCGCGGCCTGTCGGATGACCAGGCGGCTCACTGGGACCTGCCGTCCGACCCCTCGGTGGTCGGCGCGGCGAGGTCTCTCGCCGGACGACAGCTGGCTGCCTGGGGGCTGGAGGACATGGCGTTCCAAACGGAACTGATCATCAGTGAGCTGGTGACGAATGCCATCCGATACGGCGAGGGCCCGGTGAGTCTCCGGCTCATCCGGGACCGGCATCTCACGTGCGAGGTCACCGACGGAAGCAACACCTCGCCACACATGCGCCGTGCCCACGACACCGACGAGGGCGGCCGAGGGCTGTATCTCGTGATGAGCATGAGCCACCGCTGGGGCACGCGCTACGCCGCACGCGGCAAGACGGTCTGGTCGCAGCAGTCCCTTCCCGGCCGGCCCGATGACGGGGCTGCATCGCCATGGTGAAGCAGCCCCGTCATCGGGCCGGCCGGCGCATGCCACCGGCCCTTCGCCGCTTGGAGGTTCCCGTGACCGGACTGGTCCACCGCGGTCTGGCGGGACAAGCCGGGGGGATGCTGCGCGAGCAGATCCTCACCGGCGCGCTACCGCCCGGCTCCCGCCTCGACGAGGTGGAGATCGCCCGCGATCCGGGCATCAGTCGCGGCCCGCTGCGCGAAGCCATCGGGCAGCTCGTGAGCGAGGGCCTCCTCGTCCACGTTCCCAACAAGGGCGCTGTGGTCTTCGCCGCCCGCTCCGAGGACGTGGCGTCGCACTTCGAACTGCGCTCGGCCCTCGAATGCGCGGCCGCACGCATGGCGGCGCTCCACCGCCGGCCGCAGGAGGTGACCCGCCTGCGCAAGGTGTGCGAGCGTTCCCGCAAGGCCCGCGAGACGGGGCGCAAACTGCCGTACGACCTGGACCTGGACTTCCACCGCTCGCTGATGGAAACGGCGCACAGCCCGCGCGACGCGGAGCAGGCGTGGCTGGTGCAGCAGTAGGTCATCGTCCCGCGCAGCGGCCTCACTTCACGAACCGCTCACACGAAGACCTCGCTGGCGGACCACGAAGCGATGACGGAGGCGGTCGCGGACGGCGACGCGGATCTCGCGGTGAGCCTGATGAAGGCTCATCTCGCCATGATGGAGATCCAGTTGCTGCAGAACATGCACGCAGCGCAGTCCGAGGATGTCCGCGGGCAGGCTCCTGGGCCGCGCAGCACGGAACGCACCGTACCGTGAAGCGTATGTCTCGACCTCGCGACCTGGGCATCGCCCCAGGGGTGCTGACTCCCGGGCAGTGGAACTCCCTCACCGATGTACCGGGCGTCCGCGTCGGACACCTGACGCTCGATCACGACGACGCGGAGCTCCCGGTGCGTACCGGGGTGACGGTCGTCGTCCCGGCGACCGGCTCCGCGTTCCGCGAGAAGCCGGCTGCCGGCCTGGAGGTCGTCAACGGATTCGGGAAGGCCGCGGGCCTGAGCCAGATCGCCGAACTCGGTGTCCTGGAGACACCATTGGCGCTCACGAACACACTCGGTGTCGGCGCCGCCTTCGAGGGGCTGGCCCGGCATTCGCTGGACGAGCACCCCGAGATCGGAGTCTCCACAGGCACCGTCAACCCGGCGGTCTTCGAGTGCAACGACGGCTGGCTCAACGACATCCGGGGCCTGCACGTGCGCCCGCAGCATGTTCTGGAGGCGCTGCGGGCGGCGTCCGACGGTCCTGTACCCGAAGGGGCGGTGGGCGCGGGCACCGGGATGGTGGCCTTCGGCTGGAAAGCCGGCATCGGCTCCAGTTCCCGTGTCGTGGAGGCGGGCGACGGCTCATGCTTCACCCTGGGCGCCCTGGTCCTCGCCAACTTCGGCGTGGCCGAGGACCTGACCGTGCTCGGCACGCCGGTGGGCCGGTCCCTCACCCCACAACAGGCGGAAGAACAGGCAGAGTTCGCACGCGGCGCCGGTTCGTGTGTCGTCCTGCTCGCCACGGACGCCCCGGCCGACGCCCGCCAACTGCGCCGCATCGCGAAGCGTGCCACGGTCGGACTGGCCCGTACCGGTGGCATCGTCCAGCACGGCAGCGGCGAATACGCGCTGGCCTGGTCGACGACACACCGCATCCCGCACCGGCCCTCGGATGCGATCCGCGCGTCCTCGGCACTGGCCGAGGACGGACCGCTCATGGACCTGTTCTTCCGGGCCGCTGCCGAGGCCACCGAAGAAGCCGTCCTCGGGGCCCTGTTCGCCGCACATCCGGTGACCGGGGTACGGGGCCACCACGCCCCCGCCCTTCCCGCGGACCGTGTCGCTCACCTCGCGAGCCCCGAACGTCGCCGTACGCCGGAGACCCCGACGCACACGCCGTAGCCGCACTACGCACCACACCTTCGCCACAACAGCGCGCCGTACGTCTTCCTCTTCTCCCTGGGGGCCGTGTTCGCGGTGATCTGTGGGTACACCGGGACCGGCCTCGCCCGGAGCAACTCGATGCAGGGCAGCGCCGCACCTTCGGCGCCTGTGACGTCCGGAGGCCGTTGTGGCGTTGCCCCATGCCGGACTGACCGTCTCGTTGTGATGACGGTTGATCCGACATGGGGCAAGTTCCAGTGTCCGGCTCGGAAAGCAGCTTCTTTGTCTTCCTGTTCATGCCCCGGACGCAGCCGTAACTGAAGTGCGCAGGCTACGTGGCGATTGCCGTCACCGTGTCATCGTTCTGGCTGGTGACGTAGACGCTCTTGCCGTCCGGGCTCACCGCCACCCCACCCGGGCTGTCGCCGACGGGGACGGTCCTGATCACCGCGTAGGTGTCCGAGTCGATCTCCGTCACCGTGCCCGAGCCCCCGTGGACCACGTAGAGGCGGTTCTTGGTGGGGCTTGCCGTCACCGCGCCCGGACCGTCAGCGGCCGGGACGGTCGTGACCACGGAGTTGGTGATCGTGTTGATCACCGACACCGAGTTCCCAAGAAGGTTCCCTGCGTAGAGACGAGTTCCGTCCCGGCTCACCGTCACGCCAAGTGGGTTGTGGCCCACCGGGACGGTCGCGATCACCGTGTTGGTGAGGGTGTTGATCACCGAGACCGTGTCCGAGCTCGCGTTGGTCACGTAGAGGCGGGTTCCGGCCCGGCCCATCGCCGCCCCCGCCGGGGTGTCGCCGACCGGGATGGTTGCGATCACCGTGTTGGTGAGGGTGTTGATCACCGACACCGTGTCCGAGTCCGCGTTGACCACGTAGAGGCGAGTACCGAGCCCGCCCACGGCGACTCCTCGCGGGGTGTCGCCGACCGTAATCGTCGTGACCACCCTGTTGGTGAGGGTGCTGATCACCGACACCGAGTCCGAACCCTGGTTGGTCACGTAGAGGAGGGTCCCGAGCCCGCCCACAGTCACCCCGGCCGGGGAGTCGCCGACCGGGATGGTCGCGAGCACTGTGTTGCTGGGCCTGCCGATCACCGACACCGAGTCGTCACCTGCGTTGGCCACGTACACGCGGTTCCCCAGCGGGCTCACCGTCACGCCAAGTGGGTTGTCGCCGACCGGGATCGTGTCGACCGCGGCACGGGCGGCCGCAGGGGTGGCCACCGCGGCCGGCGGAACTCCGCCGGCCGTCGCCACGACCAACGCGAGCATCCACATCCGCACGTGCGAAAGCAGCCGGGCCACCCCCTGGTGTGCCTTCTGTACTTCTGGCCGGTGCCGGCGAGGCAGCTCGACCAGCGATGTCCGCTCCATACGCAGTACTTCCCTTCATGCGCAGTGGGGAAAGGCTGTCGGCTGCAAAGAGAAACTCGCCCGCAGGCATTTCCCGTCCACCGGTGAGATCTGACCCAATCAAATGGAAATCAGTGGTGGCATGGTCTGGAACATTTATGGTGCCTTTGGAGATTAAGGCGGTTGAAGATTTCAACCCGAGAGCCTTTCCTGTGCCCCACTCGAACGAGTGAACGCTGCCCGATGGAAGTAGAAAGGGAAGTGGAAATGGAAAACGGGGACCGCCGTCTATGGCATTTGATACACCAAAAGGCTCAACTATTCTGCGCTGAAGTCGAGTTGGGGGCAGGCGAGGTGGTCAGCATTCCTCTATGCGGCAGCGCAGGGCCGCGCGATATTGATGTGCTTTCGGATTAATCGAGGGGTGGCGGGAGCTGATGAGAAAGGTTCGGACCGCTGTCGGCCGGCCTTGGTTTCCGCGGACGGATCCACGGACGGGTGAAGACGCGCGACCGTCCGGCCGAGCGGTACTCGGTACACCGGTCGCGGTCCGGTTCCGGCAGCCAGTCTGGGAGTGGACTTCAGCGCGCTTCGCGCCGACCGCGGCGCCGGCGATCCATCGAAGGAGGCGGGCGTGCCACCTCGCCAGCAGGATTCCGCACTCTCCCGGCGGAGGTTCCTCGTCGGCGGCGCCGTGTGCGCCGGCGCCCTGGCCGTGCCCGCCGCCGTCGGCACACCGCGTGCCGCCGCGGCGACGCAGTACACCCTGACAGCCACGAACAACTCGACGCAGTTCCAGGACATCTGCCTGTTCCAGAAAGCGGTCGGCCTCGGCGTCCCGACCGCGCAGTCGCTCGCCTGGCTGGTCGCGCCCGCCCTTCCGGGCCGCACGGTGACCTTTACGTGGTCCATGGACTGCAGCTTCGTATGGGGGGTGACCGGCCCGCTCATGAGCGGCATCCCGTTCATGGACTGGGAGCAGGCGGCGGCCGACCCCGACGACCAGCTCCGGAACCAGACCGGCTTCGACTTCGACAACGGGAACTACGGGTTCGTGCCCGCCTCCGGTGGTGGCACCCCCTGGGTGGCCTCGGCATCCAGGTCCTGGCCAGCGTGCCGGACGACACCGCCTCGGTCGGGATCGGCATGGACGGCGCTCCCGTCTTCGCGGCGCAGGCGGTCCCAGGAGCGAAGCTGGTCTTCACGCCGCATCCCCAGTACTGGATCGCAGCGGGCACCTTCACCAACGGCGAGGTGCTGGATGTCGAGGAGATCACCGACGAAGCCGAGATCCCCTACGACAACACGTTCGCGATGCAGGCCGTCCTCGGGAAGACCAACCTGTGGACGGTGTCCGCCGCACAGAGCTGACGCGGCGGCTTCCTTCGCCGCACGACGGCGGCGACCCGGTGGAGTGGGGCCAGGCCCGGCGCAGTTCGGGTGTCTTCCGACGCGGACGCCCTCTGATCTGCGAAAAGCCGGGTGGCGGCAGATGAGCTGTCGGGCCGGTGCGCCCTGCGCTCGTACTACGCTGCCGGTGTGACGAATCCCAGCGAGCCACAGGACCCGCAGCCGGCAACGCGGGGCTCGGCCGTGGTGCGCGGCGGCCGCGCGGGTTCCGACCGCGGCGGAGCTGCCGGCCAGGGCCGCCCGGCCAACCAGGGGCGGCGGGTCGCGGCCCGCAACCGGGCCGCTCTCATCGCCGCCGCCCGCGAGGTCTTCGCCGAGCAGGGCCTGAACGCCCCGTTGTCCGCCGTCGCTCGCCGCGCGGGGGTGGGGCAGGGCAGTCTCTACCGGCACTTCGCCGACCGTTTCGCATTGGCCTCCGCCGTTCTGGACGAGAACGTCCAGCAGATCGAGCGGGCCGGCGCCGAGCCGGGCGCGAGTCTCAAGGGTGTTCTGGGCGTGGTCACTTGGCACCTGACCCGCTCGACGGCGTTCGTCGACCTGTTGCGTGTGCGCGGCGACGGCGAGCAGGCCCGCGCGCTGTCCGAGCGCGTCCGCGGTGTCCTGGCCCGGTGTCTGCCTGCCAGGCATCGGCTGTCCGCCGACGACGTCATGCTCGCCGTCGCGATGGTCTCCGGCGCCGTCGCCGGCCCCACCCCGGCGGAACGGGAGCGCGTCGCCCTGGCTGCCTGGCAACTGCTCGGCGTCGAGGTGGGGCCGCTGCGACCCTGCGAGGAGGTCGTCGACGTGTGACCGTCATCCGCCGTTGGACTGGCGGATGCCCTTGGCCAGTGCGGTGAACCCGAAGACGTACCCGCCGGCGGGGCCGCTGACGGTCATGTAGGCCTTCGTGTCTCCCGGAGCGATCGCGACGTTGGTCGCCGACTTCAGACCCTCGGATTTCGCGGCGGGAACCTCGACAGTGGCCAGACGCGCTCCGTACTCGCTGTACACGGCGATGGCGGGCCGGCCGTGCAGCGCCTGGTAGAGGTTGCCGTCGGCGTCCACGGCGATGGAGTCGGTCTGGGCCAGGCCGCCGTCGACGTGGATGGCTTCGTGCTGGGAGGTCACCGCGGTCTTGTCGGCGTCGAGCAGCAGGTAGGAGACGGTGTCCTCGGAGAGCTCGCTGATCCAGAGGCCGCGCAGTTCGGGATCGAACATCACTCCGTTGGGCTGGGCGAGCCCGTCGGCGAGGACGGTGGTCTTCGTGCCGTCACGGTCGATGCGCACGATGCGGCCGTCGGTCTCGTCCGGCTCCGTGCCGTGCGCGTCGCTCACGTACACGTTGCCCTCGTCGTCGAAGGCGATGTCGTCCGGCGTCATTCTGGAGCCGTCGACGTCACCCGAGAAGAACGTGCGCGGCCGCGAGCCGTCCTGCGCGACGCTGACGATCGAACCGGTGGCGAAGTCGGTCAGGTACACGCGGTGGTCGTGCGGACTGATCTGCGCGGAGGTGTAGGCGCCGGTCTTGTCGGTGTAGACGCCTTCGTGCTTGCCGGTGACCACATCGACGGAGATGAGCTTGGGCTCGCCCGGAGGTGCCGTGACGTCGACGACGTACAGGCTGCCGTCCCCGATCAGGACCGGGCCCTCAAGCAGGGTCATGCCGGTGGCCTCGTGCACGTCGGTCACGTGCGCGAGCTGGGTGGCCCGGATGCTTCTGCCCTCGCCGGACGACGCGGGTTTCGAGGCCGGGGTGGCGGTGTGGCCGGCAGTCTGGGTGCCGCACCCGGTCAGGGCCAGGAGGCCGAGGACGGCCAGACCCGCCAAGGCACGGGGCGTACGGAACATGGTCATACGGTGATGTGCTCCTTCCTGTCGCCCGGATGTCCGGACGTCGTGACGTGCAGGAGACGTACTCCCGGCCGGGGCGGGGGAGTTCGGCAACTGGGTCTTCCCATCGGGATGTTCGGCACCGAGGCTCTGACCGGGCAGCTGTCAGGCGGCCGACCAGCCGCCGTCGGAGGGCAGGATCGCGCCGTTGAGGTTCACCGCGTCCTTGCTGAGCAGGAACGTGATCGACGCGGCCAGCTCCTCGGCCATGGCGAGGCCGGGGATCGCGACGCGCATCTTCGCGGTGCGGGCCGAGCCGTACGGGGCGGCGGCGGGGACGTGGATTCCGGTGGCCACCGCGCCCGGGGCGACGGCGTTGACCTGCACGCCGGTGCCCGCGTACTGGTAGGCCGACGATTTCGTCAGGCCCACCAAGGCGTGCTTGGAGGTGGTGTAGGCGGCGCCGGCGGCCGAGCCGCGCAGGGCGGCCTCGGAGACGATGTTGACGATGCGGCCTCCGCCGGCGGCGAGCATGCCCGGCACGACGGCGCGCATCAGGCGCATGGGGCCGTCGACGTTGATGCGCATGACGCGATCCCAGATGGTGTCGTCGACCTCGTGCACTGCGGCGTCGTCGTCCATGACGCCGGCGACGTTCGCCAGGGCATCCACGCGACCGCCGACGGCAGCCAGGACGGAGTCGGCGGACGCGGGCACGGTGATGTCGGCGGTGAGGGGCACGACCGCCTCGCCCAGGTCGGCGGCAAGGGCCGCGAGGCCGTCGGCGGAGACGTCGACGGCGATCACGCGGCCGCCCTCTCGCACGATGCGCGAGGCGACGGCCTTTCCGATGCCGGAGGCGGCCCCGGTGACGACGACGGTCTGGCCGCTGAAGCGACCGGGCGTGATCTGTTCGGTCCAGGGCTCGGGGGCGCCTATCTCGACGCCCAGGTCGGGCTCCGCGGCCGCTGCGGTGTCGGTCGGGGGAGCGGTGGGCAGGCCCTCGGGGACCCGGCCGGTCTCGGCGGCGGTGACCAGCACGTCCACGAGCTCCGACGGGAACTTCCCGCCGGACATCTTCACGAGCTGCTCCAACGGCAGGCCGAGGGCGGGGGCCAGGGCCTGCTCGCTCTGCCCCTGGGAGGCCACAAGACCGCGCAGGACCTGCCCGGCGGCAGGGTCCGACAGCCAGTCGCGCAGCGGGGAATTGGGGGTGAGGTTCGACATCGCGGGCCCTTCGTGTCGTGGCGCTCCGGCGGGGCCGTGTGAGGCAGGCCCCGCATCGCAACCGGACAGTGTTGTCCGGTTCTTGGGTTACGGTACCGGTGACCGCGCGGGACGCCCCGCGAGGGCCACCGCCCCAACCCCCGCGGCGACCAGCACACCTCCCCCCACGAGAGGAACCCGCCTCATGCCCCTGCCGCAGTGCGACACCCCGCCCACCCCGCAGGAGACCGCCGACCTGCGCGAGCGCTACCGCGTCGAACGTGAGCGCCGCGTGCGCCCCGAAGGCCCGGGCCAATACCGGGCCACGGCAGCGGAGTTCGGGTACTTCGCCGCCGATCCGTACGTCCATGGCGTGACGGAGCGCGAGCCGCTGCACGACGTGGTGGACGTCGCGATCGTCGGTGGCGGGTTCGGCGGGATCCTGGCCGGCGCACGCCTGCGCGGGCAGGGCGTGGCGAAGGTGCGGGTCATCGACAAGGGCGGTGACTTCGGGGGTACTTGGTACTGGAACCGCTACCCGGGCATCCACTGCGACATCGAGTCGCACGTCTACCTGCCGCTGCTCGACGAGACCGGCTACGTGCCCGAGTGGAAGTACGCGCCGGGAGAGGAGATCCGCCGTCACGCGGTGCGTATCGCCGAGCAGTTCGGCCTGTACGAGGACGCACTCTTCTCCACCGCCGTCACCTCCCTGGCCTGGGACGAGACCGCCCAGCAGTGGGTGGTCGCCACCGACCGCGGCGACACGTTCCGCGCCACCTACGTCATCACGGCCACCGGCACGCTGACGGAGCCCAAGCTGCCGGGCATCCCCGGCATCGAGGACTACCGGGGACACACCTTCCACACCTCCCGCTGGGACTACGGGTACACCGGCGGCAGTCCCGAGGGAGGCATGACGGGCCTGGCAGGCAAGAGGGTCGCCGTCGTCGGTACCGGTGCCACGGGCGTGCAGGTCATCCCCATGCTGGCCGAGGACGCCGGGCACCTGTACGTCTTCCAGCGCACCCCGTCCACCGTGGATGTGCGCGGCCAGCGGCGCATGACGCCTCAGGACGTCGGCGCGGACCGCCAGGGATGGGCGGCCGAGCGCCGGGACAACTTCCTGCGGATAGCCTCCGGTGAGGGTGCCGAGCAGGACCTGGTCGCCGACCGCTGGACGGCGTCGGCCGCTCTGCTCGAGAAGCTCCTGCCGAGCTTCCGCCGCGACGGCGAGCCGGACTTCGAGGCCGCCTACGAGTCCGCCGACCACGCCACGATGAACCAGGTTCGCGAGCGTGTGGCCGCCGAGGTCACCGACCCCGCCACGGCCTCGGCCCTCCAGCCCTGGTACCGGTACGCGTGCAAACGCCCCACGTTCTCCGACAAGTACCTCCTCGCGTTCAACCGGGACAACGTCACACTCGTGGACACCGCCGACACCCATGGCATCGAGCACATGACGAAGCGCGGCGTCGTCGTCGGAGGGGTGGAGTACGAGGTCGACTGCGTGGTGTTCGCGACCGGATTCTCCGTGGGCGTTTCCGGCATCACCTCAGGGGAGCTGCCCGTGACCGGCCGCGGCGGAGTGCAGCTCCTGCACGCGCGGGCGCAGCACGGCCCACGTACCTTGCACGGCTTCACCAGTAACGGGTTCCCGAACCTGATCCAGATGGGCTCGCTGCAGAACGCCAGCAGCGTGAACTTCACGCACATCCTCGACGAACAGGCCGTGCACGCCGCCGCCCTGGTCGCCGCCGCGGAGGAGAAGAACGCCGTCGTGGAGCCCACCTCCGACGCCGAGGCCGCCTGGATCGACGTCTGCACCAAGGGTGCCCCCGACCACGAATGGTTCCACGCCGAGTGCACCCCCGGCTACTACAACCGAGAGGGCAGAGGCCGCCCCAACGGTCCGACTGCCTACCCACACGGCGCCGTCGCCTTCCACGGCCTTCTGCGGCGCTGGCGCGAGGAGAACATCGCCGAGGTCCTACGGGCCAAGCCCAAGGTCAAGCCCAAGATTCAGGCCACGGGCTCGGTCTGAGGTATCGCTGCGGTAGGGGCGGCGGGCGCTCTCGCCGCAGCTCCGCCCCGACCGCCCGCTGAGGGCCCGGCGGTTCGGTCCGTCACTGTCGGTCAGTGTGATTGATCGGAGGTCTTGGCGAGGTTTCTCTGTCCTCGCTCTGGCGTCGCCCGGGCTGACTCAGTAACCTCCCACTCCAGTTCAGGTGGTCTACACCACGAGCTTCGGAGGTGGCCAAGTGCCGCGCAGGGCAGGTCGGTTGATAGGAGCGGCTGCGGCCGCGATCTCGGTCATCGGGGCGTTGTTGGCCCCCGGCAGCGCCTCCGCGGCGGCTCCTGCGCAGGTCACTGCCGCCCCTGCAGTGGTACCGCCTCTGCGGAACTGGTCAGCGGGAAGCGGCCAGTTCACGCTGACCCCGCTGTCGCGGATCGTCGTCGACGGCGCGCCCGGCTCCCGACTGGTCTCCGATGCGCGTACGTTCGCCGACGACCTGGCCGCACTGGGCGTCCGGCGACCGGCGGTCGTCGTCGGTGGCGGGGCGCGCAAGGGCGACATCGAGGTCACGGCGCGCGACGGCGACGGTGAGGGGTTCGGGATCGACGTGAGCCGGAACTCGGTCCGGCTCTCCGGTGACGGGCCGGCCGGGGTGTTCTACGCGGAGCAGTCGGTCGAGCAGATGCTGAAGACCTCCGATGACCATGCCTCGCTTCCGGTCGGTGCCACCCGCGACACCCCCGCGCAGCGGACTCGAGGACTGATGATCGACACCGCGCGCACCTACTGGTCCGTGGAGTCCATCCAGCAGACGATTCGTCAGCTGGCCTGGATGAAGTTCAACACCCTGCACTGGCACCTGACCGACTCGGAGTTCTTCCGGCTCGACCTGCCCGGCTACGAAGGGCTCGCGGCGGCGCAGTCGTACACCCCCGCCGATCTCCGCGCCGTGCAGGACTATGCGGCCCGCTATCACGTCACGGTGCTCCCGGAGTTCGACATCCCGGGGCACGCCACAGCGATGTCGAAGTACCGTCCGAGCCTGCGCTGGGACTGTGCGTCGATGAACGCGATCATCGACACCGCCCGGGTCGACCCCGGGTTCACCGTCGACATCACCAAGCCGCAGAACGTGGCCTGGCTCGACGGGCTCGCCGAGAAGATCGTGGACCTCTTCGACTCACCGGTCATCCACCTCGGCGGCGACGAGACACCGCGCGCCGCCACACAGGACAAGTGCCCCGAACTCGCCGCGTATGCAAAGGCACAGGGCTACTCCAGGACCCAAGACGTCTTCCTCGCGTACGAGAACCACCTGAACGCGCTGCTCGCCCGGCACGGCAAGAAGATGCAGATCTGGGGGTGGTGGCCGCAGGCCGGGGGAGCGGGCTCGGTCACCGTCGACAAGGACATCCGCATCCAGGCGTGGCTGGGTGACGAGCAGACCTTCATCGACCAGGGCTACGACGTCGTGGTGAGCAACGAGTTCTCGCGCCTGTACGTCGTCCCCAAGGCCATGCCGGGTACGGCCAACGGCCAGTACATCCCGGACGACGACGCGCTCTACCGCACGTATGCCGTGAGTACCTCGGACCGGGTTCAGGGCCTGGAGATGGCGCAGTGGGGCGACCGCCAGTACACGGCGCCGGAAGCGTACTCTCTGACGTACCTGCGGCGTCCGCTGCAGATCCTCGCCTCCACAGCGTGGGGCAGCGCGCGCCTCGCGAGCTACCTCGACTACGAGAGGACGGCCGACACCGTCGGGACCGCTCCCGGCGTCCCCGAGCAGACGGACCCCGACTCCCGGCCGGTGAGCGCCACGGCGTACGGCCCCGACGGTGCGGCTGACGCCGCGGACGGCGACCCGGCGACCGCGTTCGCCGCGGCCACCGCGGGGGCGGCTGTCGGACTCGATCTCGGAGAACACGGCGCGGTTCGCCCGGCCGCCGTGCGGCTGCTGCCCCGCAGCACGTCGACGGCCGACCTCTCCTCGCTGGTGGGAGCCAGGATCGAGGGCTGCTCCGCCGGGCCCGACAGTGGGTGCACGACGCTGACGAGCGTGGAGTGGACGCCGACCCGCGACTGGCAGACGCTGCCCGTGGACACCGCGCACGCCTACCGGTGGGTGCGCCTCGTCGGCGCCGCGAAGGCCAAGCCCGCCCTGGCCGAACTGGAGGTGCTCGCCGCTCCGCAGGACGTACGCGTCACGGTGAGCGCACCGCGCGACCTGTCGCGGGGGCACCGCACCGTCGTCGAGGCCGAGGTGACGAACACGACAGGCCGGGCCCTACCCCACGCCGAGGTACGCCTGACCGCCCGGCACACACGCGACAACACCGCCCTGACGCACGCGATTCCGACGCGGCACGTCACCGTCCCGCCGCGTCAGAGTCGCACCGTCAGGTTCACCGTCACGCCCGACGAGGCCGCGCACGCCGGCCCTTACCGTCTCGCGGCGACAGCCGACTTCGCCGTCGACGAGGGCGGCCGGAGAGTGCGCGGCTCAGCGCTGTCAGCCGTGCCGCTGCGGGACCTGACCGAGGCCTACGACAACATCGGCATCACGCAGGACGGCAATCCGCAGCCCGGCGACATCGACGGCGCGCAGTCGAGCCTGTCCGCCGACGGCCTCGCGGCGGCGGGCGTCGAGCGGGGCAGCACGGTCTCGGCGGACGGGTTCACCTTCCCCCTGCCGTCGCCC
Organism: Streptomyces sp. NBC_00569; assembly: GCF_036345255.1. Lineage (NCBI taxonomy): Bacteria > Bacillati > Actinomycetota > Actinomycetes > Kitasatosporales > Streptomycetaceae > Streptomyces > Streptomyces sp. NBC_00569. The sequence continues at coordinate 441,102 of NZ_CP107783.1, read as the reverse complement.
GCCGCCACCGACCGGGACAACGCCGTGGCCGACGGTCAGCGCATCCCGCTCACCGGCCATGCGGCCCGCGTCGGCCTCCTGGTCACCGGAACGTACGGGACGTCCGCGGGAATCACGGGCGACGTCACGCTCACCTACGCCGACGGCACCACCGCCACCAGCGAGGTCACCGTGCCCGACTGGAGCGCCGCGACGGTTGCGGCCACCGCCGTGATCGCCGCCGACGCGGGAAAGGTCAACGGCAGCGGCCGTGCCCAGACCATCCGTAGAGCGCAGTTGTACGCCGTCCACATCGACGCCGACCCGGCCAAGCGCCTTGTCTCCGTCACACTGCCCGCCGCGTCGGGGTACCTCGGCGCCAAGACCCCGCTGATCCACGTGTTCGCCCTCGCCACCGACCGACAGGGGACCTCCTGATGCGCCACCGCCGGCTCATGCCAAGTCTGAGACAAGGAAGGGCCGTTGTGCCCCTGGCCGTCGCCGCGGCCCTCGCGAGCGTCCTGCTTCCCGCAGGGGCCGCCACGGCCGGTGAACCGCCTGCCGTCGTGCTGCATGCCGCTCCCGACGGCGGCGGCAAGGCATGCTCGTCCGGGCATCCGTGTTCGGTGGAGGGCGCCAAGGACCGGGTGCGCCATCTGAACCCGTCGGGACGGGCACGCGACGTCGTGGTGGAACTGGCCGACGGGACATACCGCCTCGACAAGCCACTGGAGTTCGGACCCGAGGACTCCGGCCGCGGCGCCCACCGGGTCACGTGGACGGCGGCGCGCGGTGCGCATCCGGTGCTCAGCGGCGCGCTCAAGGTCACACACTGGACGCTGCACGACAAGGACAAGAACATCTGGGAGGCCCCGCTGCCCAAAGGCCTCGACACTCGTCAGGTCTACGTCGACGGCAAGCGCGCGCCCATTTCCCAGGCGACCCCGGGCGAACTGAATCTCTCCTTCGCGGCGTCGAGCGGCGGCTACACCACCACACCCGCCACCTGGGGACCGGACCTTCTCGCCGCCGTCGGTGCGGACGCACTGCGCAGGGTCGAGTTCGTCTACACCGGCGGCAACGGACCCTGGACCCAGTCACGCTGCCGCATCGAATCGGCCCAAAGCCCAACTCTGCTGATGCAGCAGCCCTGTTGGGGCAACGTCACGAAGCGGCCGACATTCACCCAGGCGTCGGGCTCCCTGCCCTCGATGAAGGCGGGAACGGCGCCGACCCGCATCGAGAACGCCTACCCGTTCCTGCATCCCGGTCAGTGGTACGTGGACCAGGAGCGCGGCGTCCTCGACTACATCCCCGCCACCGGTACCGACATCAAGTCCCTCGACGTGGAGGTGCCGCGCCTGAGCACCCTGGTGAAGGGCACGGGCACGCTCGACGCACCGGTACGCAACCTCACCTTCTCCGGCCTCGACTTCGCGTACGCGACCTGGCTGGAGCCGAGCAGCCCCGCCGGATTCGCCGACGTACAGGACAACTTGCGACTCACCGGCGACGACCCCGCCCGGCCGCAGGGCACCTGCACCTTCGGCACGCCACCGGGCACCTGCCCGTTCGGCGCGCTCACCCGCCAACCCGGCAATGTGCAGTTCACCGCCGCCCACAACATCGTCCTGCGCGGCAACACCTTCACCCATCTCGGCGCGGCCGGACTCGTCCTGGAACACGGCAGCCGTGACAACACCGTCGAAGGCAACACCTTCGCCGACATCTCGGGGAACGGCATCATCCTCGGCAGCACCACCGACCCCCACCCCTCCGACGCCGGCGCCGACGACCGCGAGATCAACTCGGGCAACACCCTGGCGAACAACCTCATCCATCATGCCGGTGCCGACTACCCGAGCGCGGCCGGCATCACGCTCTTCTTCACCCAGCACACCCTCGTCACCCACAACGAACTGCGCGACCTGCCCTACACAGGCATCTCCGCAGGAGTCATCCAGGGCCACGTCGACAACGCCGCGCACCCTGAGAACTCCACCAACATCAACAGCGACAACACCATCAGCCACAACCTGATCCACCGTTACATGCAGGTCCTCAAGGACGGCGGCGCGGTGTACGTCGAGGGGCATCAGGGCCAGACCATCGAGGCGGCCGGTGGTTCGGTCGACCGGGCCGCGAGCATCGCGCACGGCCTGACCGTGGCGGACAATGTCGCCTACGACCAGGGCAACGTCAACTTCACCTGGTACGACGACGCCGGGGCACAGTGGCTGAACTGGACCGGCAATCTGGAGTGGGGTGCCAAACAGGCGCAGGGCGGCTGCCAGACCACCGGCCATCTCGACTACGTCGGGAACGTGCAGTCCGGCCTGACCGGCGAGTTCCACTGCTCACCGCCCGTACCGGTGGACACCCGCATCGAAGGCAACCGGGCCATCCCCAGCACACCGGACGCCGCCGACCTGCCCGCCGACACCGTCGCGCAGGCCGGGCTGACGGGCGGCTGGCAGCGCCTGACGACATCGACGGCGCCCGGCGTCGGCTACGCGCACAAGGCGGCGGCCGGCGGGGGAGTCCTGGTGGCGGGCCATGGCTTCGGCCCTGACACGCGGGTCGACTTCGACGGCGTACCCGCCACCGGAATCACCATCCTGTCGAACGGCGTACTCCACGCCGTACCGCCGGCAGGCGCCGACCCGGTGCGGGTGACGGTGACCACGCATGCCGGTAGCGCCACGGCCGTGCTGTCCTGACAGCCACCCGGAACGTGGCCTGAGGGTGGGGGTGGGGCAGGGGCTCGGGGCGGGGCGGGCCACCAGGTGTCGCTCAGCCCCGAGTTCCACGTATCCCCGACTTGTCGTCCTCGTCGATCGCCTCGATCGCCGGGCGTGCGGGGCGGGACGGGTCGGCTGTGCGTCAGGACGAAGGACACGCAACGCCTGCGTGGGGACAACAACCCGAAGGGCTCTGCGCGTCGTTCTCGACACCCCGCTGTCTGGGCGGAAGCATGCTGACCATGAAATGCGTGACCGAAGTGGGGCGGCGCAGCGTGCTCGGGGGTATTGCGGTCCTGGGCCTCGGTGCGGCCGCCCCGGGTTGCACCACAGGGCAGGTCTCGACAAAACCCGGGGTAATGGAATCCGATTCTGGCAGTCAATACATTTTCGGATACGGGTCATTGATCCAAAAGGAGTCCAGAGAGGAGACCTGGCCGAAAGCGGGAAAGTCTTTTCCGGTCTCCGTTCAGGGTGTCACGCGTGGCTGGTACGACCGGGTCGACACAGTCAGCTGGGGACCTACGTACTTGGGAGCCCTTCCTGATCGGGGGTCGACCTGCAACGGTGTGATCTTCCAGGTGACGCACGGTGAGTTGAGGGCATTCGCCGAGCGGGAGAAGGGGTACAAGCTGATCCGCATCCCTCCCGGCGACATCACGATGCTGGATGGCAGATCGGCCCCGCCGCCCGGGGATTTCTGGTACTTCGGAAGCACATCGGCCAGGTATGCCAGTCAGGAATTCCCCATTGTTCAGTCGTATGTCGATGTGTGCGTGAGTGGATGCCTGGAGGTCGAGGAGCAATTTCCTGATCTCGCACAGCGAAGTTTGCGCAGAACTTCTTCACCGCCACGACTGACTGGAAGACTCCCTGGATCAATGACCGGATTTATCCATGGAGGCCCTTCGTGCATGTCCCGAGAGCCAACGAGATCGACACTCTGATCAGGGATCAGCTCGGCGAAAAGATGTTCCGCTCCATTTCCCTTCCCGGCGCCACGCTCTGAGTGCTGTTCGTCAAGAAGTCGGGGCCGGCTGCGAGCGGATGAGAACCCCTACCCGGAAAGTCAGGGCCATCGTCAGTGAACCGGGTTGTGGTGCGCCGCCCCTGTCGCCGCGGGAACGAGACCCTGGCTGGGGCGCACCCAGCTCCGGCGGTACGGGATGCGGTCAGTTCAGTTGCAGACGCATCAGCGTCAGATCGAGCCAGCGGCCGAACTTCGTGCCCACCTCGCGCACCGTGCCGGCGTGCTCGAAACCGTGGCGCTCGTGGAGGCGGACGGACGCCGTGTTCCCCGCCTCGATCCCCGCGATCATGACGTGCAGGCCCGCCGCCGTGGCGGAGGTGACCAGCGTGCCGAGGAGCGCGGAGCCGATGCCGTGGCCGTGGTGGCCCTCGGCGACGTACACCGAGTTCTCGACGGTGTGCCGGAAGCCGGAGTAGTCCTTCCAAGGGCCGTAGACGCCGAATCCCACGACGGCTCCGCCCCGCTCGGCCACGTACGCCGAACCGCGCTCCAGATGCGCGCCGAGCCAGGCCGCCCCCTCGTCGCGGGACTGCGGCGTGTCCGTCCACAGTGCCGTGCCGTGCTCGATGGCGTGGTTACGGATGGCCAGGACGGTGTCCAGGTCGCTGGGCAGTGCAGGGCGGACCGTCACCGCCCGCACGCTGTTCTCGTATAGTGGATGCATGTCCAATATCGTAGACCCTCTGGTGGAGCGCATCGGCGCACGCATCCGCGCGGAGCGTGACCGGCGCCGCTGGACGCTCGTCGAGCTGGCGCAGGAGTCGGGGGTCTCGCGGGCGATGATCAACCGGATCGAGCGAGGCGAGAGCAACCCGACCGCCGTGGTCCTGGGCAAGCTGTCGGCGGCGTTCCAGCTGAGCGTCGCCACCCTGCTCGACCCGGAGGCGGGATCGGGGAGGGTGCGGCGCGCCGACGAGGCGCCCCAATGGCTCGACCCGGGCACCGGCTACGCACGACGGCAGATCTCGGGTCCCGGATTTCCGGCCGAGATGGCGGAGATCCTGCTGCCCGCGGGGGCCGAAGTCCCGTACCCCGGAGCTGCCTTCGCGTTCCACCGGCAGCTCATCTGGGTGCTCGACGGCCATCTCACCTTCCGCGAGGGCGAGTCGGTGCACGAGCTGGACGCCGGCGACACCGTCGAACTCGGCCCGCCCGCACCCTGCGTCTTCATCAACTCCACCAGCGACAACTGCCGTTACGCGGTCGTCCTGGTGCGCGGGGACGCGCCGTGAGTGGCCCGCCCCGCGGCCCCGTCGGCCTGCTCGCCTGCACGGCGGGGATCGCGCTGGCCAACAACTACGCGATCCAGCCCGCGCTCGGTGACGTCGCCCGTGACACCGGCACCTCGGCGGCCGCCATCGGCCTCGTCACGACTGCCGCGCTCGTCGGATGCATCGTGGGCTTCGCGTTTCTGCTTCCGCTCGCCGACCGCGCGGCGCCTCGCCGCCTCGTCACGGGCCAGCTCGCCATGCTGGCGACCGGCCTGCTCCTGGCCGCTGCCGCGCGGGGGCTGTGGCTGCTGCTCGCCGCGTACGTGATCATCGGAGCGGGCGCGAGCGTCAGCGCACAGTCCTCGACCATCGCCGGGCGAGCGGTGCCGGGGGAGCGGCGCGGGACAGCCGTCGCGCTGGTCGCCGCAGGGATGTCCGCGGGGATCCTGCTGAGCCGCCTCGTCGGTGGCGCGCTCGCGCATGCGCTCGGCTGGCGCGGAATGCTGCTCGCCTTCGCCGGACTCGTGCTCGTGTGCGCCGCCGGCGCGTGGCTGCGCCTGCCGGACGCCCGGCCCGCGCCCACGCACAGCTATCTCGCCACTCTCACCGCGCTGCCCGGCCTCCTGCGCCGTTACCGTGCCCTGCGCCGCGCCGTGGCGGCCGGCAGCCTCTGGTACTTCGCCTTCAGCCTCGTCTGGGTCGCCCTCACCGTGCGGCTCGCCCAGCCGCCGTACGGTCTCGACGCCGCCGCCATCGGTCTCTACAGCCTGGCCGGCGCCCTGGGCTTCGCCGCGCTGCCGGTCGCCGGGCGCCTCGGCGACCGCTTCGGCCCTCGTGCCGTGATCTGCACCAGCATGGGCACGGCCGCCGCCGGCGCCGCCCTGCTCTGCACCGGCCTTGACCACCCCGCCGTCACCGCGGCGGGCCTGGCCCTCGTCGACGCGGGCTGCTTCACCGCACAGGCCGCCAACCAGGCCCGCATCCTGGCCATCGACCCACACCGCGGCGGCAGCCTCAGCGGCGTCTACCTGCTCCTCTACTTCCTCGCGGGTGTCGTCGGATCCGCGCTCGCCGCGCCCCTGATCACGGTGGGCGGCTGGCCCGCCGCCTCCGGCGCGGTGCTCGGAGCGCTGCTGTTGTCCGGACTTCTCGCGCTGCGCCGCGACAGGGGCGAGACACGTGGGTGGGACGAGGCACCATACGAAACGGCCGGGACACACACGTCCCGGTCCCTTCCATGACGTACGGCCCGGTCCCTTCCGCGCCGCTGCGCACCCGTTCACGGTAGGGCGGAGGCCGGGGCCGTCGAGGCCCGCGTTGGTCACCGGCACAAAGGACTCGTGCAACGCCTCGTGGCACTCCTGCCAGCGCGCCGGAACGGTCACACGCGCAGCGCCCACAGCGTTCCGCCGCCGTCGGGGACGACGACCGAGCCGCCGCTCGATGCAGGGTCGCTGACGGCGGTGCTGTCGAACCGGCCTGTCTTCGAAGCCCGGTCCGGTGGGAGACGTGACGGCCGAGACGGCCGTGTCGGGTTGGCGCTGTCAGCTCAGGAAGTCCATCAGCCGGTGTCCGGTCCTTGACCCACCGGTGGTAGTCACGGGTGATCCGGCGGCGCACCGGGCGCCGGCATGAGCGGGAGCACGATCGTGACCGCCGTGTAGAGGAAGAACATCTGGGCCAGGGTGTAGCAGGCTTCTACGGCTGCCACCGCGTGCCGGTCCACGTACTGCCCCCTCTCGATCTCCTCCAGGCTTCTGCCACAGCCACAGCCACAGCCCCAGCCACAGCCCCAGCCACCGTCACCCGGGTACGCCGACCACCCTCCGGTCGGATGTCACCCCTGTTTCCGCCTCCGTGATTCCAGCCATGTGCGAACGGGTTTGTTTAGCGGCGGGGAGCTCGGACAGCCGGAGGGTGTTGCCGGACAGGAGGCCCGGGCAGCGACGCGGACTCGCCAGAGCCGCGGACCAGTTGGACGAGGACGGCGAGGACCAATGACGCGTTTCGCAGCGGTGGGGCTGTTGACGGCCTGTGCGCTGGGCAGTTTGCTGCTCACTCTCTCGGCGTCCGAGTGGTGGTGGTTCGCTGCGGCCCCTCTCACGGCTGCGGCACTGACCGGTGTGTACGACCTGATCCAGCGTCGGCACTCCGTACTGCGGAACTACCCCGTGCTCGGCCATCTGCGCTTTTTCATGGAGACGCTGCGTCCGGAGCTGCAGCAGTACTTCGTGGAGCGCAACTACGATGGCAGGCCCTTCGACCGGGACACCCGTAGCATCGTCTACGAGCGGGCCAAGGGCGTCGATGCCGAGGAACCGTTCGGCAGCGAGCGCGACATGAACGAGCGCGGTTACGAGTTCCTCGTGCCGTCCATGGTCCCGGTGGACGTGCCCGACACGCCTCCCCGTGTCCGGATCGGCGGCGCCGACTGCACCGCGCCGTACGACATGGCCCTTCTCAATGTCTCGGCCATGAGCTTCGGCTCGCTCTCGGCGAACGCCGTCGTGGCGCTGAACACCGGTGCCGCACGCGGCGGGTTCGCTCACGACACCGGCGAGGGGGGCCTGTCCCTGTACCATCTGCGCCCCGGTGGCGACCTCGTCTGGGAGATCGGTACGGGTTACTTCGGCTGCCGCACCAGTGACGGGGACTTCGACGCGCGGCAGTTCGCCGAGAAGGCCGCCCATCCGTCCGTGCGCTGTGTGTCGCTCAAGCTGTCGCAGGGGGCCAAGCCCGGGATCGGAGGTGTCCTCCCGGGCAGCAAGGTGAACGCCGAGATCGCTTCGGTCCGAGGTGTCCCCGAAGGGGAGACCGTCGTGTCACCGCCGTACCACCGTGTCTTCTCCACCCCGCGTGAACTCGTCCGGTTTCTGGCCCGGATGCGGGAACTGGCGGGGGGCAAACCGGTGGGCTTCAAGTTGTGCCCAGGGTCCAGGACACAGTTCCTCGCCGTATGCAAAGCCATGAGGGAGGAAGGGATCACTCCGGACTTCATCGTGGTGGACGGTGCGGAGGGCGGCACCGGCGCGGCGCCGCTGGAATTCGCCGACCACCTCGGCATGCCGCTCACCGATGGCCTCTTCACCGTGCACAGCGCCCTGACCGGCGCGGGGCTGAGGGAACGGATCCGGATCGGTGCGAGCGGCAAGGTGGCGACGGGTTCCGACCTGGTCAAGCGCCTGGCCATGGGCGCCGACTACACCAACGCGGCCCGGGCAATGATGTTCGCTGTCGGATGCATACAGGCCCAGCGCTGTCACACCAACCGTTGCCCGACCGGCGTGACCACCCAGGATCCGCGTCGGGCCCGCGCCCTCGACGTCGTGGACAAAGCGGCGCGGGTCGCCCGCTACCAACAGGCCACCGTTCACAGCGCGCTGCAGATCATGGCCGCCATGGGCGTACGGGACGCCGCGGAACTGAGCCCCGGGCTGTTGCGGCGCCGCGAGGATCACGGTGGGTTCCGGTCCTACGCCGATCTGTACGAGTGGCTGTCGCCGGGCGAACTGCTCGCCGAGCCGCCCGAGAGCTGGGCCGCCGACTGGCGTGCGGCCGATCCGGACACCTTCGCCCCCTGACGGCGGGGCCTGAGGGCAGCGCTGACGGCACCGCGCACCGGTCAAACACCACCGGTCTTTCAAGTCTTTCAAGTCTTTCAAGTCTTTCAAGTCTTTCAAGTCTTTCAAGTCTTTCGAGTTATCGAGTCGTTCGAGAGGAGACACACGCGATGAGTCGAACCGTGGCCCGCGTCATGATCGACGCCTTGGAGGAACTCGGAGTACGCCATGTCTTCGGCGTGGTGGGGGATGCTCTCAATCCCCTCACCGATGCCATCCGCGCGTCCGGGTCCGTCGAATGGGTCGGATGCCGGCACGAGGAGGCCGCCGCGTTCGCCGCCGGGGCCCAGTCCCAGCTCACCGACACCCTAGGGGTCTGCATGGGCACGGTGGGGCCTGGCTCCGTGCACCTGCTGAACGGTCTGTACGACGCGGCGAAGAGCGGAACCCCGGTGCTTGCTGTCGCCGGCCAGGTGCCTCTCGCGGAGGTGGGCACGGACTACTTCCAGGAGGTCGACAACGACCTGCTCTTCCGCGACGTCGCCGTCTTCCGCGCCACCGTCACGTCGGCGGAGCAGATGCCGGGCCTGCTGGAGATCGCCGTGCGCACCGCGATCGGGCGACGTGGTGTCGCGGTGCTGACCGTCCCCGGCGACATCGGCGACCAGGAACTGCCTGCGGACCGGCCGGCGCGGCTCTCCGTGGCCGGTTCCGCCAACCGGCCCGACGATCCGGTCCTGGACGAGGCGGCCGAGGCCCTCCGCGACGGCGGGAAGGTCACGATGCTCGTCGGCCGCGGAGCGCGCGGCGACCGCGAGGACGTTCTGGCCCTCGCCGAGCGGCTGGCCGCACCCATGGTGCTCACGCTCAAGGCGAAGGAAGGCTTCGAGGGCGACAACCCCTTCCAGGTCGGCCAGACCGGGTTGATCGGCAACCCGGCCGCCGCGCACGCGATGGACGGAGCGGACACCCTGTTGCTGCTCGGCACCGACTTTCCGTACCGGGAGTGGTACCCGGAGGGCAAGAAGGTCGTCCAGGTCGACCGGGTCGCCGAACACATCGGCCGTCGTGTCCCGGTCGACGTGGCCCTCGCCGCCGACGTCGGTCCCACGGTGCGGGGGCTCCTGGAGAGGCTGGAGCGGCGCACGGACCGTGAACACCTGGACGACGCGCGCGAGAAGTTCAGCACGTGGCAGCAGGGGCAGCAGCGGCTGGCCGCGCCCGGCCACGACCGCGGGCTGATCGGCAAGGTGCGGTCCGCCTTCGACAACCGCGACCACCTGGTACGTCCGGAGGCGCTGGCCGCCGCCGTGGACGCACTGGCGGCCGACGACGCGGTCTTCACCTCGGACACCGGCATGGCCACCGTCTGGCTGTCACGTTTCGTCGAGATGCGCGGTTCCCGCCGCCTGCTCGGCTCGTACAACCTGGGCTCGATGGCGAACGCGATGCCACAGGCGATCGGCGCACAGCTCCTGGACCCCGACCGGCAGGTCGTCGCCTTCTGCGGCGACGGCGGACTCGGGATGCTCCTCGGCGATCTCATGACCGTCCGCAGCAGGCGACTGCCGGTGAAGCTCGTCGTCTTCGACAACCGGCGCCTCGGGATGGTGAAGCTGGAGCAGGAGCAGGCGGGCCTCCCGGAATTCGGCACGGAGCTCGACAATCCGGATTTCGCCGCGGTCGCCGAGGCCCTCGGCATCACCGGCATCCGGGTGACTCGGGCCGAGGATCTGGCCGAGGGCGTCAGCAGGGCCTTCGCCACGCCGGGACCGGTCCTCCTGGACGTCCTCACCAACCCGGAGGAGATCGCCGTGCCCGCCAAGCCGACCATCCAGCAGGGCTGGGGCTTCGCCATCGCCAAGATCCGCGAGAACCTCACGAGCCCCGACGGGCGCTGACCTCAGGCCCGGGAAGTCCGGGCCCGGCACCTGTCGGCGGCGCGATCGCGGGCACCCGGAGTGCGTCCCACGAAAGATCACCGGCAGCGGAGGGCGAGCAGGAAAAGGAGCCGAATGAGCGAAGAGGCCGCAGGCTGGACGTGAAGCGCTATGCCCATGTATCTGCCGATCAGCCACGAAGCTGCCTCGCCGTGCCCCTCCTCAGCAGGGGGCCCGACCTCGCGGCGCGACGAACCAGACCGATCGAAAGGCGCACGCAGCTCATGAACGACGTCACAGGCAAGGCGACCACCACGGATGCCGGAGTTCCGGTCGAGAGCGACGAACACTCGCTCACCGTCGGCGCCGGTGGCCCGGTCCTTCTGCAGGACTCCTATCTGATCGAGCAGATGGCACAGTTCAACCGGGAGCGCATTCCGGAGCGGCAGCCGCACGCCAAGGGCAGCGGCGCCTTCGGCCACTTCGAAGTCACCGGAGACGTCAGCGCCTACACGAAGGCCGCGGTCTTCCAGCCGGGCACGCGCACCGATCTGGTCATCCGGTTCTCGACCGTCGCCGGCGAGCGCGGGAGCCCGGACACGTGGCGTGACCCGCGTGGATTCGCGGTGAAGTTCTACACCACCGAAGGCAACTACGACATGGTGGGGAACAACACCCCGGTCTTCTTCATGAAGGACCCGATGAAGTTCCAGCACTTCATCCGCTCCCAGAAACGCCGTGCGGACAACAACCTCCGTGACCACGACATGCAGTGGGACTTCTGGACCCTCTCACCCGAGTCCGCGCACCAGGTCACGTGGCTCATGGGCGACCGCGGCATCCCGCGCTCCTGGCGCCACATGAACGGCTACACCTCCCACACGTACATGTGGATCAACGCGCAGGGCGAGCGGTTCTGGGTGAAGTACCACTTCAAGACCGACCAGGGCATCGAGTTCTTCACCCAGGACGAGGGTGACCAGATGTGCGCGGTCGACACCGACTACCACACCCGGGATCTCTTCGAGCACATCCGGGACGGCGACCACCCGAGCTGGACGCTGCACGTGCAGGTCATGCCGTACGACGACGCGGCCACCTACCGCTTCAACCCGTTCGACCTGACCAAGGTGTGGCCGCACGGCGACTACCCGCTGATCGAGGTCGGGAAGATGACCCTCGACCGCAACCCCACGGACAATCACGCCGAGATCGAACAGGCCGCGTTCCAGCCCAACAACCTCGTCCCCGGCATCGGCCCCAGTCCCGACCGCATGCTGCTGGCGCGACTCTTCTCCTACGCCGACGCACACCGTCACCGCATCGGCGGCAACTACCAGCAGCTTCCGGTCAACGCTCCCGTCGCGCCGCTGAACACCTACTCCAAAGACGGAGCCATGGCGTACCGCAAGACCGAGGATCCGGTCTACGCCCCCAACTCCAAGGGTGGCCCCGCAGCCGACACGAGCCGCTACACGGCGCCCAGCTGGCACGCGGACGGCGACATCACGCGCGCCGCGTATGTCGACCACGAAGAGGACGACGACTGGGGCCAGGCCGGCACGATGGTGCGCGAGGTCCTCGACGACGCCGCGCGCGATCGCCTCGTGGACAACGTCGTAGGGCACCTCCTCAACGGAGTGAGCGAACCCGTCCTCGTCCGGGCCTTCGAGTACTGGTCCAACATCGACAAGTCCCTCGGCGAGCGCATCCAGCAGGGTGTGCGAGCGAAGGCGGACGAGAAGGACCCCAAGGCGGCGGAGCAGTCCAACCCTGCCCGGAGCGACATGCAGAGGAAGGCCTGAGCGGTCCCTGGCGATCCTGTGACTGGCTCGTGTGAGCTGGAGGGACGCCGGCGCCCGCGGTGAACCACACCAGTTCGGCGGATCCCCGGTATCGGATACTGGGGATCCGCCGATGCAATGCTGCCTCGGTGCCGACGGGTTCATGTATCTCGCGGTCCTCGACCGGGAGTCGTCGCAGCGGACGTGTCAGCGGAACTCGGAATACCAAGGGCACGTACTTGAGTTGGAGCGGAATCCCGGTTGAGGAAGACCATCTGAGCGCTCTCTCCGTACGGTCCGCACCTTGCCCGTGCCACGGGTCAGAGCTTGCGCCAGCGGGCGCTGGCCCAGGAGAACACCCCGAAAGCCACGAGGCCGACCGCGATGAACACGAGGAGCCAGGGTCCGACAGGCGTATCCGTGAAAGAGCGCAGAGTGTCGTCCATGCCCTTGGCCTTGCCGGGCTTGTGCTGGACGGCCGCCGTGACGGCGAAGCCGCCCGCGGCGGCGAAGACGACGCCCCGGGCCGAACCGCCGAACACCCCGAGCACAGTGACCATTTGACGGGTCCTCGGTGACATCCCGGACATCTTCAGGTGTTCCTGGAACTTGCGCCGAAGGGCCCTCACCGCGATCCATACACCGGCCGCGGCCACCGCGGCGCCGGCGCCGGCCACGATCCACTGGCCTGCCGGCCAATCCAGAACCTTCGCCGTGACGTCACGGGAGTTCTCGTCCGAGTTACCGCTTCCGCTGCTCTTGTCACCAGCGGCGTAGGACAGCACGGAGTACGAGACGAATCCGTAGAAGACCGAACGGACCGCGGCCATCGCCCGCTTGGTGGCCTTCTTGCCATCGGGCCCTGCCTGGCCGAACGCAGCCCCGGACAGCCTCCACAGGGCCATACCCGCCAGGGCGATGCCGAGCAGCCAGAGCAGAGCGGCTCCGAAGGGCTTGCCCGCGATCTCGGCGATGGCTCCGCCCCGGTCCGCCTGCCTGCCACCCCCGTCCGAGAAGGAGATCCGCACGGAGAGAACGCCGATCAGGACGTAGATGATTCCGCGAGCGACGAAGCCCGCACGGGCTCCCGCCGCGACTGCCGTGCTCTTCGCGGCGCGTCGCGCCTGTCTCCGTCCGCGAGCTGTTGCCGATCCAGTAGTCATAGCCACCGTCTGCCCCCGCCGGGGGAGTCGACCCCTGGCACATTCCCGAGTCCTGTCTTCCACGCTGACGCAGAGTCCCCTCAACGGATCAGTGGCGAGACCTCGGCGAAGGCAAGGATGTGGACCGGCGGTGCATGAGCCGTGCAGAGACGGGCACACGGAGCAAGCACGGCAGAGACCCAGCGGCCGCGAGATGCACCGGCCGAAGGGTTTTGACCCGCTCCGGGCTACGCAGACGGCGGAAACAGACGCCGCAGGCCGGACGGAGCCGGCGCATACCGACGAGACTTGATGAGAGGAACCCCATGATTGTCCTCGGAGCCATTCTGCTCGTAATCGGCCTGTTGGTCGGGATCTCGTTGCTGACGACGGTCGGCGGCATCCTCGTCGTCATCGGTGCAGTCCTGTGGATCCTCGGCGCCAGCGGGCGCATGGTGGGGGGACGTAGGCACTACTTCTGAGGAAGCGTCTATTGGTGTGTCCACGTGCACACCGATACCGCGCAGCCCTTACAGGGCAGGCCGGGGCCCTGCGGACCTTCGCGTTCCGCAGGGCCCCGGCCTGCGTTCCCCATGCGTCCTGGCCCGCTGCCTCTCTCCGCCGGTTCGGGCGTGCATCAGGGTACTGCGCCAGGGCGTCGTGCTCCCGTGCTGGACACGGCCATAACCGTTGGAGGGGAAGTGGCCCCGTGGCCGCAATCGTGGACGAGGAGCAGTTACTGACACTGATCGAACTGTTGCGATCTCCGCGGTTGTAGCGAGCAGCGGGCAATGGGCTCCTGTACTTCCTCTCAGGGGCCGTCCCCGGAGTTTGAGAGGCCACCGTCAGGGCACCCGTCGTGTGATCGTTCCCGCCGGTTGAGCAGGCCCTGCAAGGGACTGGTCGGCGGCACGCTGGAACCCGTGGCCGCCGCGCCCCGCTGGCTCGTCCACGGCGACTCCGTCGTCGAGGGCTGGGCCGCGTCCCGGCCGCACCTCGCCTGGCCGGCGGTGGCCGGGCGGGCGCTCGATGTCGAGGACGTGAACCTGGGCTACGCGGGCGCGGCCCGTGGCGAACTCGCCTCCGCGCAGCAGCTCGCCTCCTTGGAAGCTGACATCATCACCATCGTGTTCGGGACGAACTGCTGGTCGCGCACACCGCACACGGCGGGCCTGCTGTACGAGACGACCCTGGCCTTCCTTGCCGCCGTCCGCACCGGGCATCCGCAGACGCCCCTGCTCGTCGTCTCGCCGGTCCGCCGTCCGGACGGCGAAGCGACTCCCAATGCGCTCGGCGCCACCCTCGCCCAGCTGCGTGACGCCGTCGAACGGGCCACGCGCGACACCCTCCGCGGCGGCGACGACCGGCTTGCGCTGCTGCCCGGTGCCGGCCTGCTCACCCCGTCGCACCTGGTCGACGGCGTCCACCCGGGCGACGAGGGGCACGCGCTCCTCGCCCGCGCCGTGGCGGGAAACCTCACAGGCAACAAGTTCCTCGGCACCATATTTGGTAAGGCCCTTGACTAATCAGGGCCCGAAGCCGAAAGAATCAGTCCGCTCAAGTTGCTTTCTGGTGAGTAGTGTTGGCTTCGAGGGGACTCGTTCATGCATGTCACCCGCAGAACCGTGCTGGCCGCGAGTGCGGCCGGCTCCATGGCCGGGACGTTCGCGCTGCCCGCACCCGGCGCGGCCGCCGCCGACCGCACCGGACCGGTCGGCCGCCGCACCATCGGCCTCGACGAAGGCTGGCGGTTCGCGCTCGTCAGCCCCGACGGCATCACCGATCCGACGGGAGCCTACGCGGACGCCGAGCAGCCCGGGTTCGACGACGCGGACTGGCGGATGGTCGCCGTCCCGCACGACTGGAGCATCGAGCAGACCCCCACGACGGAACACAACACGACCAGCGGCACCGGCTTTCTGCCCGGCGGACTCGGCTGGTACCGCAAGAAGTTCACCGTCCCCGCCGCCTGTGCAGGCAAGCGGATCTCCGTCGAGTTCGACGGTGTCTACATGGACGCGAATGTCTACGTCAACGGCGAACTCGTCGGCAACCACCCCTACGGCTACACCGGATTCGCCTACGACATCACCGACCTGCTGCACGCCGACGGCGCCACCGCCAACGTCCTCGCGGTCGAGGTCCGAAACCGGCTGCCCAGCAGCCGCTGGTACTCGGGCAGCGGCATCTACCGCCACGCCCGCCTCGTGATCACCGAACCGGTGCACGTCCAGCGCTGGGGCACCTTCGTGACGACGCCCGACCTCGCCGCCACCCTCGACAAGGGTTACGCGACGGTCGACGTGCGCACGAATGTCGTCAACGACTCCGGCGCGACCGCGTCGGCCGTGACCGTCGTCTCCACCGTCCGCGACGCCAAGGGCCGCCGCGTCGCCCGTACCGAATCCGTACTGAAGGACGTCGGGTCCGACCCCGCCACGGCGCAGGGTCAAATGACCCTCCATGAACCGCAGTTGTGGTCCATCGACACCCCGGAACACCGCTACACCCTCGTCACCGACCTGCGTGTGGACGGCCGCACCGTCGACACCTACCGCACCCGGTTCGGCGTGCGGCACGCGACCTTCGACCCGGACCACGGCTTCTCGCTCAACGGCACCCACGCCAAGCTCAAGGGCGTGGACCTCCACCACGACCTCGGCGCGCTCGGCGCCGCCGTCCAGCCCGACGCCGTGCGCCGCCAGCTGACGATCATGAAATCCATGGGTGTGAACGCGCTGCGCACGTCCCACAACCCGCCCGCCCCCGAGGTGATCGAGGCCTGCGAGGACCTCGGCATCGTGATGCTCGTGGAGGCCTTCGACTGCTGGCGCACCGGAAAGAACCGCTACGACTACGGCCGGTTCTTCGACGCCCACAGCGACGCCGACATCGCCGAAATGGTACGCGCCGCCCGCAACTCGCCCGCCGTCCTGATGTGGTCGATCGGCAACGAGATACCCGACTCGACCCGCGCGGAAGGAGTGGAGATGGCGCGGCGGCTCGTCGCCGACATCAAGGCCCTCGACACGACCCGGCCCGTCGTCATCGGCTCCGACAAGTACCGCTCCCTGCCGGCCGCCGGCTCACCCGCGGACCTGATCCTGGCCGAGCTGGACGGCCTCGGCCTCAACTACAACACCGCCGCGTCCGTCGACGCCCTGCACGCCCGCTACCCGCACCTGTTCCTCTTCGAGTCCGAGTCCTCGTCGGAGACGTCCACCCGTGGCGCGTACCAGGAGCCCGAGCACCTCAACACCGGGGAGAACCACACCCCGGGCCGGCGCGCCACCTCCTCGTACGACAACAACCTCGCCTCCTGGACGATGAGCGGCGAGTACGGCCTGAAGAAGGACCGCGACCGGCGCTTCTTCGCGGGCGAGTTCCTGTGGTCCGGCATCGACTACATCGGCGAACCGACCCCGTACGACGTGTTCCCGGTGAAGGCGTCGTTCTTCGGCGCCGTCGACACGGCCGGGTTCCCCAAGGACATGTACCACCTCTTCCGCAGCCAGTGGACCGATGAGCCGATGGTGCACCTGCTGCCCATGGACTGGACGACGCACAAGCCCGGCCAGGAGGTGGAGGTGTGGGCGTACGCGAACGTCGCCGAGGTCGAACTCACCCTCAACGGCCGGTCCCTTGGCATGCGTTCCTTCGACGCCAAGAAGACCGACGACGGCCGCGCCTACCTGGAGACCACGGAGGCGACGCATGACGACAAGACGGTCGCTTCCGGTCCCTACCCCGGCAGCTACACGTCGCCGAACGGCAGCGCCGGCAAGCTGCATCTGTCGTGGAAGGTTCCGTACGCGGCAGGCGAGCTGAAGGCCGTGGCCCGCGCGGGCGGGAAGGTCGTGGCGACGGACGTGCTGCGCACCGCCGGGACGCCGCACGGCGTGCGCCTGACCGCCGACCGCAGGTCCGTCGCAGCCGACGGGCGCTCGCTGGTCTTCGTCACGGCCGAGGTGGTCGACGCGCGCGGCGTGGTCGTCCCCGACGCCGAGCACCTCCTCGAATTCACCGTCAAGGGCGGTCGGCTGGCCGGTCTGGACAATGGCAGGCAGGAGAGCGCCGAGCGGTACCAGGCCAGTACGCGCACCGCCTTCCACGGCCTCGCACTCGCCATGGTGCGGGCGGGCACAGAGCCGGGCTCCCTGACCGTCACGGCCACCGCCGACGGGCTGCGCACCGGAAAGGTCTCCGTGCGGGTGGCGGGACCGGCAGGCGGGCCTGTCACACCGGCCGAACCCTTCACACCCGACCCGGGACCCGGAACACCCACCTACCCGCTCGCGGACGCGAGCTACTCCGGCGCGGCGAGCACTCTGCCCGCGGCGATGGTCGACGGGAACCCCGCGACCCAGTGGTCCAACGCCTTCGCGAAGTCGGCGACCGCACTGCTGCCCGCCTTCGACGGAGCCCGGCTCGCCGACTGGGTGTCGGTGGCATGGGCGCAAGAGCGCGAGATCGGGCGGGTCGAGGTGTCCTTCACGACCGACGCGAAACACTCCCTGCCCGCCTCGGTCGACGTGTCGGTCTGGGACGGCAAGCGCTATGTCCCCGTACACGACGCCGACATCGACTGGTCAGCGGCGTCCGGTGAGCCGACCGTCATCACCTTCGACGCTGTCCATGGCAGCCGCCTCCGCCTGGACCTGACCAGCCGCGGGCCCGGCGAACCCGCCGGCGCGTTCGGGATCGTCGCGCTCGATGTGGCCGCTACATGAGCGGCCTGAGCGGAATCGACCCCGCCTGGCTGCCCGATGACGCGCTGCGCGGCGTCGGATCACACCGCGTCCTGATCGAAGGCGACGGCCCGCTCGTCGACACACTGCGAGCCGAAGTCGCCTACGCACACGGCAGGTTCGGGCCACCGCAGAGCGACGGACACGTCGTGTTCCGACTCGACAGAGCTGCCGACACCGGCCCCGAGGGTTTCACTCTGGCGCGGTCCGGCGGGCACACCACCGTCACTGCCGTCGCCCCGGCCGGCCTCCTGTACGGCTTCTTCCATGTCGTGCGCCTCGGCGCCGCCGCATTCGCCGACGCCCCCGAGCAGACCCACCGGCCCGCCCTCTCCCGGCGCATGCTCAACCACTGGGACAACGTCGACGTGCATCCCGTGATGGGCCAGGTCGAACGCGGCTACGCGGGTGGCTCGCTGTTCTGGGAGGACGGACGGGCGCGCGGGGACCTCGACCGGGTCCGCGCGTACGCACGGCTCCTCGCGGCCTGCGGGATCAACGCCGTCTGCGTCAACAACGTCAACGTCCATGAGACCGAGGCGCGACTCCTCAGCGAGCGCATCGGTGAAGTGGCCGACATCGCAGGAGAGTTGCGGAAGTACGGCATCCGCACCCACCTCTCCGTCAGCTTCGCCGCACCCGTCGCCCTGGGCGGGCTCGACACCGCCGACCCGCTCGATGACGGTGTACGGGACTGGTGGCGGTCGGCCGCCGACCGTGTGTACGCGCGCATCCCCGACTTCGGTGGCTTCGTCGTCAAAGCCGACTCCGAAGGACAGCCGGGGCCGTT
Organism: Streptomyces sp. NBC_00569; assembly: GCF_036345255.1. NCBI lineage: Bacteria > Bacillati > Actinomycetota > Actinomycetes > Kitasatosporales > Streptomycetaceae > Streptomyces > Streptomyces sp. NBC_00569. Next base: position 422,237 of record NZ_CP107783.1, on the reverse strand, counting down.
CGCCTACGGCCGCACCCACGCCGACGGCGCGAACCTGATCGCCGACGCCCTCGCCCCGCACGGCGGCACCGTCCACTGGCGGGCCTTCGTCTACAACCACAACCAGGACTGGCGCGACCGGACCACGGACCGGGCGTGCGCCGCGTACGTCCACTTCGCCCCGCTCGACGGGCAGTTCAGGGACAACGCGGTGCTCCAGGTCAAGCACGGACCGATGGACTTCCAGGTCCGCGAACCCGTCTCGCCGGTCATCGGCGCCCTGCCCCGCACCCGGGTCGCGGTCGAGCTGCAAGCCACCCAGGAGTACACCGGGCAGCAGCGGCACGTGTGCGCCCTCGCCCCGATGTGGTCCGAGGTGCTCGGCTTCCGGCCCGAGGGCGAGGACGGCGCCACCGTCGGCCGGCTCGCGGGCGGAGGCGGCCTGGTGGCCGTCTCGAACGCCGGAGCCGACCCCTATTGGACCGGGCACCCACTCGCCCAGTTCAACCTGTACGCGTTCGGCCGCCTGGCCTGGCAGCCGCACGCAGACCCGGAGGAACTGCTCGATGAATGGACGGAGGTGACGTTCACGCCGGAACACACCGCTGACCCCGACCGACTGCGCTCCGGCCTCCGTGCGGTACTGCGCGCCTCCTGGTCGACATACGAGAAGTACACCGCACCGCTGGGCGTCGGCTTCATGGTGCAGCCCGGACACCACTACGGGCCCGGCGTCGACGGGTACGAGTACAGCCCCTGGGGCACCTACCACTTCGCCGACCGCGACGGCATCGGCGTCGACCGCAGCCGTGCCACCGGCACCGGGTACGCGGCGCAGTACGCCAAGCCCTGGTCGCAGACGTACGAGACGCCGCAGGACTGCCCCGACGAGCTGCTGCTGTTCTTCCACCACGTGCCGTACGAGCATGTACTCCACAGCGGCAAGAGCGTGATCCAGCACATCTACGACACCCACTTCGAGGGCGTCGAAGAGGTCGAGGTGGCACAGGGAGTGTGGGCGTCGCTGGCCGATCTGGTGGCGCCCGCGCGGCACGCCCGGGTGGCCGAGCTGTACGAGGAGCAGCTGCGCAGCGCCCGCGAGTGGCGCGACCACGTCAACAGCTACTTCCTGCGCAAGTCCGGGATCCCGGACGCGGGCGGGCGCCGCATCCACTAGTGGGGACCGGCGGCGGTTTCCTCGAGGCGCAGTACGCACACACCCAGCGGGTCGAGCGTGAGGGGCTCGCCGGGCGTGTACACCTTGCCCGTCAGGACGTCCGTCGTCGACTCCTGGACCGTCAACGCCACCTCATCTGACATGTGGTTGAGCAGGAACAGCAGGCGCGTCCCGTCGACTGCGACACGGGTCGCCGTCTCCAGGCCGGCCACCTCTGCGTACGGACCGACGAGGCCGTGCCGGGAGAGAACCTGGCGCACCACCCGGTCCGTACCCGCGTCGTCGAGCTGCGTTGCCACGTACCAGCCTTCGCCGCCGCGCTCCCCGAAACGGTTGCGGGTGACCGCGGGCGTTCCGGCATAGAAGTCGGAGGTGTACGTGGCGACGGGCTCGGCACCCTGCGGCACGACGAGCTCGAAGACCAGCCGGGCCGGTGAGCGCAGGTCGCCGAAGTCGACCGGGTTCGTCACCTCCGCCGCCCGGGAGTCCCACTCGTCGACGCGAACGCCCGTCAGCGGCCCGAGCGGCCCCGGTACATCCGTGAGGAAGGCGCGGTCGTGCTCGTCGCCACGCCCGGACAGGAAGGTCGTCAGCACGGTGCCGCCCCGCTCGGCCACTGCCTCGAGGCGTGTCGCCAGATCCCCCTTCACCAGGTGCAGCAGGGGCGCGAGGACCACGTCGTACGCCGACAGGTCCGCCGTCACCGGGACGACGTCGACGTCCGCACCCGCCGTGCGCGCGGCCCGGTAGTAGGAGTGCACGACATCCTGGTAGCGCACCAGCCGCGACGGGCCGTCCGACATCTCCAGCGCCCACCAGCTGTCCCAGTCGAAGAGCAACGCGGTCCGGGCGGGAGTCCGGGCGCCGAGCGTCAACCCGCCCACCTCGCCCAACTCCCGTCCCAGATCCGAGACTTCCCCGAACACGCGGGTGTCGTCGCGGCCCGCGTGGCCGATGACCGCCCCGTGGTACTTCTCGCACGCCCCGCGCGAAGCCCGCATCTGGAAGTACAGGACCGCGTCCGCGCCGTGCGCCACCGCCTGCCAGCTCGCGAGGCGCAACTCGCCGGGCCTGCGCAGCGGATTGACGTCGCGGCAGGCCGTGGTGGACGGCGTCTGCTCCATCAGCCAGAACGGGGCGCCGTCCTTGAGCCCGCGCATCAGGTCGTGCGCGAGCGCCGGCCAGGTGGGCGGTGCGTCCAGCGGGGGATAGCTGTCCCAGGACGCGAAGTCGAGATGCGGGGCCCAACGGTGATAGTCCAACGGCCGGTACATCCCCATGAAGTTGGTGGTCACGGGTGTGTGCGGACTGTGGGCGCGTACGGCCTCCTTCTCGGCGACGAAGCAGCCGAGCAGCGCGTCCGTGGTGAACCGGTGGTAGTCGAGCGTGATCCCCTGGAACGCGGTGTGGTCCGGGCCGCGCCAATGCTCGGTGAGGGCGCTGGGCGGCTCGATCTCGGACCAGTCCGTGTAGCGGTGCGACCAGAAGGTCGTCCACCACGCCTCATTCAGGGCGCCCAGCGAGCCGTACTTCTCCCGCAGCCAGCCGCGGAACGCCTCCGCGCACAGATCGCAGTAACAGGCCCCGCCATACTCGTTGTTGATGTGCCAGGCGAGCAGCGCCGGATGGTCCGCGTACCGCTGGGCGATCCGTCCCGCCAGCGCCGTGGACAGGCGTCGGTACGCCGGTGAGCTCGGGCAGAAGTTGTGCCGCTGCCCGTAGCCGTGGCGGCGGCCCTCGAAGTCGGTGCGGTTCACCTCCGGGTGGGCCTTCGCGAGCCAGGGCGGCAGCGCGGCCGTGCCGGTGGCCAGGACGATGTGGCGCCCCTCGGCCGCCACCCGGTCCACGATCCGGTCGAGGGCCGTGAAGTCATAGGTGTCCGGGGAGGGCTGGAGCAGCGACCACGCGAACACGCCCACCGTCAGCGTGTCGATCCCGGCCTTGCCGAACAGCCGGTGGTCCGCATCCCAGACCTCCTCGGGCCACTGCTCCGGGTTGTAGTCACCGCCGTAAGGGATCGTGGGGGTGGCGGGTACGCCGTTCATACGGTGAAGTCCTCCTGGGTCTCGGCGATGATCGGACGGCTGGTGCGCAGCAGCGACAGGAGCAGCACCGGAGCGAGCAGCAGGGGCAGCGCCTCGGTCCACCACAAGGTGGCCGCGGTCGCGACGAGGAGCAGACTGGCCGCGCCGAGCGTCGCGCGGCCGTACCGCAGCAGGAAGTAACCGGCGAGCCGCGCCGTGTCGACGGCCCGGAACGTGAACAGGGCCGTCAGCACCAGCGCGTGCGCGCCCCAGAGCAGCGCGCCCACACCGATGACTCCGAGCAGTACGGCCCACCAGCCGGGCAGCCCGGTCGCGGCGAAGTGGGTGAGGCCGTACGCGATGACGGTCAGCCAGGCGAGCAGCGGGACCCATATCCGCAACGCCGCAACGGAGTTGAGGCACAGCCCGCGCAGATAGGCGCGGGCCGGACGCAGTTCCGTCAGGTCGCGGCTGCGGTGGTGCAAGGCGTACAGGGCGGCGGACAGGGACGGGCCGAGGGGCACGAGGCACAGCGCCGCGATCGGCAGGTTCGCCGGGTCCGCGCCGAGGAACAGCAGCCCGAGCAGGCTGGGGGCCAGCGTGAGCAGCAGCAGGCCCTCGACCGTCAGCAGCGTGTGGATGAGGGCGCAGGCCCGCGACAGGGGTCCGTCACCGAAGACGCGGGCGGCGCGCGGCAGGGCGGCCGCCCCGGGGGAGCCGGCCTGTGCTGCGCTCATCCGGCACCCCCGCCCCCGAGAATCCGATCCTCGTCCCACCAGTCGGGAGACTCCTCGATCACCGGGGTCAGCTCGACCAGCGTCACCTCGTGCCGCTCCAGCGTGAGGTCGACCTCCACCCTGAACGCCTCGACGGGCAGCCGGAGATGGGTTCGTCCAGGTTCCGCCGCCTCGTGCAGGACGTCGAGCTGCTGGGGGCGGGGCGAGCGCGGGCTGCCCATCCGGCGCCACGCGGTGTACGCGTTGCCGCGCTCCTCGTCGACGCTGGAGCGACGCAGGAAGACCGCGCCGCGCTCGGCGTCGCCGACCGGAACGGACAGCCGCAGCGTATGCCGGTCCGACCCGGGCGGGGCCCACGCCAGAACCGTGACCCGACCGTCGGGGTGCCGGGTGACGAGATGGTCGGCGCCGCGGACCAGCACATTACGGCCCATGCGGGCCATGAACGCGTACAGGTGATACGTGGGTTTCCTGACCTGGCGGTGCGTCAGGAGCCCGAAACCGCCGTGGAACAGTGCCGTCGGAACTCCCACTTCCTCGAACATGTCGCTGAACGTCCAGTACGAGAAGGAGTCCACCAGATCTCCACCGGCCGCCAGCACCGGAGCCAGGTACGCGGCGTGGAAGGCCGTGTCGTGGATCAGGTTGTCCGGGCGGTAAGAGGAGTTGAACTCAGTGATGTGGACCGGCAGTTCGGCGAGCGATGTGCCCTTCAGCTCGCGCCGCGGGGCCCCGAACTGCTCCAGTAGGCGCTCGGCCGGGGCCAGCGTCTGGTACGTCCCGAACGGCACCGGCTGCGCGGGCCCCGAGGTGTACGCGTGGCGCGACACGAAGTCGACCGGCAGATCACGCCGCTCCACGAACTCCGCGAACCGCCCGAGCCAACCGTCGTCCGCGCCGGGCGACACGGCGGGCCCGCCGACCTGGAGCGACGCGTCGACATCCTTCACGGCGTGCGCCGTCACCTCGTACAGACGGTGGTACGCCGCCTGGTCGGCGCCCTCCCAGAAGTCCGGCAGATCCGGCTCGTTCCACACCTCGACGGGCCAGCCGCGCACCTCCTCCAGGCCGTAGCGGTCCACGAAGTGGGTCAGTGTCGCGCGCACCAGGTCCGCCCATTCCCGGTGCGAGGAGGGTGGTGTCACATTTCCCTTCCACCAGAAGACGGTCTGCCCGCCGGACGCCAGCGTGCCGGGCATGAAGCCGAGTTCGAGGAAGGGGCGGATGCCGAGCGCGAGGCAGGCGTCGACGACCTGATCGACGTAGGTGAACGAGTGATGCACGCGCCGGGCGCCCTGCCACTCGTACGGCCGGTACACGCCCATCCCGTCGCTGAACAGCCCGTGCCCACGGATGTGCCGGAAACCGATCTCCTTCTGGAGCAGTGCGAGGGAGTCCTGGTAGTCACGGCGCAGGGCGAGTTCGAGGCGGCCCGTGCCGACGCATGCCCGCCACGCCTCGGAGAGGACGCCCTGCGACTCGGCCGGGACGCGGATCATCCGTTGTCCTTCTTGTACCGCTCGTAGGCCTTGTTGTGCAGATCCACGAACTGCTGCATGTTCTTGGCCTTCAGCTCGGCGACGTAGTCGTCCCATTCGGACAGTGGCCGCTTGCCGAGAGCGAACTTGAGGGTGTTCTGGTTCATGTGGTCCGTGAGCGGCGTCTCCCAGAGCGAGGCCTGCTCCTGCTCCGCGGACAGCAGCGGGTGCGCGGGGGCGATCGTCGTCTGCTTGCGCGTGGCCATCACGTCCTGGAACTTCTTCTCGTCCGGGCTGAACGAGGAGGACACCAGCTCCCAGCTGCCGCCGTAGGTGAAGACGCCGTTGAAGAAGCCGTAGTCCTTCTGCAGATCCTTCGGGGCCTTGGGGTCCGAGCCCATGAGGCTGATGCCGGGCTTGAGCTTGTACTGGTCGCCGGACTTCGTGTACGTGACGCCCTCGACGCCCCATTTGCAGAACGCCTGGCCCTCGTCCGAGTAGAAGAGCCAGTCGGTGAACTGCATCAGCGCGACGAAGTTGTCGCTCTTGAGCGCCTTGCTGGAGATCATCAGGCCGTTCTCCAGGCGGATGCCGCCGAGCACGACCTCACCGGCGGGTCCGAGTGGCACGGGAATCATCTCGATCTTCGAGCCCTTGACCTGTCGCTCCAGGTTGTAGCGGTACTTCTGCACCAGCTCCTGCGGGTTGGCGCTGATCGCGAAGGACTTCTCGGCGAGCAGCTTCTTCACCGCGTTGTCGTCGGTCTGGGTGAAGCTCTCCGGGTCCATCAGCTTCTCGGCGACCAGCTTGCGCAGATACTCGATGACCTGTCGGAACTCGTCCGTCGCCCCGGTGAAGACGAACTTCTGCGCCTTCGTGTCGAAGGTGATGTTCTCGTAGGTCCAGCCGGCCCGGACGCCGTACGCCTGCCCGAGGTAGCTGAGGAGGGCGGCCGCCGGGAAGACGGTGTTGGTGCTCCAGCGGTCGGAGAGCGGGTAGCTGTCGGGGTACTCCGCCTTGATCGCCTTGAGGACTTCGTACACCTCGTCCCACGTCGACGGCAGGCTCACGCCGATCTTGTCGAGGACGTCGGTGCGGAAGGACAGTGAGTATCCGGACCTGGGCTTCTCGTGGAGCCCGGGCAGCAGGTAGTACTTGCCGTCGGACTGGCGGATGGAGTCCAGCTCGGGCTCGAGCTTCCAGCGCTTGACCTTGTCCTGGAAGTTGGGCATCAGGTGCACGTACTCGCTCACCGGCAGGATCGCGCCCGACGACACGAAGGCGACCTCGGAGGGGTGGTACGTCTTCGGGATCAGGAAGGGGGCGTCTCCCGAGCCGATCAGCAGGCTGCGCTTCTTCTCGTAGTCGCTCAGCGGGACGTCGACGGGCTGCAGAGTGATGCCCGTGCGCTTGGTGACCTCCTTCCAGAACAGCCAGCTGTTCTTCCTCGGGTACGTCGGGTTGTTGTTGTGCAGGACGGAGAAGGAGAGCGCCTTGGTCGCCTTGAACTGCTCACCGGCGTTGTACTTCTCCATGGCGCCGTTGCGCTTCTTCGACAGGTCCTTGCTGTCGCCGCCGTTCTCACCGCTGCCGCAGCCGGTGAGTACGGCGAGTCCGGCGAACCCCGCCGCGGCGAGCAGCGACCTTCTCGACAGCTGGCCCGTGTTCGTCACGTGAACTCCTTTGTCATGCAAGTCTGTTGAGGCTTGATTACGTTCATGCGTGAAGTGGGTGTGGTCAGCCCTTGACCGCGCCGAGCATCACGCCCGAGACGAAGTACCGCTGTACGAAGGGGTAGACGGCCAGAATCGGCAGCGCCGTGAGCACGATGGTCACCGACTGGATGTTCGCGGCGGCCTGGGTGAGCTGGTCGGCCGCGGCCCCCGCGTTGCCGCCCTCGGTGGCGCCCGCGATGAGGTTGCGCAGATAGACGGTGACCGGCATCAGATCGGCTCTGTCCATGTACAGGAACGCCGAGAACCATGAGTTCCAGAACGACACCGAGTAGAAGAGCACCATGGTCGCGATGACGGCCTTCGACAGCGGCAGCACGATCCGCAGCAGAGTCCCGTAGGCGCTCAGGCCGTCGATCTGCGCGGCCTCCTCGAGCTCCGCCGGCATGTTCTCGAAGAACGCCTTCATCACCAGAAGGTTGAAGACGCTGATGGCGTTCGGCAGGGCGATCGCCCAGATCGAGTTCTTGAGGCCGAGGCTGGTGATGAGCACATAGTTCGGGATCAGACCGCCGGAGAAGAACATCGTGAAGACGGCGACACCGACGAGGAACGTACGCCCGCGCAGGTCCTTCTTGGACAGGACGTACGCGTAGACCGTGGTGAGGACCATGGCGACGGCGGTGGAGAGCACCGTATAGAGGACAGTGTTCCCGTAGCTGCGCCAGAACGTCCCGTCCTGGAAGACAATCTTGTACGTGGTGAGGTTGAAGCCCTTGGGCCACAGCGTCACCTCGCCCGCCCGGATCTGGCGCTCCCCGCTGAACGAGCGGGCGACGATATTGACGATCGGGTAGAGCGTGACCACCACGACCAGCGTCAGGATCACGGCGTTGACGCTTTGGAAGACACGGTAGCCGCGGGTCGCGCTGTTCACGGTCGTCGCGGCGCGGGGGCGGGTCTGGATGCTCACCACAGGCTCGTCCCCACGGTCTTGCGCGACAGCCGGTTCGCGGACGTGATCAGCACGAGGCCGATGATCGCCTCGAACAGGCCGATGGCGGCGGCATAGCTGAAGGAGTTCGACTCGACACCGGTGCGGTACAGGTAGGTGGAGACGACGTCCGCCGTCGGGTACGTCAGCGGGTTGTAGAGCAGCAGGATCTTCTCGAAGCCGACGACCATGAACGTGCCGATGTTGAGGATCAGCAGCGTGATCATGGTGGGGCGGATGCCCGGGAGCGTCACATGCCAGGTCTGCTGCCAGCGGTTCGCGCCGTCGATCCGGGCCGCCTCGTACAGGTCCTCGTCGATCGTGCTCAACGCGGCGAGATAGAGGATCGTGCCCCAGCCAGCCGTCTGCCAGACCTCGGAACCGACGTAGATCGTCCGGAACCAGCCGGGCTCCTGGATGAACCGGACCGGATCGTGGCCGAACGTCGTGAGCACGTGGTTGATCGGGCCGTCCGACGCCAGCATCTGCACCGTGATGCCCGCGACGATCACGATGGACAGGAAGTGCGGCAGGTACGAGATCGACTGCACGAAGCGTTTCAGTGCGGTGCGCCTGACCTCGTTGAGCAGCAGGGCCAGCACGATCGGCACCGGGAAGCAGAACAGCAGCGTCAGCAGGCCCATCCGGAGGGTGTTCCCGAAGACCTGCCAGAACGACGGATCGCTGAGGAACATCCGCACATAGCGCAGGCCCACCCACTCCTCGCCGAGGATCGAACCGCCCGGCTGGAAGCGGCGGAACGCAATCACGTTGCCGATCATCGGCAGATAGCGGAAGACGAGGAAGAACAGGATCGGCAGCACCGCGAGGGAGTACAGCTGCCAGTCGCGGCGCAGGGACCGGCGCCAGGAACGACGGCCGGACGGAAGCTTCCTGTCGGGCGGCGGGTCGGGCGGGGCGCCGGTGCGGGGCTGGCTGCCCGTCATGGTGGGGGAGCTCATGCAGGGCCTTTCGTCACTCGGGCAGGCAGAGGTCATCACAAGGGAGGGGAAAGATGTTCCGAGAACTTTCGGGAATCTTCCGGTAACGTCGCCGCAACCTAAAGCCGCTCTCGACCCCTGTCAATGGGGGCTGCGTCAACGGGAGTTGGCTCCGTGACCGGCTGTGAGGTGCCTGTGCCTGCCTTCGACCTGCCCCTGGACGAACTCCAGCGCCACCGACCCGAGCCCGACGAACCCGCCGACTTCGACGCGTTCTGGCAGGCCACGCTGAAGTCCTCCGCCCACCCCGAACCCCTGATCCGCGTCCGACCCGCCGACAGCGGGCTGCGGCTCGTCGAGAGCTGGGACGTCACCTTCCGCGGCTTCGCCGGCGACCCTGTCCGCGCCTGGTACACCCGGCCCGCGGGCGAGGGCGAACTCCTGCCCGCAGTCGTCGAGTTCGCGGGCTACGGCCGAGGTCGCGGCCTTCCGTACGAGCGTCTCACCTGGGCTAACGCCGGTTACGCCCATCTGCTCATGGACAACCGCGGTCAGGGCGACCAGTACGGCAGCGGGGGTGCGACCCCCGACCCGCACGCGGCCGCGCCGGGCGGCCCGGGACCCGCGGTGCGCGGGCTGCTCGATCCGCACGACTACCACTACCGCCGCCTCATCACCGACGCGGTGTGTGCCGTGGCCGCGCTGCGCGCCCTGCCCGGCGTCGACCGGGACCGGATCGTCGCGGTGGGCAACAGCCAGGGCGGGGGAGTAGCGCTCGCCGTCGCCGGACTCGTCCCCGATCTCGCCGCGGCCCTGGTCACGGCGCCGCTGCTGTGCGGTATCCGGCGCGCCCTCGACCTGACCGACGCAGGGCCCTACGGCGAGATTGCCGCCTACCTCGCCGTGCACCGGGGCGCGGAGGGCGCCGCGTACCGCACACTCGGCTACGTCGAGGGCATCTCCTTCGCCCGCCGCGCCCACGCCCCGGCCCACTTCGGAGTCGGCCTGCGCGACATGGTCTGTCCGCCCAGCGGCGCATACGCGGCATGTCACCGCTACGGCGAACTCACCGGCGCGAACCCCGGCCGGGAGATCCATGCTTACCCGTTCAACGGCCACGAGCACGGCGACGCCGTGCACGTACGTCGCCAAATGGCCTGGCTGCGCGGGGTGCTGGGGGCAGCGGGCGCGTAGATTCAGGGCCAGGCGTTCGGCGGGTCGGACAGAAATCTCGGCTTGACCGGCGCGCGGTCGACGGCATGTCCTACGGTTTCCGGAAGACATCCGGAGATCTTTCAGGATGCAGAGGTCGATGGAGGTGGGGAACGTGGCCCGGGTTGGCGGCAAAGGCAAGGCAGCCAGGCAGAGCCCGGACGGGCCGGCCAAGGTGACGATCACCGAGATCGCGCGGGAGGCGGGGGTGTCGGTCCCGACCGTCTCGAGGGTCGTCAACGGGCGCTCCGACGTGTCGCCCGCCACTCGGGCGCGGGTCGAGGACCTGCTGCAGCGGCATGGGTACCAGCGGCGCCCGCCTGCGCCCGGCGACCGGGCGGCCCTGCTCGACCTGGTCTTCAACGACCTGGACAGCCCCTGGGCGGTGGAGATCATCCGGGGCGTCGAGGAGGTCGCGCACGAGGCGGGGGTGGGCACGGTGGTCTCCGCGATTCACGACCGGGCGGGCGCGGCCCGGCAGTGGATGACGAATCTGCGGGCCCGCGCGTCGGACGGGGTGATCCTCGTGACCTCGGTCCTCGAACCGGGGCTGCACGACGAACTGCGACGCCTGGGCGTGCCGTTGGTGGTCGTCGACCCGGCCGGTTCACCGGCCACCGAGGCGCCGACCGTCGGCGCCACGAACTGGGTGGGCGGGATAGCCGCGACGGAGCATCTGCTGGGGCTCGGCCACCGTCGGATCGGGTTCATCGAAGGCCCGCCCAGGCTGCTGTGCTCGCGCGCCCGTCTCGACGGGTACCGGGCCGCGCTGGACGTGGCCGGTGTGCCCGTGGACGACGCGCTGATCGTGCCCGGCGACTTTTACCACGAGTCCGGATTCAACGGCTGCAACCAGCTGTTGGACCTGGCCGAGCCGCCCACCGCCGTCTTCGCCGCCAGTGACCAGATGGCGCTCGGCGCGATCGAGGCGCTGCGCCGGCGCGGGCTGCGGGTGCCGGAGGACATGAGCGTCCTCGGCTTCGACGACCTCCCGGAGGTGCGCTGGTCGGCGCCGCCGCTCACGACGGTGCGTCAACCGCTGGCGGAGATGGGCAAGCTGGCGGCGCGCTTCGTCCTCGACCTGGCCCGGTCCGTCGCGCCGGCCTCGTCCCGGGTGGAGCTCGCGACGGAACTGGTGGTCAGGGCCAGTACGGCGGAGCCCCGGCAGGTCTGACGCGCTCGGCACCCATCGGGGGTGTCAACGGCCTCTTTTGTCAGGGCCGTTGACACCCCCGTCGCGTGTCCGTAACTTCCGAGGCCATCCACCGATAGTTTCGGATCTCTTCCGGAAGGTGCGTCATGCCAGCCTCCGTATCCTTGTCCCGCCGCCGCGTCCTGGGTGCCGTCAGCGTGGCCGGCCCCGGCATCGCGGTGCTCACGTCCTGCGGCGACTCGGTCTCCGGCTCCAGGGGCGGATCGGGTGGGCCCGTCGTCGAGTGGTCGCACATCCAGGCCGCCCGGTCCGGTGGCAGACGCCTCGGCGGTGCCGCGTACTGCATGCCCAACTGCTGGTGACCAGCGTCATCCCGTGCTGCTTGTTCCGTGCCCCCCCCCGACGGACTGGCAGGGGTCGCTACGCCTCCCGCGGGAGCGCGCGTCTTCTCTCGCTCGGTCCTTGCCATGGTCCCCGCGCTCGCTTGTGCCCGGTGGCCGAACGGCAGGTGACCGGCGGCATCACGGCAGGTGCGACCAAGGGCCGACCCGTCTCCGACCCACTGCAGGTGTGACAGTGCCGGTCCCCCGAACCCTGCCTGCTCGTAACGGACTTGAGGAGTTCCATGGCGCACCCCTGGCAGGACACCACCCTGCCCGCCCTCGTCCGGGCGGCGGACCTGCTCGCCCGGATGACCCCTGAGGAGAAGACCGCCCAGCTGTCCAGCGTGTGGCTGGGCGCGGACATCGGCACCGACACCGCCGCGGTCGCACCGGGCCAGCACGCGTACGTGGCCCGCAGCGCTGCCCTTGACGCCCTGCTCCCGCATGGCCTCGGACACCTCACCCGCCCCTTCGGAACCGTCCCCGTGGAGCCGGCCGAGGGCGCCGCCCGGCTCGCCGAACTGCAGTCGCGGATCCGCGCGGGCAACCGGTTCGGTGTGCCCGCCATCGCCCACGAGGAGTGCCTGACCGGTTTCTCGGCCTGGCAGGCCACCGTCTTCCCGACCCCGCTGGCCTGGGGCGCCAGCTTCGACCCGGCCCTGGTGACCGAAATGGCGCAGGCCATCGGCGCGTCGATGCGCGCGGTCGGCATCCACCAGGGCCTCGCCCCGGTCCTCGACGTCGTACGGGACCCGCGCTGGGGCCGCACCGAAGAGGCCATCGGCGAGGACCCGTACCTCGTCGGCACCATCGGGACCGCGTACGCACGGGGCCTGGAGGCCGCCGGGATCGTCGCCACCCTCAAGCACTTCGCCGGGTACTCGGCCTCGCGCGGCGCCCGCAACCACGCCCCGGCTCCGCTCGGACCCCGCGAGCTCGCGGACGTCATCCTGCCCCCGTTCGAGATGGCGGTGCGCGACGGCGGCGCCCGCTCCGTCATGTCCGCCTACAACGACATCGACGGCCTGGCCGCCCACGCCCACCCCGGGCTGCTCACCCAAGTCCTCCGCGAGGAGTGGGGGTTCACCGGTACGACCGTCAGCGACTACTTCGGCCTCTCGTTCCTGGAGTCCGCCCACAAGATCGCCGGCTCGCCCGCGGAGGCCGCCGGGCTCGCCCTCTCGGCCGGGGTCGACATCGAACTGCCCTCCGCTCGCTGCCTCAGTGAGGCCGACCACCTCCCCGAGGACCTGCTCGACCGGGCGGCGCTGCGCGTTCTCACCCAGAAGTGTGAGCTGGGCCTCCTCGACCCCGATCACGAACCGGCCGCCGACGACCTTCCCATCGACCTGAACCCCCCGCACCTGCGCGACCTGGCCCGCAGGGCGGCGCAGGAATCCGTCGTGCTGCTCGCCAACGACTTCGGTGTCCTGCCGCTCGACGACAGCCTCCGCATCGCCGTCGTCGGACCACTCGCCGACGAACAGGCGGCCATGCTCGGCTGCTACACGTTCCCCCGGCACGTCGGCGTCAACCACCCCGAACTGCCCGCCGGCATCGACGTGCCGACGTTCAACGAGGCGCTGCGCGCGGAGCCGACCGGCGCCGTGTTCGTCGACGACCCGACGGCGGCCGACGTGTGCCTGGCCGTCGTCGGCGACCGCTCGGGCCTGTTCGGGCGCGGCTCGTCCGGCGAGGGCTGCGACGCCGAGGACTTGGAACTTCCCTACAGTCAAGGGGAGTTGCTCGACAAGGTGATCGGCTCAGGCACCCCCACCGTCATCGTCGTGCTCAGTGGGCGGCCGTACGCGCTGGGCCGCTGGGCGGATCGGGCCGCCGCCGTCGTGCAGGCCTTCTTCCCCGGACAGGAGGGCGGCGGCGCCGTCGCGGGCGTTCTGTCCGGGCGCGTCGAGCCGTCGGGCCGGCTGCCCCTCGGCATCCCGCGCACCCCGGGCGGCCAGCCCGCCCCCTATCTCGCACCACCGCTGGGCCTCCACGGTGACCCGAGCAACGTCGACCCAACCGCCCTCTACCCGTTCGGGCACGGCCTGTCGTACACCACGTTCGCCTGGGACACCCCGCAGTGCGACGCCTCCGAACTGCCCACCGACGGCGAGACCACCCTGCGCCTCACTGTCCGCAACACCGGCGACCGCCCCGGCACCGAGGTCGTCCAGCTCTACCTCCACGACCCGGTCGGCACGGTCGCACGGCCGGAGATCCGTCTCGTCGGCTACGCCCGGGTCCCGCTCGACGCCGGGGCGTCGGCGGAGGTCCACGCGACGTTCCCGGCCGACCTCGCCGCGTACACCGGCGCCGACGGCCGCCGCGTCGTCGAACCCGGAGCCCTCGAACTGCGCGTTGCCGCGTCCAGCGCCCACGTCCACCACGCCGTGCCGCTCACCCTCACGGGGCCGGTTCGGGAGGTCGGGCACGGGCGGCGGATGCGGTGCGAGCTGCGCGTGAAGTGACGCGCGCGGCGCCGCGCGAAGCAAGGCCACCCACCCCTGCCCTTCATCTGAGGAGCCTCACCATGCGCACACCCGCACGCGGCAGCCGAGCCGGAGCCGCCGCTTTCGCCGCGTCCACGGCCCTGCTGCTCGGTCTCGCCGCGGTCCCCGCCGCTCACGCGGACGGCGCCCGGCACCGTGCCGCCACGCTCGACGACCTGGCCCAGCGGACCGGCCGCTACTTCGGCTCGGCCGTCGACAACCCCGAGCTGGACGACACCGCGTACGCCGACCTGCTCGGCAGCGAGTTCGGCGCCACCACCCCCGGCAACGGCATGAAGTGGTATGCGACCGAACCCCAACGCGGCGTCTTCGACTTCACCGCCGGCGACGAGATCGTGGCGTACGCGAAGGCTCACCATCTGAAGGTGCGCGGCCACACCCTGCTGTGGCACAGCCAGCTGCCGAGCTGGCTGACGGACGGCACCTGGACCGCCGGCGAACTGCGCTCGATACTCAAGAACCACATCACGACCGAGGTGAAGCACTACAAGGGCAAGGTCTTCGCCTGGGACGTCGCCAACGAGATCATGAACGAGGACGGCACGTACCGGGAGAACATCTTCTACAAGACGCTCGGCCCCGGCTACATCGCCGACGCCCTGCGCTGGGCGCACGCCGCCGACCCCAAGGTCAAGCTGTACCTCAACGACTACAACGTCGAGGGGCTCGGCGCGAAGTCGGACGCCTACTACACGCTGATCAAGCAGCTCAAGGCGGACCACGTCCCGATCGACGGCTTCGGCATGCAGGGTCACCTCGCCCTGCAGTACGGCTTCCCGAACGACATGCGGGGGAACATCCAGCGCTTCGCCGACCTGGGCCTCGATGTCGCGATCACCGAACTCGACATCCGGATGATCCTGCCGGCCGACGCTGCCACGCTGGCCCAGCAGGCCGACTGGTACGGGCAGGTCACCGACGCGTGCCTGGCCGTGCGGCGCTGTGTGGGCATCACCCTGTGGGGCTACTCAGACCGGCACTCGTGGATCCCGTCGGTCTTTCCGGGCCAGGGCGCGGCGCTGCCCTGGGACGAGAACCTTCAGCGCAAGCCCGCGTACGACGCGATCGCCGGCGCGCTCGCGGCCGCCGAGAAGAAGAAGGGCTGACCGCGCGACGACGACCCGCACCCCGGGCAGCCTCGCCTGCGGCGGTGGCCTGCTCGGCGTGTCCGGCGGCGACCGGGCACTGACCGCCGGGTGACGGCCGGGACGCTTACCCCGAGAGCTCCATTCGCCCTTGGGGTAAGCGCGTTGGTCACCCGCGGCCGTGGCTCACGGGATACGAGTGGCCGACCGCGATCTCGTCGATCCTCAACTGGTGGTAGAAGGGGACGACGGTCGCCGCCGACCAGGTGCTGTCCACCTCCAGCCTGATGTAGCGGGCCGTGGTGTCCAGGTCGACATAGCGGGTGCTGCGGGCGCTCTCCATGACACCGGTCTTCACCGGATCGCCCCAGTGCTCGCCGTCGTCACTGACGAAGACCTTGTAGTCCTTGATCCGGGCCGAGTCCTCCTTCCTGCCGAACGACTCGCGGTTGTACGTGGGCGACCACTCGGTCTGGTTCACGGCCAGGTACCGGGCCTTCTTCACGCCCCCGAGATCCAGCGTGACCGAGACGGGCACCTGAGCGTTCGAGTCCCAGTACCGGGTGAGGTCGCCGTCGGTGAGGTTGGTGGCAGGGTGGCCGTCCTTCGACGAGGTGGCGGTGGCCCGCACCGAGTCGGAGGGGTACAGGCCCTGGCGGTGCCGTTCCGTCTCCACCTTGAAGACCGTGTCGTACGGGTCCCAGGTGGCGATGCTCTTGAGTGTCACGGTGCCGTCGTGCTGGTCGAAGGCGATCTTCCGGCCGGTACGCAGATCGCTGATCCGCTTCACCTTCGTGCCGTTGTCGCGGATGCGGAGCGTGCCGGAGCCGGTTCCCGTCGGCCGCGTCGTGACATGGATGTACTGGCGCGTCGAGTCCTCCTTGCTCACCGTGGTGTAGCCGTACGCCCCGTCGTTCCAGGCGCCCGGACGCAGCCCGCCGTACAGATAGCCGCCACCCTCCACGCCGTGCAGCGACTCCCAGATCGGATCGAGATACTTAGACATGTCGTCGGTGAACGCCTGCTGCTGGGGCGGGAACGTCCCGTCCACCTGGGCCTGGAGGTCCATCAGTGACTTGTACGACGTGCCCGCGTTGGCCACGTAGCGGCGGATGTTGAGCGCCGTGTCGACCGGACGGTCCTGGCCGTCGTACCACCAGGCGCCGCTCGACGGCACCTTGTAGCAGGACTCCGTCAGACGCGGCATGGACGTCCAGTACGCGGCCGGCATGTCGTAGTCCGGCGTCATGCCCGTCTTCTGCTCATTGCTGACGGTGTCCATGATCGGCGTGTCTTCGTTGTTGTTGCTCAGGAGCATGTCCGGGCGCTGCTCACGGATCTGCTCGTACAGGTGATGCTGCTCCCAGTACTCGTTGTCGTTGTCGATCCAGAAGCCCTTCAGGTCCCGGTAGTTGTGCATCACCTCGAAGAAGTTGTCGTAGCTGAACTCTCCGAAACCGGGCCGCGTCGTCAGATCGACGTCCTTGCCCTTGTACGCGGAGTAGGCGGCGGAGTCGAAGGACTCGGGGCCCATGACGTCGTGCCACTGCGGATCGTCGGTCATGTAGAGGATGACCTTGATGCCCTTGGCCTTGGCCGCCTTGATGAGCTCCCCGAGGATGTCGCGCTTCGTCGAACAACTGCCGGGGATCTTCGACGGCCAGGGGCGGGCGTAGCCCAGGCGGCTGTGGAACGTGGCCAGGACGATGTACGAGCCGTGGATCTTCTGCGTCTCCTTGACCCAGTAGTCCGGGTTCCAGCCGCTGTCGTTCACGGCCTTCTGCCAGGAGTCGCAGTCGTAGTGCTCGGGCTGTGTGTACATGCCCCAGTGCAGGAAAAGGCCCGCGGTGGAGTTGCGCAGCCAGGTCTGGCGCGGGTTGAACATGCCCGGCACGGGGTCCGCCTGCGTGGTGGCGGTCGTGTCGGTGGCCGTGGCCGCGGGGGCGGATGCGGGGGTGAGCAGGAGAGGGCTGAACAGGGCGAGCAGGGCCGCCCACAAGGCCCACAGGCGCCGTGGCCGGCGCGCTGGTCTGCTGGACATGGGGGTTGTTCCTCCTTCGGGTGCAGCACCGTGACGTTGGCTGGACAAGGGACGCGCTGTGCAGGGGAGTTGGTGACCTCCTCGGGATCAGTCGAGTGGCCGGACGTTCAGCAGGCCGGAGGGCGGAACGTCGAGGCGGACCGCGCCCGGGGCGAAGGTGTGCGGGCCCGAGCGGGTGACCCGGCCCCGTGCGTCGTACGTGGTGAGCGTGGCCCGCACCGGCGCGTGCGGGACGACGCAGACCAGGCCGTCCGCGGCGGTGGCGTTCACCAGATCGGCCCGGGGGTGGCGCATCAGGTCGAGCGGTACGGGGCGTTCGCCGTGCGCGACGACCACCTGGGCATCACCGGCGTGCGCCCGCACGAGGGGATACAGCTCGTCCGGGCGGCCCGGCTCCATCTCGCCGTCGAGCAGGACGGGCCGCAGCCGCCGCCACTGGCGCAGCCAGAACGTCACGACCTCGCGGTGCTCCTGACTCAACTCACCTATACGACAGGACAGTTGTGGCACTGCGTGCAACACGGACTGGATCTGCCGGGCCGCTGCCTCGGCCGATGCGCCCGGGTCCCACATCAGCATGTCCGAATGGACGGCGCCGCCCATCGCGCAGAGCGCAGCGTCGATCGTGCGGATCCGGTTCGCGGTGGCGTCGGCTGGACAGTCGGTGGCGCGCAGCAGATTCCCGTACGCGCTCATGCCGGGGCCGGCGTAGGGCTGGCGCAGTTCGACCAGCGGGCCGCGCGGGCACAGTGCGCAGAGGGCGGCGCGGAGGTCACCGAGGAGCAGGGCCATCGCGGGTCCGACGGGATCGCCGCCGTCGTCCGCGTACACGGTGGCGTCGTCGAGGAAGTCCAGCTTCAGGCCGTCGAGCCCGTGGTCGGCGACGAGCCGGGTGCACACCTCCAGGACGTGTGCGCGCACCCGTGGCTCCCGGGGGTCGAGGACATGTGCGCCCGGCGCGGTCGGGCTGGGGACGCGGGCGTACGGGGAGAGCCGCGGCCACTCGGGGGAGTCCGGCCCCAGGAGCAGCGGGGCGATCCATGCCATGTACGCCACGCCCAGACCCTGCACGCCGCGCACATGCCCGGCGAGATCGGGGAACTTGACCGCGTCGACCTGCCAGTCGCCGGCCCAGGCGTAGCCGCGCTCCCGGCCGCCGCGCTGCCAGCCGTCGTCGAGGATCAGCAGTCCGCAGCCGAGTGCGGCGGCGCGCCCGGCCTCCAGCGCGACGCTGTCGGCCGTGAGCTCCTGCCCGAAGGCGTACCAGGTGGAGTAGGCGGGGGTACGGCCCGCCTCGGGCAGCGTCAGCGGCGGCAGCTTCGCGGCGCCCACGAGCCGCCGGCGCAGCAGGCGCAGCGCCGCCGCGGGGGAGGGGCTGCGGACCGCGAACAGCACGGTGAACGGCTGCCGTCCGGCGGTGAGTTCAAGATGCACCGCGAACAGCTTGCGCTGCTCCGAGACGCCGAAGACCAGGTGCGTCTCGGCCGTCGCGTCCTCGGCGGCGAAGGTGAGCAGCGTCTGCCCCGACGTCTCGTACAGGCAGCCGATCGCGCAGCCGTGCACCAAGCCGGCGTTCAGTCGCCCGGCCCAGTCCGGCGGCAGGGACCGCTGCCAGCCGGCGTCCGGGTACCAGTAGCCGACGGCGTCCTGCAGGGGCGTCGCCAGGCGGATCTCCACGGCGGCGCCCTCGGGGGCTGATACCTCCAATGCCCTCACGCCGTCGGGGAGTTCACGCACTACGGGGGCTGTGGGGGCTCCGTCGACGAGCACGGCGACGCCGACCCGGTCGATGAGCGCGGTGGTGGGTGCGGGTGGGCGTTCTGCCGTGGTGACCGCGATCGACGGCACGTATGTCCTCCGGGCAGGCGACTGCAGAGACGAGTGGCCGATTCGTGAGCGTTCCCGTGAGCGTTCACGGAGTACCTTGGAGCCGCGACATGTCCCCGTCAAGACCAGTGCGAGGGATTCCTGAATTCAACCTTGATCGCCTCAACTGCCCCATGGTGGCGTCCCGTTGACAGCAACGAACGAGCTGCTCATCATGTCCGTGAGCGCTCACGTGAACCGTCCGGCAGCGACGACGGACGACGCTTGGGCAGGCAGAGAGGAACGTTCCCCGAGATGCCCACCCCCCGCACGTCCCGGCGCGGGCGTCACGGCGTCACCATCGACGACGTGGCCCGCTCCGCGGGTGTCTCCCGGCAGACCGTCTCCCGCGCCATCAACGACAAGCCGGAGATCGACCCGGACACCCGGGCCCGGATCCTGGAGGTCGCCCACACGCTCGGCTACCGGCCCAACCGGCATGCGCGCGGCATGGCGGGCCCCGCGACGACCACGCTCGGCCTGGTCGTCGCCGATGTGCTCAACCCGTTCTTCCCCGAGGTCGTCGCCGGAGTGATGGAGGCCGCCGACGAACGTGACTGGCAGGTCGCCGTCTACAGCACCGGGTCGGCCCTCGAACGCGAGCAGAGGGTGGCGGCCACTGTCGCCGACCATGTCGACGCGTGCGTCGGCTACTTCTTCGCCGAGAGCGCCATCGAACGGGTGCGGGGCACCGGTATCCCGCTGGTGCTCCTGGACCACGACACCCGGCCGCCTGCCGCCGGCGGCGTCCGCATCGACTTCGAGTCCGGGATGCGGCAGGCCCTCGAACACCTCATGGCGGCCGGACACCGGCGCGTGGTGATGCTCGATGACAGGGCCCGCGGGGATGGGGCGGACCCGCACTCCCGGCGCGCCCTGTTCCTCGCCCTGGCCGCCGAGCACGGCCTCGACACCGGCGGGGCTCCGGTCGTGCCCGTGGCCAACTGCGTGCAGGGCGGAGCCGACGGCATGGACCGCGTGCTCGCCGAACACCCCGGCACCACCGCAGTCCTCGGCTACAACGACCTGATCGCGGTCGGCGCCATGCGCCGCGCGCTGCGCCGCGGCCTGGACGTACCGGGCGACTGCGCCTTCGTCGGGTGCGACGGCCTGATGCTCGGCGAGCTGATGGACCCGCCGCTCACCACGCTGCACGTGGACAAGCACCAAGTGGGCCGGGCCGCAGTCGAGCAGGTCGCGGCGCTCGTACAGGGCCGAGGCCCTCTCGCCGAGCGAGTGATCGTGCCGCGCCTGGTGGTACGCGAGTCGGCCTGAGCGGAGCGCGCCCACTGGCCGGCCGTAGACGCAGCAAGCGGCACAACGCCCGTCGCCGGCGGCAGATCCGGCATCGGCGTGCGCGTGCGGATTCCGGTGGGGAGTCTGAGGCTTCCTGTTTCGCTGCGCGGTGCTGTGCTGCTGCCGGGCTCATGGTCGGCCCGGTAGCGGCAGGAACCGGGAGAACTTCCTCTGAGGTGCAAGGCTCATTGCCTATGGATCGGTGTCGCGTCGGCGCGTGGGGGCGTAGCGTTCCGAGTGATCGCTCGACCGGTATGAGCAGGCCGACGTCGCAACGTCGGTCGGGAGAGGCGCGCCCATGCTCCGCGTAGTCAACGCAGACGGCATCGTGCCCGACTGCTCCCTCATCGACGAGATCGTCGGCGAAGGTGCAAGCGGGATGCTGGCCGCTGTGCCGGAGGCCGAAGTCGGCACCTCCATAGCCGAGTTGGCCGCCGCATGAACCGGCCTGCACTCAAAGATGCACCCTGGATGGTCCTGATCGGCCCGGCCGGCACCGGGAAGACCACCCTTGGCCGGGAGATCGCGGGAAGGGCACAGAGGCCGTTCGTCGATCTGGACGCCGCTGCGGAGGAGTACTACGCGCAGGTGGGATGGAGCATCCCCAGACTCCGCGAGCGCATCGCGGCAGTCGGGCGCCTCGCGGCGGAGTCCGAGTGGGAAGGCGCTCGAGCGCACGCTGTGGCCCGTGTGGTGGCCGACCATCCCGCTGCCGTGATCGCACTGGGCGCAGGCCACACCAGCTACACCGACCCCGTACACCTGGCCGAGGTGCGCACCGTGTTGAGCCACTGCCGACACGTGGTCCGAGTGCTGCCCTCACCCGACCGCGAGTTCTCGCTCACCCTCCTACGGCAACGCTGCACAGCGACCAAGGGGCAGTCCTGGATCATCGACGGACACGACTTCCTGGGGCAGTGGCTCGACGACCCCGACGCGCGACAGATGGCGACGAGGACGATCTATACGAAGAACGAGACCCCCGCTGAGACCGCAGCGCGGCTGATCGAAAACGCCTGAGCAGACCACACTCAACAGATCCGCCACCTTCTGCTCGACCTATCCGCCCGGATCGGCGGCCCGCCGCCTTCATGGGCGGCGGGGACTTGGGTGGGGAGGGGGGAGGGGGAGCCGGTCCGCCCTCCGGACGGGGCTTGGCCATGACCGACGCGACCAGAGCAGTCCTCGATGGCGGCCACGAGGTCCTGGGTACCCGCCCCGCCGGTCCCTCCCTGTGGTTCTGCAGAAGCTATGACCGACACCCCACCGCTACCTCGAGTGATCCACAAGAAGTGCCCTGGTCATTCCGGCACAAGACGTTGGTGACACGCGCCGGCCGGTGCCGGTGAATCTCACGTGCCTCGACGGACATCGGTCGGGTAGCGTGCGAGCCATGTCGAGTCCTGAGTCAGACAAGGTGGGGGCTTTCGGTCACGCCGTCAGCCCCCTGAAGCACTGAACTCGTAGTCCTGTCGTTGCGCCACCTTGTGCGGCGGTGGGACGAGTGTGCCCGTGGGGCCGGCCGCGGTGACGAGATGACCCTCTCGTGCTTCTCCTCACCTCGGAGCCTTCGATGCCTCCCCCGCTGTACCTGCTTGCCATGGCGGTCTTCGCCATGGGCACCTCGGAGTTCATGCTCGCCGGGCTGTTGCCGGGCATCGCCTCAGATCTCGACGTCTCAGTCGGGACAGCAAGCGTGCTCACCTCAGCCTTCGCGATCGGCATGATGGTCGGCGCCCCTCTCGTGGCCGCGCTTGCGCGCAACTGGCCCAGGCGCTCCAGTCTTCTCGGATTCGTCCTTGCCTTCGCGGCAGCTCACGCTGTGGGCGCCATCACCACGAGCTTTCCGGTCCTGGTCGCTACCCGGGTCGTCGCCGCGCTCGCGAACGCAGGGTTCATCGCCGTAGCTCTGACGGCTGCCGCCACGCTGGTGCCGGCCGACAGGAAGGGACGTGCGCTGGCCGTCCTGCTGTCGGGCACGACGGTGGCGACTGTCGCCGGTGTCCCCGGCGGGTCTGTACTGGGCACAGTGTTCGGCTGGCGGGCCACATTCTGGGCTGTCGCCGCTCTCTGCCTCCCTGCAGCCCTCGGCATTCTGAAGGGCATCCCAGCGGGACGGGGGAAAGAGGACGCGACTGGCGGGCCGGCTCTGCGAGCAGAGCTCGCCTCGCTGGCGGGGCCGCGGTTGATCGTGGTGATGCTGCTCGGCGCGCTGGTGAACGCGGCAACATTCGGAAGCTTCACCTTCCTCGCCCCGGTCGTGACCGACACCGCCGGGCTGAGCGAACTGTGGATCTCTGTCGTACTGGTGCTCTTCGGCGCCGGTTCCTTCGTCGGCGTCACCGTCGCGGGCCGGCTGTCCGACCGGCGTCCAGGCCTGGTCGTCGCACTCGGTGGTCCGCTGCTGGTCGTCGGCTGGCCGGCCCTTGCGGAACTGGCCGACAAGCCGGTCGCTCTGTGCACCCTCGTGTTCGTACAAGGCGCGCTGTCGTTCGCACTGGGCAGCACGCTGATCACGCGGGTCCTCTACGAGGCGGCGCAAGCCCCCACCATGGCCGGCTCGTACGCGACCGCGGCACTCAACTTCGGTGCCGCCGCCGGCCCAGCCGTCGCCGCGACCACCCTCAGCACCGAGTTCGGCGACCTCGGACCGCTGTGGATGAGCGGGCTCCTGGTCGCTGTCGCGCTACTCATCGCGTTCCCCCTCCGCACTGTGGTCGCGGCGGGCCGAAGCGCCGAGGTGCTCCAATGACACATGCGAATGCTTTCCCTCCTTCAGGGAGGGAGTACAAGTCAACTGTTCCACTGCCACAACGCGGAACACGAGGACATGGGCATGATGGTCGACTTGGAAATAGCCTGATGCGTCGATGTCATCCGGGTGGAGGTCGACGACGAAGGGATCCGCTGGGCCGGTGAGACAGTCAGGGCTTCGGAGAACTGCACGATTTGGTTGATCGAAGCCGCTCGCCTGGCTACCGCAGCTGCAGCCGCCGACTGTACGAGCAGGGAGGGCAACTCATTGCCCTGTTCCGAGAAGGGCGGTTCCCTTGTCTGGCGGCTGTTGGTCAGTCATCGGGTGTCAGTGGTGCCGCATAGCATCCGCTTCATGCGTGAGTTCTTCGTGGTCGGTGGACGGAAACTGTCGTATCTGGATTTCGGAGGTCCGGGTACGCCGCTTCTGGCCCTGCATGGGCACTACAACGAGGCGTCGGCGTTCGCGCCTCTGGCCGAGGCGCTGGCGCCGCGGTGGAGGGTGATCGCGCTCGATCAACGTGGGCACGGTGAGTCCGATCGTGCTCAGCGTTACGAGCGGGACGATTACGTTGCTGACGTAGCCGCCTTCCATCGGCATCTGGGCATCGGGCCGGTGGCGGTGCTGGGCCACTCGCTGGGGGGAGTGAACGCGTACCAGTACGCTGCCCGGCAGCCGGATCAGGTCTCTGCGCTGATCATTGAGGACATCGGCGCGGTGGTGAACTGTGACTGGTCATTCACCGTGCGCCTGCCCCGCCATGCACCGTCGCGCCAGGATCTGGTGGCCGCCCTGGGCTCGGCTGCCGCCTATCTGGAGTGTTCCTTCCGTCGGTTGGAGGGCGGCTGGGGATTCTCGTTCGACATCGAGCACACGGTGGCGTCCCAGAAGGCACTCAATGGCGATCACTGGCAGGACTGGACGGCGGTGGCCTGCCCCACTCTTCTGATCCGGGGAACACGCAGCGATGAGCTGGCGGCCGCCCATGCCGGGGAAATGATCACCCGTCGTGCCGGCAAGGCCCGCCTCGCGGAGCTGCCTGCCGGGCATGTCGTGCACCACGATGCTCCGGCCCGTTTCGCCGCCGCTGTCGAGGACTTTCTGTCCGTTCCGGGCTGAAGCGCAGTTCAGTGCCGCAGTAGCAGTAGCAGTAGCAGCAGCAGCAACAGCCAGTGGCGGGCGGAGACGGCGAGGGCCGCGGTGGGCACGGCGACTGTCGACGAAGCCGTCCAGCGTCCAGGTGCTGCCGGACCTGACCGGCCGACAGCCGCAGCCGCGCCGTCCCTTCTACGGGGCGGTGTGCGCGGCCTTGACCCGCTCGCGCACCTGGTCCGGATAGCGCTCCGTGAAGCGGGCCGCCAGGACCAGCAGGACCACGGGGATGACCCAGTTGAGCCAGTCGGCACCGGAGGTGGTGTGCAGCGCGACCAGCCCGAGTACGGCCGTGGCGACGAAGACGCCGCCCCAGACCAGGGTGAGCACCCGGTTCACGTGCCGGAAGACGGGAGAGGCCCAGACCTCCGGGGGCGTGGACTCCCGCGCGTACTGTTCGGTGAACGGCACGAATGCCAGCGATCCCAGCGCCACCGCTGCGATGACCGCGCTGGACAGTACCTGGGCGTACGTCTCCAGCCAGAGCATGTCCTGGCGGTCGAGGAAGAGTGCGAGCAGAGCCATGACGCCGAAGAAGAGGATGCCGGTGACCTCCAGGACCTTGAAGGAACCCCGGCGGAGATCCGGCAGATTGAGCACCACTGCGGCGACGAGAGCCGCCAGCGCGGCGTACTCCCAGGTACTGGGAGACGCGACGACGTCGAAGATGATCCACGGGGCGAACGCGAAGAGCAGATTTCCGGTTCGCCCTCCGGAATTCGCTGACTCCACCGTGCACCTCCGGTGTCTGGCCCGAAGCGGCGAAGCGGCCAGGTGCCGCTTCTCCATGGTGATACCGCGCGGCACGGTGCCGCCTCTCCATGGTGGTCCCGAGCCACTGCGCCCGCACCATCTCACTCACGTTGCGACAGGTCGGCTCCGGCGATTGAATGGAAGGTCGGCACGTAAGCCGCTGAAGGGAAGGCCGGGGCGACACCCGAGCAGGTGCGCACACACCCCGTCGGGGAAGGGCTCCATGGCCACGCACACCCCCGCAGGTGTTCGACCAGATCCGTGTCCTCCACCTTTCCCGCCAGGTTCGTCCTGGTCACCGAGGAAGCGGACGAGTGTGGGCCGCAGGTAACGAGGGACGGGCGGCAACTGGTGGGGCGACCGGCACGACGTTGAAGGGGCCGTCAACGAGGTCGGCGGAGCCGACGCCGGATCTCCCGGACCTTCTGCCGTGTCGATGCTGTTCGGCCGGTCTCTTCGGTGCCGGCGCCGGCTGGTCTTTCCCGGGAGAGGTGGGCGCGGTGCCGTGATCGCGGAGCCATCGATCCTGCGATGGCGCGATTCTGGCGCCTGGTCTCGGACATGCCCCTTGAGCTGGGGTTGGCGCAATCCAACGCCGTTTCCTGGAACCGAAGTTGCTGAGACAGAACCCGGACATTCACAGGATCATTTCAGGATCGACTCGGCCCTAGTGTCATCGGTGTCAGCAGGAAACACCTGTGACCGACAGCCGCTGGAGATCATGATGCGTTCGCGTCTCGCCGCCCGTTCCGCCCGTCTCGTCCTGGCCGCCGCGGCCGTGACGGCCCTCGCCGCCACCACCACCGCCTGCAACAACGACGACACCGCGGACGCCGCCAGCTCCGCGACCCCATCCGCCGCCGCCTCCTCCGGCAGCCCGTCGGCAGGCTCCTCAGCCGGCGGCTCCAACTCCAGTGGCTCCACCGACAAGACCGGCTCCGGCGACGACGGCAAGAGCGGCTCCGGCGACGGCGGGAAGAGCGGCTACGGGCAGTCCTGCGGCACCAACGACCTTGACTTCACGGTCACCTCGGAGTCCCAGGCCGGCGGCTACTACCAAGTCACCGCCAAGGCCAAGTCCGGCATCACCTGCTACCTGGATGTCAACACGCCCAGCGTGTCCTTCGGCTCCGGCGCCGACGGCGTCGCGTCCCCCGTCGGACAGGGTGGCGAAGACCCCATCAAGCTCACCGGCTCCGCCGTCGCGTACACCGGTATCAGCCCCAAGACCACCAAGAGCAATGCCGGCAAGGAATTCGAGAACGTCATCATCGCCCTCACCGACAACGACCCCAACCCCGCCGAACTCAAGCTCCCCGACACCGCCAACGTCGACAAGCCCATCGTCACCAACTGGTCCACCAACCGCGCCGAGACGGTCCCCGTCATCGTCTGACGAACCCCGATCCCGAGCCGGCCACCACTGCCGTCGAGCCGCCCACCCTGCCTGAGCGCACTCGATCACGTGAGCATGAGGGCCTGGGGACTCGACGACCCGCGTCACCGCAACGAGCGTGTGAGCCATACGACTTCACCGCTGTCGTCCGTGGAAACGTGATCCCGCTCGAACCCGAGCTTCTCAAGGACACGCAACGACGGTGTGTTCCAGGGGCGGACGGTCGACCAGAGCCGTTTCCGCCCGGTCGCCATGGCGGCGTCGAGCACCGCACCGGCGGCCTCGGTGGCATAACCACGCCCATGCGCGCGCTGGAACAACTCATACGCGATTTCAGGCTCCTCTACGGTGGCGCGGCCGGTGATCAATCCGCAATAGCCGATGAAGTCGCCTTCTTCACGGCGCTGGATGGGCAGCAGGGCAATCCCCGTCGTCGCCGCTGCGGTGAGCTGATGCGCGATGATCGTCCGGGTGTGCTCAACCGTCGGCGTCCCGTTGCCGCGTTCGGAGTGGAGAGCGCGCAGCTCAGCGGCGTCCGACTCGGCCCACGGCCGCAGTATGAGCCGCTCGGTCCCCAGGTGGACCGACATCGTCTCGTACGTAGACATGCCCCTACTCTGCCTCCTGACGGGACAACGACCGCGGAAGGTCTCCCGTTTCTCCGCCCCGGCCGCCTGTGGCCTGAGAGCGGTCGGGACTGGAGCGTGGGTGCCACTGTCCAGGAGTCTGTGAGCGTAATTGCGCGACCGTCCGAGGGGGGCACCACATGGCGCAGCAGGGGATGATCGCGGTGGACCGCATGGGCGGCTCGACTGCAGCAGTGGCTGTGGACGCCTTCAGGCTGATCTACGCCGAAGCGTTCGCCGAGCCTCCGTACAACGAGACCGAGGACGACGTCGCTGCCGCCTTCCGCCGCTTCCCCGTCCAAGCGCGCAACCGCACCTTCCGCGCCACCTTGGCCCGTTGTGAGGGCGGCGAGCCGGTCGGCATGGCGTACGGTTTCCCGCTCGGTCCCGACACGGGCTGGTGGGACGAACTGACCGAGCCGGTGCCCGAGGACATGCGGCGCGAGGACGGGCTCCGCACTTTCGGGCTCATGGAACTCGCCGTGCGTGGACCGTGGCGTGGACAGGGCATCGCGCGTCGTCTGCACGGGATGCTGCTCGACGGCATCGGAGCCGAGCGGGTGCTGTTGAACGTGCACCCGGGAAGCAAGGCGGCGTCGGCCGCTTACCGGGCGTGGGGATACCGCAAGATCGGCGAGGCACGGCTGTGGGGGGAGAGCGCGGACCTGCATGACGTGATGCTGCTCGACCTGCGCCGAGAGCAGCCGATGTGTTCCCACGTCAATTGCTGATCGGCGCGCTCGTAGACGTTCACGGGAAGGGACGGCGCTGCGGTCAGCGGGTTTGCTCGGTCATCGGGCGACGAGGCCCTTGTGGCGGGAAGCGCGCGTCAATTCGGGCCATGTCCGAGACGTTGGCGGCACTTCTATGACGAGTTGGCTGACGTACCGCTGTTTGCGGCCCGCGTCGGCGAGTAGGTGACGCCACCGCCCGGCGTGGGACGGCAGATGTGAGCAGCCTCCGGCGGATTCCCCGGCCCGAGTGCGGCTGTTGGCGAGGCGGCAGGAGTCGGCCCCGGTCTCGCGGATCGTGCAGCTCAAGGCTGTGCGCCAGCGATGGCCTCACAGAGACGGAGACCGGCGAACGGCATCAGCGTCCGGGCACGTGCTCACGCCGAATCGCCCCATCCGACTTCGCCTTTGACATGCCGCGGCGCTCTTGCGCCGGGTAGATATGCGGCCCGGCGTAATCCACCTGAGCGGATCGCGTGGGCGGGAGTGCCCCGTACCCGCCGCAGGGACCGTGGGCGGGTGCCCCCGTGTGGCGATTGAGCAGGCGTGTCATTGCGCACTGCCTTCGCGACGGAGGCGGCCGGAGGCGCCGCGTTCCGAGACCGGTGACGTGATGCGCATCACTGCCGGGGTGCTTCGGGTCGGGCATACGCGATCATGACCGGATGAACGCTCGTTTCCTTGGCATCGCTGATCTGGTCGAGGCCCCGTCTGTGGCGGTCGTGGTAGACGTCATGCGTGCTTTCACTGTGGCTGCCTGGGCCTTTGCCCGGGGGGCGGAGAAGATCGTTCTTGCTGAGTCGCTGGACGAAGCCCTCGCGCTCAAAACTCGCCACCCGGATTGGGTGGCGCTCAAAGACGGTCCGTCCGCGCCCGGGTTCGACACTGTCAACTCGCCGGGGCTGATGCGGTCTTTCGACCTTGGCGGGCGGACCGTTGTGCAGAAGACCACGGCAGGGACGGTCGGCGCCCTGGCGGTCAAGGAGGCGTCGCTGGTGCTGTGTGCCAGCTTCGTGGTCGCGGAGGCAACTGCTCGGCTCTTGCGGACGAACAAGAGTGGCAGCGTCACGTTCGTGGTCACCGGCGAGGATGGGCAGGCCGATGAAGATCTGGCGTGTGCTCAATACATCGCTCGGAGAGCCACCGGCGCTGGGACGGATGCAGCTGAGTTCCTCCGCCGCGCCGGCGAGTCTCGCGCTGCCGCCGAGCTGGCGGAGGGAGTGCGTCAAGGAGTCCATCCCGATGACGTCGCACTCTGTCTTGAGCTCGACCGGTTCCCCTTTGCCATGGTGGCGACCTTGGAAGACTCGCTCATGGTCCTCCGTGCTTCAGCCGTGTCCTCGCTGACCGACGAGGCTTCGATCTGATCCCTCGTAAGGTCCACCTCTCGCCATGCGGGAGCCGGCAAATCCGGTCGAGTATGGGCATCAGTTACACGTTCCGATGACGGTGACTGCCGGTGATGACTGACGGCGTTCGTCGAGTGGGCCTCGGTGAGGAGCTCGTGCAGGGCGAGCTCGGCGCGGACGGGGGCATGGTCGCGGGCGGCGTCGAGTACGACCTGGTGGCTGGGTACGGGATCGGTGCCGTGATCGTGGGCGTGCACGGCGGGGTCGCATGTGCACAGGCCAGGCTCCAGCAGCATGTCCATGCGGGCCGGCGTTTCGTTGCGGGTGGCGTTGAGCAGGGTGCGGTGGAACGCGGCGTCCGCCTCGGGCGGCGGCTGCGGGGGAGCGGGCGTCGTGGGCCATTGCCTCCAGCGCTGTCGGGACGGCCTGCAGGTCGTCGTCGGTGTGGTGGAAAGCTGCCCGTTGGACGGCGCGGCGGGTTCCACGAGGGGGCGGACGTCGGCCAGTCCGCTCATGAGGGGCTGCCCGTCGCGAGGCCGCGGCACCTCCCGATGGTGGCGTCTTCGAGCAAGTTGCCCCCACGATGCGGGTGCCGAGGGTGTGCGTGTTCTGCCCCTGCACGCCTCTGCCGGTGCAGGACGCCAAGCGGTTCTCTGTGGAATCGGCCGAAGGACTGCCTGAGGAACTGCCCGAGTACGGATGTTGATCTCCCCCTGGTGACAGCCCGTCACGACGGAAGTCTGTCGGCAGTCGCGCAGGTGGGACAGTGGCCATTCACCGGACGAAGTACTTCCGATTGCGGTGGGGTGAGGCCTTGTCAGGGCGCTGCTTCCTGGATAGGACTGTCCGCGTAGGTGATCACCGGAACGTGCGTGTGCCGTCCGGGTGGTCATCTCGGTCGTGGTTGCCGGCTGCGCGGTGGGGGTGACGATCAGGGTGATGGCCGAGGGCGTCATCCCGTCGAGGTCTCATGGGCGAAGGGCGACGGGAGCGCCGTACCAGGTGGCCAGAGCGCCAACGGGCGGGCACGCGGACCACCGCTCACCACACCGGGTGAAGCCGAACGATCCCCTGATCCTCGAAGGAGAGTGGAGCAACTCATGAGCCATGCGCAGAACTCCGGGGTGAGCCGGCGCCGCGTTCTGGGTGGAGCGGCCGGGCTGGCCGTTGCCGCTGCCGGGCTGCGGACCGGTACCGCGTTCGCGCTGCCGACGCAGGCACTGCCCGACGAGGCCCGCCGGCACCGACATGCCGAACGGGTCACGATCACGCGGGACGACTGGGGTGTTCCCCACGTCGTGGGTGAGACCGATGCCGACGCGGTGTTCGGGATGATGTACGCCCAGGCTGAGGACGACTTCAACCGGATCGAGCAGAACTACCTCGTCGCGATGGGCCGTCTCGCCGAGGTCGAGGGCGAGAGCGCGATATGGCAGGACCTGCGCCAGCGGCTGTTCCTCGACCCGGAGGAGCTGAAGAAGGACTACGCCAAGTGCCCGGCGTGGCTGCGTTCGTTGATGCGGGCCTGGGCGGACGGGCTCAACCACTACCTCGCGACACACCCCGAGGTGCGCCCGCGGGTGCTCGACCGGTTCGAGCCGTGGATGCCGCTCAGCTTCTCCGAAGGCAGCATCGGCGGCGACATCGAATCGGTGCTGCTCACCCAGCTCGAAGCGTTCTACGACAAGCGCGACGTGCCGATGACCGACGAGGAGCGCGGTCTCGTGCAGCGCGAACCCACGGGGTCCAACGGCTTCGCGATCGCACCCAGCCACACGCGGGACGGCCACGCGCTGCTGCTGATCAACCCGCACACCAGCTTCTTCTTCCGCGCGGAACAGCATGTGACGAGCCGCCAGGGACTCAACGCCTACGGCGCCGCCACCTGGGGGCAGTTCTTCATCTACCAGGGCTTCAACTCGGACACGGGCTGGATGCACACGACCAGCGGTGTCGACAACATCGACGAGTTCGCCGAGACGATCGTGACGGGGGCCGACGGTGCCCGCTCCTACCGTTACGGCGACGAACTGCGCCCTGTCACGACGAAGAAGGTCACGCTCTCCTTCCGTACCGATGACGGCGGGGTGAAGGAGCGCACCTTCACGACGTACGCAACGCACCACGGCCCGATCGTGCGCGAGACGGACGGCAAGTGGGTCGCGTGTGCGCTGATGAACAAGCCGGTGGAGGCGCTCCAGCAGAGTTACCTGCGCACGACGACGCGGGACTATGCCGGCTATCTCAAGGTGGCGGGCCTGAAGGCGAACAGTTCGAACAACACGCTCTTCGCGGACTCGAAGGGCGAGATCGCCTTCCTGATGCCTCAGTTCATGCCGGTGAGGGACGACCGTTTCGACTATCTCAAGGCCGTCGACGGCAGTGACCCCGCGACCGACTGGCATGGCCTGCACACCTTGGACAGCATGCCGCAGGCCGTGAACCCGAAGAACGGCTGGGCGTTCAACACCAACAACTGGCCCTGGACCGCGGCCGGCGCGGACAGCCCTCACAAGGCCGACTATCCGCGCTACTTCGACCGGTTCGGTGAGAACCCGCGCGGGCCGCATGCCATCCGGGTACTGACCGCGCGCGACGACTTCACCCCGCAGACGCTGATCGAGGCCGCGTTCGACCCGTATCTCACTGCGTTCGCGCGGCTGTTGCCGGGTCTCGTGGCGGCATGGGACCAACTGCCCAAGGGGAATGGGCAGAAGGAGAAGCTGGCCGGTCCGGTCGGACTGCTGCGTGACTGGGACTTCCGGTGGTCCGCGGACTCGACCGCAACATCAGTGGCCGTGTTCTGGGGCGAGGACATGTGGGCACTCACGACCCAGGCGGCGGCGAACGCGGGATTGTCGGTGTGGGACTATATCGCCGACCGGGCCACGGACGTGCAGAAGCTCGGCGCACTTGAGACGGCGGTCCAGCGGCTGGAGCGGGACTTCGGCAGCCGGCAGGTGCCGTGGGGTGACATCAACCGCTACCAGCGCAACGACGGTGCGATCGTTCAGGAGTTCAGCGACGACAAGCCCAGCGTTCCGGTGCCCTTCACCTCCTCGCGATGGGGCTCGCTCGCCTCGTTCGGAGCGAAGGCCTACCCGGGAACCAAGCGCTACTACGGAACCAGTGGCAACAGTTTCGTGGCGGTCGTGGAG
Source organism: Streptomyces sp. NBC_00569 (assembly GCF_036345255.1). Classification (NCBI taxonomy): domain Bacteria; kingdom Bacillati; phylum Actinomycetota; class Actinomycetes; order Kitasatosporales; family Streptomycetaceae; genus Streptomyces; species Streptomyces sp. NBC_00569. Next base: position 389,765 of record NZ_CP107783.1, on the reverse strand, counting down.
TTCGGGCCGCGGCTGCGGGCCTGGGCGGTGACGGCGGGCGGAGTGAGCGGACACCCCGACTCGCCACACTTCGGCGACCAGGCCGAACGCTATGCGCGGGGCGCCCTGCGGCCCGTCTACTTCTATCCCGAGGACCTCAAGGGGCACGTCGAGCGGAGGTACCGCCCCGGCATGTGACGGCCAGCCCGGGGCGTGGAGCACGGCAGGAAATTCCGGGCAGGCGAGCCGTACGGGTCACGAACTGACGGGTGTGAGGCGCCGGGCCGCGGGTCGGGCGCCCCACACCCGCGTCCGTCCGGCGCAGGTGAGCCCTCCTCGGGAGAGCCGCGACTCCATGGTCGGCTCGGCGTGCCCAGCATCACCTCCTCCTGGTCGTGGCGCAGGCAGCGACTTACGCGGCGGGCCCGGTCGTCGGGCGACTGTGCCCCAGCGTCGGTAGGGAGGAGTAGCAGCGTCGCGCTCGAAGTCCGCGGTCACGCTGTCGGCGCCGAATCAGGGATCACTGGACCTGGCAGCGGTCGGGCGGGACAGGAGCGCTGCGGCGCCCTCCCGGTCGGTGAGGCGCTCAGCGATGGGTGCCGTGGCCGGGAACGGGGATGGGGAGCGGAGAACCACCTCAGGCCCTCGTGTCCCCGACAAGACAGCAGTGTGTACTCCAGCCGGACCCGATGCCGGCTGGAGTACACACTGCTCGCGCGTCTGCGCCGCCCGTGCACAACGGGTGCGGAGCAACTCCGCGTCCGCGCCTCGTTGAATTGCAGATTGCCGCGAGCCGCCCTGACCGGCACGGATGAACCATTGGGCGCATGCGGGCGAATCGGGTATGGCCGGGCGGCAAGAGGGGAACGGCTGTCGGGTCCAGAGCAGCAGTAGGTGCCACTCACCTGGAGATCCGCATGACCACCGGCTCCGAAGCGCGTCAATGTCCATTCGACTTCGCCGAGGCCCTCGAGTTCGATCCGATGCTCAGACAGCTCATGAACGAGGGACCTGTCTCCCGGATCCGGCTGCCCTTCGGCGAGGGTACGGCGTGGCTCGTCACCCGCTATGACGACGTGCGGACGGTGACCACGGACCGGCGTTTCAGCCGTCATGCCGTCGCCGGCCGTGACTTCCCGCGCATGACACCCGAGCCGATCGTCCAGTCCGAGGCGATCAATCTGATGGACCCCCCGGCCGGCAGCCGCCTGCGCAGCCTTGTGTCGAAGGGCTTCGCCCCGGCGCACATCGAACGTATGAGGCTGCGTACTCAGAATGTCGTCGACGAACTGCTCGAACAGATGGCGGGACACGGTACGCCCGCCGACATCATGGAGCACCTTGCCGGGCCACTGCCTCTGATCACGATCTGTGAGGTTCTGGAGATCCCCGAGGCGGACCATGCGCAGCTGCGCGCCCACGCCCGGACGATGATGGATGTCGGGGTCGCGAACCGGGACGCCGCGGTACGGGCGAAGGCCGAGTTGCGCGCCTACTTTGCGACACTGACCGCTCAGCGTCGCAAGAATCCCGGTGACGACCTGATCAGCGTGCTGGCGACGGCCCGCGACGGCGACGAGATCCTCAATGACGAGGAGTTGGCCGTCATGGCCATGGTCCTGCTGATCACTGGGCAGGATACGACGACGTACGAGATCGGCAACCTGACCTACCTGTTGCTCACTCGCCCCGATCTGCTCGCGACCGTGCGCGAGCGCCCCGAGTTGCTGCCCGGGGCGATCAACGAACTCCTGCGCTTCATCCCCTTCCGCAAGGGGGTCGGTATCCCCCGAGTGGCCATGGAAGACGTGTCCATGAGCGGGGTGACCATCAAGGCGGGCGACATCGTGCATGTCTCGTACCTGACCGCAAACCGGGACGCGCGCAAGTTCGACCGCCCCGACGAGGTGGACCTGGAACGTTCCGGTCCGCCTCACATGACGTTCGGGTGGGGCGCCCACCACTGCCTGGGCGCTCCGCTGGCCGCCGCGGAAATCGAGATCGCCCTCGGAACGCTCCTCGAGCGCTTTCCTCGCCTCGCGCTGGCCAAGCCCGCGGAAGAGCTCCAGTGGAACGCGACATCGATCTGGCGCTATCCCCTCGCGCTGCCCGTCACCTGGTGACAGGCCGGCAGATGACCGCAGGGCCGGGCGGGGACACCGCGCGCGCGTAACACTGCGCGCCCCGCTCGACGCTGCGCGCCCGCTCGGCGCGATCGCGAGCCTGAGCGGCACGAGTCGGCTGAGGCCCCGCGCGGCCGTGAGCAGCCGACGAGGGCGGCGCCTCAAGGCCTCTCACAGCGACCGCGGGGGCGCAGTGGTCCGGCACGCGAGGGTGATCCGCCAGGCATACGCCCTGCTCGGGCCGACTGCGGGGAGTGGCGGTCCGACGTGCGACGGTGATCCATCTGGCGTACGTTGAAGTGCGCTGGCCAATCCCAGCGGCGGCGTCTCTGGCAGACCTTGCCGCCCGGCCGGGAAGCGTTGGCGACGGTCGCGTCGACCGTGTGCCCGTCAGGTATTCCACGTGCGCGCCGTCTCAGAGCGCCCAGGGCAGCAGGGGCTCCCTTCCAGGCGCTCGATCCTCAGGACCGGTCCCGGCCGCGCGTGGGGCCACCAACTGCAAGGAGTCACTCCCATGGCAGTGCTGTGCAAGCCGGCAATCGCGATACCCGAGCACATCATCACCAATGAGGAAACCCTCGAACTCGCGCGGAGGCTGCACCACGACCATCCACAACTCGACCTGGCACTGAGCCTGATCGAGAACACCGGGGTACAGAAGCGGCATCTGATCCAGCCCATCGATGTGGTCCTCACACATCCGGGACTGGATGCCCGCAGCGCCATCTACGAGACGGAGTCCAAGGCCCGCGTCCCGAAGGTGGTCCAGCGCGCACTGGACCAGGCTCAACTCGAGCCCCCGGACATCGACTTGATCATCTACGTGTCCTGCACGGGCTTCATGATGCCCTCGCTGACCGCGTGGCTCATCAACACGATGGGCTTCAAATCGCAGACACGACAGCTGCCCATCGCCCAACTCGGTTGCGCTGCAGGCGGAGCCGCCGTGAACCGGGCGCACGACTTCTGCACGGCGTACCCCGACGCCAATGTCCTGATCGTGGCCTGTGAGTTCTGTTCACTGTGCTACCAGCCGGGCGACATCGGTGTGGGATCGCTGCTCTCCAACGGGTTGTTCGGTGACGGTATCGCCGCCGTTGTCGTCCGGGGGAGCGGCGGCACCGGAATGCGACTTGAGCGCAACGGCTCGTACCTCATACCCCACACCGAGGACTGGATCTCCTACGCGGTCCGCTCCACCGGTTTCCACTTCCAGCTCGACAAGCGGGTACCGAAAACGATGGAGCCCCTGAGCCCCGCGCTGCGTGCCCTGGCGGAAGAGCACCAGTGGAACGTCGGCAAACTGGACTTCTACATCGTCCACGCCGGCGGGCCGCGCATCCTGGACGACCTGAGCCGCTGCCTCGACATACCGCCCGAGGCGTTCCGCTTCAGTCGGGCCACACTCACCGAGTACGGAAACATCGCCAGCGCGGTCGTCCTCGACGCCCTCGGCCGCATGTTTGACGAGCAGTCGGCACTAGAGGGCCACCAAGGCCTGATAGCCGGTTTCGGTCCCGGCATCACCGCCGAGATCGCCCTGGGTACCTGGGCGACGGACAGGGAGGGCTTTGCTGCCTGACCCCCAGCCGAGGGGGAACAGGCAGGAGCTGGACTCGCGGGGCACCCCGCCGGCCGCATGCCGGCGGGGTGCCCCGCGGTCGTACCCGGACACCGGGGTGCCCAGCAGCGCAACGCCGGGTGGCGCCAAGGTCGGTGACCCCGTCGTGTCGGCAGGACGCGGAGATCACGGCCGTGACGTACCACCTGGACCCGCTCTCGCAGACCGACGCGCAGAGCACACGGCCAGGTGGAACCTCGCCGCCTGAGATCGGTCTGCTTCCGTTGGAGTGAAGAACTCGATGAGCCGCTGCCCCTCCACGCCTCGACGCGAAATGGTTCTTCCGAGGCAATCATGATCGAAGGGAGCAGGATTGTGCATATGAGGCGTATCGGAACAATCCTTGGCGCCGCGGCGCTCACCATGCTGACCGTTCCGGCGAACGCCCACGCCGCAGCAGTCGCCTGCGGCGGCGGTGTGTCGACCGGCAGGGTGGCCGTCAACGGCTGCATCAGTGCCCAACGCGGCAAGGAAGGCAGGGTCTACACGCGGGAGATCACGGCGTACATCAAGGCGCGCAACACGGGGCCGAGGGCGGTGAACGTCACCTACGAGGCGTTCTTCCGTGTCGTCGACGGTGGTTACTGGGTGAAGTTGGGCAGCGGGCGCACCTACGTCCCGGCGCGTGCGACCGTCGAGCCCACGGAGGTGGGAAGTTCGACCCGGGTGTGCGCGCCCGGTGTGAAGGTCGAGATTCGCGTACACGCCCGGGCCGACGGGGGAGCCTGGAGCGGATGGTCTACCGCCGGCACGGCGCAGTGCCAGACCTGAGCGGCTGAACATGCGATGCCCGAAGGCCTGGGCCGACGGCGGCCGTTGGCGGTGCTGATCGCAGCCGGGCAACGAGGAGATCCGTCGGGCATGTCGAACTTCGGTGGCCGACCGCCTCGGTAGCTTGCCGTCCGCTACGGGGCGACAGTGCTGGTCGCAGCCCTCAACGAGTGGCTGTGGCCGGCGCTTTCCCGACAGACCTTGTGTTTGTCGTTCCGCGAGCCGCTAGGTTCGTTCGGTGGTAGCCCGCCACCAATAGCACCCGGCTCTCCAGGGGTAGGCGCCTCTGACGGCCTCTGCGGGCCACGCTTGACCTTTCTCGCCGCAGTTGTGTCACCGGCTTGCTGTAGCGGCGCGTACGGGACATCCCTCAAGTCGACCCCGGTCGCTGGGCGTTGGCGCGCAGGGCATCTTGCTCCTGCGCCTCCAAGACGATACGCATGGGTTCTTCGTCGGGCGCCACGGCGCGCCTTGGCGTCAGGGGCCTGAGGTGCTGGGCCTGTCCGGCGGCATGCGTGGAGTGTTGCGCCGCACCGGCTGCTTCGGTCCTGTTGCCGGCGTCGCTCCTGCCCGACGCGAAGGATTGGGGATCCAGGGCCGGTCTGCTCGGCGGCCTGGTTGCGGCCTCTCTTGACGGTGGCTCCGAGGGCTCCCATACTGGCGGCCAAATCGATTTGGCCAAATCGATTTGGCTCTCCGTCCAGGGCCGGATCGCGGCTGATATCCGAGCGTGCCGTACGCCCGAACGGAGCCCGAACATGCCCAGTTCCCGCCAGAGCCGGCCACCGGCCGGCGAACCGCCGACCTCCGGTCCAGCGGCCCAGTACCCGGCAGACGAGCCCACCGCCCTTCCATCCCAGAACGCCGACACCCGCGAGAGCGTCAACTCCCACCTCACGCAGACAGCCGACTCGCATGAGCGACCCCATCCCCAGAGCCATGGTCCCGAGGGGCACCGCCCCAACGGCGCTCGTCCAGATGGCGCGCGTCCCGAAGAAGCGCGTCCCGACATCACCGGGGCCGCGGCCGGCGGCGAAGGTGACCCACCCGGCGTGCACCCCGTGGACGAATCGCGTCCCCTGGGGCGGATCCTGCTCTTCGGGATCCAGCACGTCCTCGTGATGGCCGCCACCCCCATCTCGGCAATCTTCCTGATGAGCGCCACTCTCGGCCTCCGCGCCGCTCTCACCGTCGATCTGCTCTCGGCGGCCTTTGTGCTCTCCGGCGTGGGATCGCTGATCCAGTCGCTCGGGCCCTGGAAGTTCGGGCCGCGGCTGCCCTTCGTGATGCTGCCGGGCGGGGCTCCGCTCATCCTGTTCCTCGCGATCGCCGAGCAGCACGGCGTGCGCACAGCCACCGGTGCGGTGGTCCTGACGGCGGTGTTCACCTTCGTCGTACTGCCTGTCTTCTCCCGGCTGCTCGCGTACTTTCCCGCCCTGGTCATCGGCACCATGATCGTCATCGTCGGGGTCAACCTGGTGAAGGTCGGTGCGGTCCTCGTCACGGGACAGCCCGGCTCTCCCGGCTTCGCCGATCCCACCAACCTCGGTCTCGGCATGGCGACGATCGGGTTCACCATCGCCTTCTACCTGTTCTCCAGCGGCATCCTGCGTCAACTCTCCGTCATGCTCGGCCTGTTCGCCGGCACCGCGCTCGCCGCCGCGGTCGGTGCCGTCCACGGCGCAGGCGCCATGGGCGGCGGACTGGTGAACCTGCCGCACCTGATGCCCTTCGGCTCACCCGAGTTCAACCTCGTGGCCGCCCTGCCTCTGATGCTCTACAGCCTGGCCTCCATGGCCGAGGCCACCGGCCAGACCGTCATCAACGCCGAGGCCGTCGGCAAGAAGATCGACCAGCGGACCGACGTGCCGAAGACCGTCCGCGCCGACGCGCTCACCTCGCTCTTCGGTGGATTCTTCGGCCTGCCGCTCATGGTCACCAGCGGGGAGAACATCGGCATCGTCCGCGTCACCGGCGTCCGCAGCCGGTTCGTCACCGCCGCGGCCGGAGTCGTGCTCATCGTCATCGGATTCCTCGCCCCCGTCACCCGTGCCATCAGCGTGATCCCGACCGCTGTCGTCGGCGGCACCGCCATGGTCGTCTTTGCGGTCATCACCGTGCTCGGCATCCAGATGCTCGGCCGCTCCGACCTCGACAAGCACACCAGCACCTTCATATGCGCCGTCGCTCTCGCACTGGGGCTCCTGCCCATCCTCGTCCCCGGCGTGTACGGGGCGTTCCCGCCGAACGTCCGCATCCTCCTCGAAAGCGGCGTCGCCGTCGGCACGTTCGCCGCCGCTGTTCTCAACATCCTCTTCCACCATGTCAGGCCAGGCGTCGCCGCCCGTCTGACCACCGCACGCACGGAAAGCGACCGATGAACCAATCCGACCGCGATCTCCTCGCCGGCCCCGGCCCACTCCTTCTCGTACCGGGGGCGGTCCTGCTGCCCGAAGGCCCCGCCGACGGCTGGGCCGTCACGATCGACGACGGTCGCTTCGAGGCCGTCGGACCGGCGGACGAACTGCAGCGCGCACACCCGCAATGGCCGGCCGTACGGCTGCCCGGCCATCTGCTGATGCCCGGATTCGTCGACGCCCACCACCACCTCACCCAGAGCTTCGGCTCCGCGCTCGCCTTCGGGGAGCCCTCCGAGATCTTCCGCCGGGTCTGGGTACCGCTGGAAGGCGCGCTGGACGAGGAGTCGGCCTACACCGCAGCCAAGCTGGCCGCCCTCGAAGCGCTGCGCGGCGGATTCACCACCGTCACCGACGCCGGCACGCGCGCCGGTGTCGACGTCGACGTGGTCGCGTCCGCCGCGCGTGACGCCGGGATCCGCTGCGTCCTCGGCCTGGTCTGCAACGACGCGGACCAGGCGGACGCGCCGGACCACCCGGCCGTACTCGAGCAGGCCGAGAAGCACCTCGCCCGCTACGACGGTGAGCCGCTCATCCATCCGTCCCTGGCCGTCTCCATCCCCGAGGCGGCGACCGACCGCACCCTGCACGCCACCGCCCGCCTCGCCGCCGAGGCTGGGGCGGTCGTCCAGATTCATGTCAACGAGCACCTCGCCGGCGTGGAACGCTCCCTGGTACGACACGGGCTGCGGCCCCTCGAACACCTGCACAGCGTCGGCGCGCTCGGCCCCCAACTGCTCGCCGCGCACGCCACGATGCTCACGCCCCGCGAGCTGACCTTGCTCGCCGACACAGGCACCGCCGTCAGCTACAACCCCGTCGCCAGCGCGTGGAAGGGCAACGCGGTCGCGCCCGCGACCTCCATGGCCGAGCGTGGCATCCGCTTCGGGCTCGGTACCGACGGCACCCGCGGCGACGGCTTCCGGCTCGCGGAGGCCGCCGAGTTCGCGCAGCGCCTCGCGTACGGTCTGGCGACCGGTGACTCGTCGTGCGGTGCGGGCTGGACGTGGCTGGAGCGTGCCAACCGGGGTGGTGCGGACGCCGTCGGGCTCGGCGCCCGCACCGGCACCGTCGCCCAAGGCATGGCGGCCGACTTCCTTCTCGTCGATGTCGACACCCCGGAACTGGCGTTCTCCTGGGACCTGCCATGGGAACTCGTGCGACGCGGCAACCGGGACCAGATCACCGCCGTCTTCGTCGCCGGGCGACTGCGTATGTGGCACGGCCGGCCGACCGAATGGGACGGGCCCGAACTGGTGAGACGGGCGGCGGAACTGGCCCGGGCTACCGTCGCCAAGGCGAACGTCACCCGAGTGCACCCCACCTCCACGGCATCACGGGCACTGATCCGGTCACAGGAGCGGAGCGCGGCGCAGTGAGTACACAGATACTGGCGGTCCTTGCCGTGACGGTGGCCATCGCCGCCTTCGTCCAGGGCAGCAGTGGACTTGGTTTCGCATTGATCGTCGCGCCTGTGGCCGGGATCCTCGATCCGGGCCTGGTCCCGGTCTTCGTCCTCGCTTCGATGATCCCGCTCAACCTGTACGTCGCCTGGCGCGAACGGTCCTCGCTCGACCTGCGCGGCGCGGGCTGGATCACCGGGGCGCGGCTCGCCGCCACCCCGGCCGGTCTGGCCGTGCTGTGGTTGATCCCGGAACGCAGCCTCGGCCTGTTCGTGGGCGGCGCCACGGTGCTCGCGGCCGTCGCGAGCCTGACCGTGCCCGCGTTCACGCCCGGGCGGGCCGCATACGTCGGCGCGGGCGCGGTGACCGGGCTGACCGAGACCGCGACCGGTGTCGGCGGGCCTCCGCTCGCACTGGTCTACCAGCACCGGCCGCCCGCCGAACTGCGCTCCACGGTCGCCGCGTGCTTCCTCATCGGGGAAGTCGCCTCCCTGGCGCTGCTGTTCGCGACAGGGAAAGCGGAGGTCACCGAGCTCGGTCACGCAGTCGTGCTCCTGCCGGCGATCGCGGCCGGTGCGTGGCTCAGCCGCCTGGTGCATCACCGTCTGGACGCACGCAGGATGCGCCTGTTCGTGCTGGTCTTCGCCTTGGTCTCCGGGCTGGTCCTGATGCTCCGGGCCTGAACGACGTCGGGCCTGAACGAGTCCGGGGATTCAGTTCAGGCCGGCGCGTGTCGACGAGGCCCGGACGATCACCTGCGGGTTCGGGGACACCGCCACCGACGGCGTGGCGGTGTCCCCGCGCAGCCGGCCCAGCAACAACTCCACCGCGTCGGACGCCGCCTTGTCCAGGTGCAGATCGACCGCCGTCAGAGGCGGTTCACAGGTACGGGCACGCAGGCCGTCGTAGCGGGTGACGACCATGACGTCGCCCGGTACGGTCCGCCCGCTGTCCCGGATCGCCCGAACCGAGCCCACCGCGAAGGCATCGACCAGCGCGCAGACCGCGTCGACGTCCGGGTGCTCGGCGAGCAGTTCGGCGCACCGCTCGTACCCCGCCTGCTCACCGCCCGACTCCGGGACCCTCGCCACGATCGGCGTCCAGCCGTGCCGCTCGGCGGCGCGCTCGTACGCGGTGAGCGCATCGACGGATGAATGCCGCGAACCGGCGCCCACGATCAGCGCCGGCCTCACCGCGCCCTGCTCGTGCAGGTGCGCCAGCAGCAGCTCCATCACCAGATCACCGTGCAGGTCGACGTAGGGCGCGTCCTCCTCCGCAGACACCGGCCTGCCGAGCGTCACGTAGGGCAGGCCGCGCTCACGCAGCTGGGCGACCGCGGCATCATCCGCCTCCGGCTCGACCACGATGGCTCCGTCGATGTCGACGGAGTACAACGCGGAATCCGACTGCACGGGCGGTACGAGCACGAGTGCGTAGTCGTGAAGCAGCGCGCTCTCCGCCGCCGCCGCCGCGACCTCCATGTAGAAGCCGAGCCGTGACGGCCCGCCCGCCACCGCGAAGGGCATCGAGGAGGCCAGCGCAATGGCCTTCGCCTGTCCACGCCGTAGCCGCTGAGCCCGAAGGTTGGGGCGGTAGCCCAGCTCCGCCGCGACCTTCCTCACGCGCTCCCGCGTCCGCGGATCGACCTTGCCGAGCCCGTTCAGGGCGTGCGACACGGTCGTGCGCGAAACACCGGCGACGCGTGCCACATCGGCGATCGTCGGCGGCTTCGGGCCGGGGGCGGAAGTAGCCATCTGCGCGAAGACTCCTGGCTGGCGGGGACGGTGGACAGGTCCATCTTCGCCGACACGGCCCCGGCCGGGGACCGAGTCACGACACAGCCCGGCCGGGCCGGTCGAGTGCCGCGGGGATCTTTGAAATTCGACCCTGACCGGACGTCCGTGAAGTCGGGTTCGCCCAGTCCTGGCCAAAGCCGACGCCCGGGTTGGATCGCCGGTGCGCCTATCCGGGTCATGTCCGGGCGTCCCCCGAGCCAGAGACGCCCGGCAGGGGTAGGTCGTTTCGCGCAAGGTGACCTTGGGATCCATGAGGAGATCAGCTATGTACGCAGTAATCCGGCGTTACGAAGGAGTGACTGACTCCGCCGAGGCAGGACGCCGAGTGGACGAGGGTTTCGTCCCTCTGCTCCGCCAAGTCCCTGGTTTCGTGGCCTACTACTGGGTGGACGCCGGGGACGGGGTGATGGTCTCCACCAGCGTCTTTGAAGACCAGTCCGGGGCCGAGGAGTCGATCAACCGGGCGGCTGACTTCGTACGGGACAGCCTCGCGTCGCTCCTCCCCAACAGTCCTCAGGTCACGGCCGGCCCGGTTGTGGCTGCTGGTTGACTTGTACTCCCTCCTGAAGGAGGGAAATTCTGGCCGCCTGTGGGCCGGTTCCTAACCAGGGCCCGAGTGAATGTCCAGTGGGCATCGACGGGTCACTGTCCGCAGCCGCCGCATCGGTGGGTCATTGTCCGCAGGCGCATACCGCTGCGGTCGCTCCTTCGGCCGCGGGCCGGCTGGTGCAGCATTCGTCGCCGTTCACGTCGGGCTGGGCGCTCTTGCCGAGGGTGTCGGCGTCAGCCTTGACGACGTAGACCTCCCAGGGCTCCTGGCCGGGTCCGTGGACCCAGACCTTGTCCTGGACGGCGTAGCAGCAGGAGGTGTCGTTCTCCTCGAACGTCGCGAGGCCGGCGTCCTTCAGCCGCCCGGTTGTGGCGGTGACCTGCTCGGTGGTCTCGACCTCGACGCCGAGGTGGTCGAGGCGGGTTTCCTGGTCGGGCTCGCCCTCGATGAGGACGAGCTTCAACGGGGGCTCGGCGATGGCGAAGTTGGCGTAGCCCTCACGGCGCTTGGCCGGTTCGGTGCCGAACAGCTTCGAGTAGAAGGTGATCGATGCTTCCAGATCACTTACACGCAGAGCGAGCTGAGCGCGAGACATGGCAGTGCTCCCCTCAGGTTGCATTGATGTTCTTCGATGCAACATTGCGCCTTGTATCGAAGCCTGTCAACATAGACGCATGTCGAAGCAAAGACTTGTGGTGCTGGATCAGACCGGCGAGGGAGACGCCTGCTGCCCGGGGCTCCTGACCGCCCCGCTGGACGAGCCCCAGGCCGTTGAGCTGGCGAAAGTGTTCAAGGCGCTGGGCGATCCGGTCCGCCTGCGTCTGCTGTCGATGATCGCCTCACGGGCAGGCGGGGAAGTCTGCGTCTGCGACCTGACACCGGCCTTCGACCTGTCGCAGCCGACGATCTCGCATCACCTCAAGCTGCTGCGACAGGCCGGTCTCATCGACTGCGAGAGGCGCGGGACATGGGTCTACTACTGGCTGCTGCCTGAGATGACCGACCGACTTGCGGGGATCCTGAGCCGCCCGGCCGCCGAGCTGCTGCCCGCCCGCCCGGGGACTGCCGGGGCCGCTTCGTGAACACGAGCGCACCTGATCACGGCGTGGCAGGGCGCCTGTCGTTCCTGGACCGCTACCTTGCCGTGTGGATCCTCGCCGCGATGGCGGTCGGGCTCGGTCTGGGCCGTCTCGTACCGGGGCTCGGGGACACGTTGGCCACGGTGACCGTGAGCGGGGTGTCCCTGCCGATCGCGCTGGGTCTGCTCGTGATGATGTACCCGGTGTTGGCCAAGGTCCGCTATGACCGCCTCGACACCGTCACACGGGACCGGCGCCTGCTGCTGCCCTCGCTGCTGCTGAACTGGATCGTCGGCCCGGCGCTCATGTTCGCCCTGGCCTGGCTGCTCCTCCCGGACCTGCCCGAATATCGCACCGGCCTGATCATCGTCGGACTCGCCCGCTGCATCGCCATGGTCATCATCTGGAACGACCTGGCCTGCGGGCACCGGGAAGCCGCCGCGGTCCTGGTGGCGCTGAACTCCGTGTTCCAGGTGATCGCGTTCTCCGCGCTCGGCTGGTTCTACCTGACCGTTCTGCCCGGCCGGCTGGGCCTGGAGCAGACCGGCCTCGACGTGTCGGTGTGGGAGATCGCGCGCAGCGTGCTCGTCTTCCTCGGCATCCCGCTCGCGGCCGGATACCTCACCCGCCGCATCGGCGAGAAGGCCAAGGGCCGCACCTGGTACGAGGCGAAGCTGATCCCGCGCATCGGCCCCTTCGCCCTGTACGGGCTGCTGTTCACCATCGTCATCCTCTTCGCCCTCCAGGGCGACGCCATCACGTCCAAGCCTCTCGACGTGGTCCGCATCGCTCTGCCACTGTTCGCCTACTTCGCACTCATGTGGGCCGGATCGATGGCTCTGGGGCGTGCGGTCGGCCTGGACTACCCGCGCGCCACCACGCTGGCCTTCACGGCCGCAGGCAACAACTTCGAGTTGGCCATCGCCGTGGCCATCGCGACGTTCGGCGCCTCCTCCGGGCAGGCCCTGGCCGGTGTCGTCGGCCCGCTCATCGAGGTACCGGTGCTGATCGGGCTCGTGTACGTGGCGCTGTACGCCCGACGCTACTTCACCGCCCCCGCCTCGCCCGCACTCCAGGAAGATCCCGCCCGTGTCTGACACCGTCCTTCCCTCGGTCCTGTTCGTCTGCGTCCACAACGCCGGACGCTCCCAGATGGCCGCTGCCTTCCTGACCCACCTCGCCGGAGATCGCGTACAGGTGCGTTCGGCGGGCTCCGCGCCGGCCGACTCCGTCAACCCGGCCGTGGTCCAGGCGCTGACCGAGGTCGGCATCGACATCTCCGCGGAAGTCCCCAAGGTGCTCACCGCGGAAGCCGTCCAGGCATCCGATGTCGTCATCACCATGGGCTGCGGCGACACCTGCCCCGTCTTCCCGGGCAAGCGCTACCTCGACTGGCAACTCACCGACCCGGCAGGCCAGGGAGTCGACGCGGTCCGCCCGATCCGCGACGAGATCGAACGCCGCATCCGGGGCCTGATCGAGGAGATCGCACCCGAGCCCCGCTCATGACCGCACACCCTGACATCCGCATCACATCGATGCGCCCCGAGCACGCCGGTGCCGTCCTGAAGATCTACCAACTCGGCATCGACGAGGGGAACGCCACCTTCGAAACCACCGCACCCACTTGGCGGCACTTCGACGCCGCCAAACTCCCCGAGCACCGTCACGTGGCCCTCGATTCCGTCGGCTCCGTCATCGGCTGGATCGCCGCCTCCGCAGTCTCCGACCGCTGCGTCTACGCCGGCGTGGTCGAGCACTCCGTGTACGTCCACCCCGGAGTCCGCGGCCGGGGCATCGCCGGTGCTCTGCTCGGCGCCCTGATCACCTCGACCGAGGCGGCCGGGATCTGGACCGTCCAGTCCGGCATCTTCCTCGAGAACGCAGCCAGTCTCGCCGTCCACCGCAGACGCGGCTTCCGTGAGATCGGCACCCGCGAGCGCATCGGCCGGCACCACGGCGTGTGGCGTGACGTCGTCATGATCGAACGACGCAGCGAAGCCGTCACGTAGGCCGTGGGCACGATCACGCGCTTCCTCGCCCTGATGAAGCCGGATGCAGCCCTCATTGGAGCCGCTGTACCACCGGTCCGCTCGAAGTCATCCGGGAGGGGACACTTCAGCAGGCCACTCGAGTCGTCCCTGGGGCGGAGGGCCAGGAGCCGGCCGGGCGTCGCGGGCTTCGTCGCCGGCCCCACCGTGACGGTGATTCGCCCGATTGGCCGCAGTCCTCTCGCGTGCGTCGCCGGGCCGCGGTCCCGTGGACACAGATGCGTGACGACGTCCGACACAGCAGGGCGTCCGCCCCTCAGCCGTGGAGGACAGGGCATGCACATATCCGGACCGACGGCGGGCCGTCGGATCTGTGCCGCGGTCATCGCCGCGCTGGTGACCTACTCGACTGTTCTGACCGGGCAGAACCTCGCCGCGGCCGGAGGCATACCCACAGCTTCGGTACCGGCCCCGAAGCTGGACTGGAAACCCTGCGTCAAAGGCAGCCCGTACGACTGCGCGACCGCGAAGGTGCCGCTGGACTACAACAACCCAGGTCGTCGCACCATCAAACTGGCAGTCATCAAACGAAAGGCGACCGGCCCTGGTCGACGCATCGGCACCCTGCTCTTCAACCCCGGCGGACCCGGCGGGCCGGGAACGATCCAGATGCCACAGGACTACGAGTTCTTCCCGCGCGAAGTGCGCGAGCGGTTCGACATCGTCAGCTGGGACCCCCGCGGGATCGGCAGCAGCACCGCGGTCGACTGCTTCGCGACTCCCGAGGAGGCCGCCGCGTGGAACGCGAGCAAACCGGCCGGCATCCCGGTGGGCGCACAGCAGCGAGCGGCCGTGGCCGCCGCGTACCAGGACCTGTCCCGGCGCTGTGAGCGGCGTGACCCCGAGTTACTGCGTCATGTGTCGACCACTGACGCCGCTCGCGACCTCGAAGGGCTGCGCCAGGCGGTGGGCGACGCGCAACTCACCTACCTGGGAATCTCCTACGGCACAATCCTGGGCGCCACCTACGCCAACTTGTTCCCCGGCAGGGTCCGCGCCATGGTCCTCGACAGCGACATCGACCCGCAGGCATGGACGAACCACGCCTCCGACGCGGACCCCCGGCTGACCACCTTCTTGCGTATGGGCGTGGACCGCTCCGCGGCAGGGGTCCTGGACCGGTTCCTCACCCTGTGCGGATCCACGGACACCGCGGGCTGCGCCTTCTCCGCCGGCAGCCCGAAAGCGACCCGTACCAAGTTCGAACAGCTGATGCGGCGGCTGCGGGCACATCCCGTGGGTGAGTGGACCTACGGACGCACGATCGCCGACGTGGTGCCCAGCCTCTACATCGTTCACCCGCGCTGGACGGACCTCGCCGTCAGGCTGCAGGACCTCTGGCAGGGCCGCGTCGCCAAGGAGTCCTCGCTTCCGCCTCCGCCGCCGGTTCCGCATCCGGATCCGTACCTCGGCGAGGAACAGGCGGCTGCGGTGCTCTGCGGCGACAGCCCCAACCCGCGTGACGCCGCCGCCTACCCCGCCCTGGAAGAGGCCGCCGCCGCACGTGCCGGTGACGCCGGACGCTTCTGGACCTGGGCCACCATCGGGTGTGCCTCCTGGCCGGCCGTCGCGGCCGACCGCTACCGGGGTCCGTGGAACAGGCCGACGGCACACCCGGTCCTGCTGGTCGGCACCAAGTACGACCCCGCCACTCCCTACGCGGACGCGCAGGCGCTGGCCGGGGAACTGGCCGACGCCCGCCTGCTCACCCACGAGGGGTACGGTCACACCGCCCTGGTCAACCCCAGCAGCTGCGTGAAGACGTACGAGAGCCGGTACCTCATCGACGGCACGCTCCCGCCGGCCGGAACGACCTGCAGGCAGGACAAGCCTCCCTTCCCCGCGCCCAAACCGGTCGGCGGCGTCGCCACCGGCGGCGGTGGGACGGCCGGCACCGTCCACTGAGTCGGGCCACAGCCCCCGGCCTGGGCGCGTGACGACTCGATCGAGATCCAGAACGCTGATCGATCCACGAACCAAAAAGGGAACCGGTCCCGTCTGAAGGGGTCTGGTCCGATTCGACTTGGGTCCCAGGCGGACCGGTCCACCTCTGTCGGTCTGGGCCTCATCCTCTGGCGGCGGCGACGCTCGAGCTGTCCATGTAGTCGCGGGCCCGCGTGATCAGTCCGTTGCGGATGTGGAGTATCAGAAGACCGGGGACGGTGAAGCTGGTGTGTCTGGTCGGCAGCGTTCCCACCACGACGTGCTCGGCGATGATCATTTCGGGATCGGCGGTCTCGTAGGCCGCGATCTTCCTGACCTCCTGCACCTGGACGGGGCTTGTGCCCCAGGCCGCCCGGTATCCCGCGCGTACTGCCTCGCGTCCCTCGTAGAGAGGAGGGAAACCGGGAGAGGTGAAGGGGAACTCGTGCACCGCGTCCATGGCATAGAGATCGGCGAGATCATCCGGGGACTTGTCGAGCATGGCCTGGTAGTAGCGGTTCAGCACCTCGCGAGGGGTGCGAACCGCAGGTGTTTCCGCATGCGACACAGAGGCCTCCATTCGCTCAACACTTGTTGACCCCTTCACCGTAGGGTCGGGGGAAAGTTCGGTCAACGGCTGTAGAGTGAATCGGTGTCCACTCCTCGCCAGTCCCGCGCCGACCGTCGCCGAGCGACCGAGGCGCGCATCCTCGACAGCGCCCGGGAGCTGTTCGCCGAGAAGGGATTCGATCGCACCACCATCCGCGCCGTGGCGACTGCGGCGAGCGTCGACCCGGCTCTGGTCATGCAGTACTTCGGTTCGAAGCGCGAGCTTTTCGCCCAGTCCGTGCAGGCGTTTCCCGTACTGACAACAAGTGCTGACACCGACGCGCTGGTCGATCAGCTGCTGGCCACGCTCGGCCTCAAGCTCGGCGGCCTTCCCGAGGGCACGCTGGCGATGATCCGCTCCATGCTCACCGATCCGGCAGCAGCCGAACACGTCCGCGCCGCCCTCGATCGTCAGATCGACAGCGTGAGCGCCGCCCTGCCCGCGGCCGAGGATCCGGAGCTTCGCGCCGCACTGTTCGTCACCGCCTTGCTGGGCGTCACCATCGGCCACCAATTCCTCGGCCTTGCCGCTCTTCGCGGCGCCTCGCCCGACCGCATCGCCGCCCTGCTGCGCCCGGCGTTCCAGGCACTGGCAGGACCCCCCAGCTGAAACGGGCGGCGCTGCCGGTGCGTGGTGCCGCTGGGGCGCGTCAGTGGGCTGGTGCAGTACCAGGCGCTGACCGTGCTTCCGCAGTCCGCCGGACCGGCGAGCCCGACGGAGGGGCAAGGCCACCATGGGCTGCGCGCTGCCCACCCAGGTGAGCCGGCGGGCATGACGTCGGGTCCATCGGTAACGGGCGGATGGAGGGACTCGCACCACGAGCCGCTGCCATCCCCTCGACGACGACGTAGGAAGCGCTCCGGAGTGACCCCGGTGTGCTGGGGCCACCGTCGGCCATGTCACGGCGACTGCCACGCACGTTCGCGGTGCGGTCGGCCGATCCGCCGCCGGGGGGTGCAGTTCCTCAGGAGTGCCGTCGTCTGCCCGCTACGCCGTGTACCGGCGGATTCTTTGCGCGCGCCGCATCCATGACGGCGCTTTGCTGCGAAACATGTACGTCGGTGGGCGCCGATCGTGGCGGGCCACTTGGAGCGGGCGCGAAGCGCCGGAAAGGAACTTGGCCGAGCGCTGGGAGGACGAGCCATGGTGGAGAACCGACGACGGTCCGATGAGCCGCTGCACTGCCTTGTGACCGGGGCCTCCGGGTACATCGGAGGCAGGCTGGTCCCGGAACTGCTGGCGGCCGGTCACCGGGTGCGCTGCATGGCCCGCTCGCCCGGCAAGCTGCGTGATCATCCCTGGGCCGGTGACGTCGAAACGGTGCGCGGTGACGTTCAGGACGCGGAGTCGGTCGCTGCCGCTCTGCGCGGTATCCATGTCGCCTACTACCTGGTGCACTCGCTCGGCTCCGGTGCCGGTTTCGAGGCCGCCGACCGCCGCGCCGCCGAGATCTTCGCCGCGCAGGCGCACGCCTGTGGCGTCCAGAGGATCGTCTACCTGGGCGGACTCACTCCCCGGGGCGTCCCCGAAAGTTCCATCTCCCCACACCTGCGTTCCAGGGCCGAAGTCGGGCACGTCTTCCTCGACGGACCGGTCCCCGCGACCGTTCTGCGGGCCGCCGTCGTGATCGGCTCCGGCTCCGCCTCCTTCGAGATGCTGCGCTATCTGACCGAACGTCTGCCGGTCATGGTCACACCCAGTTGGGTCCACACCCGTACCCAGCCCATCGGGGTGCGCGACGTACTGCGCTACCTCGTCGGCTCGGCCACCATGCCCGCCGACGTCGACCGGGCGTTCGACATCGGCGGGCCCGAAGTGCTGACCTACCGCGAGATGATGTGCCGCTACGCCACCGTGGCCGGACTGCCGCGTCGGCTCATCGTGCCGGTTCCGGTGCTCACCCCGAGGCTGTCGAGTCACTGGGTGGGTCTGGTCACTCCGGTGCCGGCCGCGCTGGCCCGGCCGCTCACCGAGTCGCTTCGGTACGAGGTTGTCTGCGGCGAACACGACATTGCCACGTATGTGCCGGACCTTCCGGGTCGGCCACTGGCGTTCGACGAGGCGCTCTCGCTGGCACTGCGCCGGGTCCGGGAGGCCCAGGTCGTCACCCGCTGGTCCTCCGCCTCTGCTCCCGGCGCCCCCAGCGATCCGCTGCCCACGGACCCGGACTGGGCGGGAGGCAGCCTCTACCAGGACGAACGCCTGAGCGCGGTGGACGCCTCAGGAGAAGCCCTGTGGAGGGTGGTCGAGGGGATAGGCGGGGAGAACGGGTGGTATTCCTTCCCGCTCGCCTGGGCCGTGCGGGGCTGGCTGGATCGGTTCGTCGGCGGTGTCGGCCTGCGGCGCGGACGCCGCGACACCGAGCGTCTGCGGGTCGGCGACTCACTGGACTTCTGGCGGGTCGAGGAGATCGAACCCGGACGGCTGCTGCGTCTGCGGGCGGAGATGCGTCTGCCAGGTCTCGCCTGGCTGGAGATGCGGGTCGAGAGGGATCCACAGGGCGGCACTCGCTACCGGCAGCGCGCCCTGTTTCACCCGCGGGGTCTGCTGGGACACGTCTACTGGTGGCTCGTCCTCCCGTTCCACACCCTCGTGTTCGGCGGCATGACACGCAACATCACCCTCGCCGCGGTCAAGGGTGCGCAGGCGCGCGTCAACGGAACACGCACAGTCCGCATCCGTGGCGGCCACCGAACGAGAAGAACCTCGCAGCAATAGACACCGCTTTTCCCCACCGCAACAGCAGCACTGCACCAGGAGAGATCCCATGACCGTCGCGGTCGTCCTGTTCACCTCGGACCTGCGCACGCACGACCACCCACCCCTGCACGCCGCGGTCGCGGCGGCGGACGAGGTGGTGCCGTTGTTCGTGCGTGATCCCGGTATCCGCGAGGCCGGCTTCGCCGTGCCCAACAGGGACGCGTTCCTGGCCGACTGCCTCGCCGACCTCGACGCCTCGCTGCGCGGCCTGGGCGGTCGGCTCGTCCTGCGGTCGGGACCCGTTGCACCGGAAGTGTGCGCCGTCGCGGCGGAGTCCGGGGCCACACAGGTCTACATGGCGGCCGGTGTCACCGGCTACGCGCACTGCCGCGAACGACGACTGCGCGACGCACTCCGCCGCCAGGGCGTGACCCTGCGCGTCTACGAGGGAGTGGTCACCGCGGTCGCTCCCGGTGCGGTGACTCCGGCCGGCTCCGATCACTACGCGGTCTTCACGCCCTACTTCCGTCAGTGGTCGAAGGAACCCCTGCGCGCGCCCCTGCCCGCGCCGCGCGCCGTGCGCGTACCCGACGGGGTGCGCGGCGAGGCGCTGCCGTCCCGCACGCGAATGTCCGGCGTCTCGCCGGGGCTGTCGGCCGGAGGCGAAACGGCGGGACGCGAAAGGTTCGCACGCTGGTGCAGGGCCGACCTGGCACGTTACGAGGAACGGCACGACGACATGGCCGGTGACGCGACCTCCCGGCTTTCGCCCCACCTCCACTTCGGGAGCCTTTCACCGGTCGAACTGATCCACCGGGCACGGGGCCGCGGCGGCCCCGGCGCCGAGGCGTTCGTGCGGCAGGTGTGCTGGCGCGACTTCCACCACCAGGTGCTGGCCGCCCGCCCGGACACGGCCCGCCGCGACTACCGCCCGCGGCACGACTCCTGGCGGACCGAGAAGGACGCGGCGCAGGACATTGCCGCCTGGCGCGACGGCCGCACGGGCTACCCGGTGGTCGACGCGGCGATGCGCCAACTGCGCCACGAGGGCTGGATGCACAACCGGGCCCGGCTGCTGGCGGCGAGCTTCCTGACCAAGTCGCTGTACGTGGACTGGCGCATCGGAGCGAGGCACTTCCTGGATCTCCTCGTGGACGGAGACATCGTCAACAACCAGCTCAACTGGCAGTGGGTCGCCGGGACCGGCACCGACACACGCCCCCACCGAGTGCTCAACCCCGTACGTCAGGGCAAGCGCTACGACCCGGACGGCGATTACGTACACCGGTGGGTTCCGGAGCTGGAAGGGGTCGCGGCCGACCGCGTGCACGAGCCCTGGCGGTTGCTGCCGGACCAGCGCGCCGCCCTCGACTACCCGGCGCCACTGGTCGACCTCGCGGATGGGCTGGCGCGCTTCAAGCACGCCCGCGGCCGGGACTGAGGACCGCTCGTGCACTGGCTTTTCGGAGATCAGCTCGGGCCCCACTTCCTCACTCCTGGGGAGGACGGTCCCGGCCGGAACGACCCTCTCCTCATGATCGAAGCGCGCTCGGTGTTCCGGCGGCGTCGGTTCCACCGGGCCAAGGCACACCTCGTGCTGTCAGCGATGCGGCACCGGGCCGCTGAGCTGGGCGACCGCGTGACCTATGTGCGCGCCGCCACCTACCGGCACGGAGTGGAGCGCGCGGCGCGAGGACGTCCGGTGACCGTGCATCACCCCACTTCGTACGGCGCGCTGCGACTGGTGCGGTCGATGCCTCAGGTCAGCGTGGGACCGGCGCGGGGATTCCTGGTGCCGATGGCGGACTTCGCCGCCTGGGCGGACGGCCGGGGCGATCGGCCCTTGCGCCAGGAGGACTTCTACCGTTGGGTGCGGCGCGGACATGATCTGCTCATGGCGGACGGCGACCGGCCGACGGGCGGGCGGTGGAACCTCGACCACGACAACCGGCAGCCACCGCCACGCGATGCCGAGACTCTGCGGATCGACCGTCCCTACCGGCCGCGCGAGGACGCAATCGACGACGAGGTCCGCCACGACCTGGACCGCTGGGAGCAGGACGGCGACGTGTCCTTCGTCGGATGTGACGGCCCTCGCCTGTTCCCTGTCACACGGACCGAGGCACGTGCGGCGCTGGACCGCTTCGTCGACCGCCGGCTCGACACGTTCGGCCCCTACGAGGACGCGATGCTCGCCGCCGACCCGGTGATGAGTCACAGCCTGCTGTCGTCCTCCCTCAACCTCGGCCTGCTCGATCCCGCCGAGGTCGTGGAGAGGGCTGAGGCGGAATGGCGCGCCGGGCGTGCCCCGCTCAACAGCGTGGAGGGCTTCATCCGGCAGATCGCCGGGTGGCGCGAGTACGTGTGGCAGCTGTACTGGTACTTCGGCGAGGAATACCGGCACTCCAACGTCCTGCGCCACACCCATCCGCTGCCCGACTGGTGGAACGACCTGGACGCCGCTGCGGTCGAGGCGCGCTGTCTGCGGACCGTCCTTGCCCAAGTACGTGACACGGGCTGGACGCATCACATCCCCCGTTTGATGATCCTTGGGGGATACGCCCTCCAACGCGGCTGGGAACCCGCCCAGGTCACGGACTGGTTCTGCCGCTGCTTCGTGGACGGCTACGACTGGGTCATGGTGCCCAACGTCGTAGGGATGTCGCAGTACGCGGACGGAGGCCGGATGACCACCAAGCCCTACACGTCCGGCGGCGCCTACATCGACCGCATGAGTGATCTGTGCGGGGAGTGCGTCTACCGGCCACGTGAGCGCACGGGGGAGCACGCGTGCCCCTACACGGCGGGTTACTGGACTTTCGTCGACCGGCACCGGGCACGGCTCGCCGGCCTTCACCGGACCGCACGGGCCGTATGGCAGCTGGACCGGCTCGCGGATATCGCCGAGGTCCGCCGGAGCGTACGCGCACGTGGTGACGCACCCCCGTGAAGCCTCCGCCTCAGGACCTGTGACCTGCATTTCCGGCGACACTGGTTGGTGAGTCGCCGGCGGCGAGGGGGTGCCGCGGCAGGGGTGCCTCGGCCGGAACGGAAACCAGAGTGGTGTCGGTAGGGTGAGCAGGTGGACCACCGTGAACCCAAAGAGGCACCCGCATCCGGCAGTTCTGCCGCAGGCGCAGAGTACGGAGCGGCCACGTCGCACCCGGACTTGCTTGCCCTTGCCGTGGAGCTGCGCCGTCTCAACGGTGAACTCAACCGGCTCGTGCACGCGTTCGCGGTCGGCCAGAATCTGCACCCCACGGATGTGCAGGCACTCGCGGCCATCCTGGACTCCGAAACCCCGCTCACTCCGAGCCTGCTGCGTCAGCGGCTGGGACTCACGTCTGGCGCGATCAGCGCGTGTGTGGACCGGCTGGAGCGTGCGGGTCACGTCAAGCGGGTGCGCGAGAGTGCAGATCGAAGGGTGGTGCACCTGCATTACCTGCCCACTGCGCAGGTGAAGGCCAGAAGGCACTTCGCTCCTCTGGCTGAAGCGACTGACCGGGTCCGCCGGCGCTTCAGCGAACCTGACCTGGCCCTTGTCCTGACATTTCTGAATGCCCTCAACGAGGAACTCGCCGAGACCGGGAGCGGCCGTCAGATGTAGGCGCCGCTGTCCGCATCCGATCGGTGCCCCTGGGCCGAACAGCAGGCGACAACCTGGCCGAGCACGCATTACTCAATCATTAAGATACTTTGTCATTGAGTTTTATGCTCCGCCTCCTCTGCCCTGGGAGAACCATGTCCCGCACTCCACGAGCCACTCGCTGGCTGGTGCCCCTCGTCCTCCTGATCGTCTGGCTCGCCGTGGGAGGCACACTGGGCCCCTACGCCGGACGGCTCGGCGAGGTCGCCACCAATGACCAGGCGGCGTTCCTGCCCCGCAACGCCGAGTCGACCCGCGTGATCGAGGCGCGGCGCGCGTTCAAGGAAGACGAGACCCTGCCGGCGATCGTCGTCTGGACCGCAGACGGCAACGGAACTCTGAATGCCGCGCAGCAAAGCCAGGCCACCCGCGTGCTGGCCGCTCTGAAGGGCACGCCCGGAGTGGTCGGTCAGGTGTCGCCTGCGATTCCCTCACGCGATGAAAAGGCGTTGGAAGGTGTCGTCCAGCTACGCCCCGACCTCGGTGACGAGCTGACACCTACACTCGACCGCATCTCCGGGCAGGCATCCCGTGTCACCGGCGCCACCGCTGTCCTCGCCGGATCCGCCGCAAGCCAGGCGGACCTCTCCGACGCCTTCGCCGGGATCGACGGACTGCTCCTGGGAGTCGCCCTGATCACGGTCCTGGTGATTCTTTTGTTGGTCTACCGCAGCGTCCTGCTTCCCTTCGTGATCATTATCAGCGCGGTGTTCGCCCTGGGTGTCGCCTGCGCCGTCGTCTACGTCCTCGCAGACCACGACGTCGTCCGAGTCGACGGCCAGGTGCAGGGCATCCTGTCGATCCTGGTGATCGGCGCGGCCACCGACTACGCCCTGCTCCTCACCGCCCGCTATCGCGAAGAACTCGCCGGTGATCACGGCCGGTTCGCCGCGATGCGCTCCGCGCTGCGCCAGTCCACCGGCGCGATCGTCGCCAGCGCCGCCACGGTCGCCCTCGGCCTGCTCGCCCTGTTGCTGAGCGACCTCACCAACAACCGAGCCCTCGGCCCCGTCGGTGCCATCGGCATCGCCTGCGCCGTACTGAGCACCCTCACCTTCCTGCCGGCCGCCCTGGTGCTGCTCGGCAACGCCGCCTACTGGCCCGCCCGTCCGCGCCCGACGGAGGCCGCCGGCGGCGGACACGGAGTGTGGCGGCGCATCGCGCATGTCGTGGAAAAGGCGCCGCGCAGGATCTGGGCCATCGCGCTGGGCGGCCTCCTGGTGTGCGCCGCCTTTGCTCCCACCCTGAGTTCCAAGGGAGTTCCGCTCGACCAGATCTTCGTCAACGACGCGCCGTCGGTCCAGGCGCAGGCCACCCTCGCCGAGCATTTCCCCGGCGGCTCCGGAAACCCGGCCGTAGTGATCGCCGGCGCCCAGCACGAGAAGCAGATCATCGCGCGGGCCAAGGCGACCGACGGTGTTGCCGACGCAACTCCCCTGACCGGGCAGGGACGTCCGGGCAGCGGCCCGACCCGGGTCGTGGACGGAAGGATCCGCGTCGACGTCACGCTGAAGGACGCCGCCGACAGCGACGCCGCCAAGGCCACGGTTTCCCGGATGCGCTCCGCGCTGCACCAGGTCGACGGCGCTGACGCTCTGGTCGGCGGCTACACCGCCCAGCAGTACGACACCCAGAAGACCGCGGAACGCGATCGCACGCTGATCGTTCCCGTCGTCCTGGCCATCATCCTGGTCATTCTCGTCGCACTGCTGCGCTCCGTCCTGCTGCCCCTGATCCTGGTCGCCACGGTGGGCCTCAACTTTGCGGCCACACTGGGGATCTCCTCGCTCGTGTTCCGGCACGTCTTCGGGTTCTCGGGCACCGACGCCTCCGTGCCGTTGTACGGGTTTGTGTTCCTGGTCGCGCTGGGCGTGGACTACAACATCTTCCTGATGTCCCGAGCCCGGGAAGAGTCACTGGAACACGGCGTTCGTGAGGGCATTCTCAAGGCTCTGGTCGCCACCGGCGGAGTGATCACCTCGGCCGGAGTCGTGCTGGCCGCGACGTTCGCCGCACTTGGCGTCATCCCGCTGGCCTTCCTCGTGCAGATCGCCTTCATCGTCGCCCTTGGCGTGCTTCTCGACACGCTGGTGGTGAGGTCGCTGCTCGTTCCCGCACTGGTCCGGGACATCGGACCGAAGGCGTGGTGGCCCGGTCGCCTGAGCCGCCGGGCGGACTGACCCGACCGTGCCTGCCGACGGCCGCCTCCGCCGGCAGGCACGAAGCGTACCGCCGTGCACAAGCGCGAGTCGTTGAGGAAGAAGTGACACACGATCGTCGTCGTCGCGACCGCTGCACCAGGCTGCCTGAGACGACTCAGGAGGAATTACGCCTCGCGATCGCCGCATTGAGCGCCGTCGCGAAGGCGCACCACCCGGCGTAGGGGAGCAGGGCGCGAGCCCCCGCGGTGTCGACCCGCGCCGTGCGCCGGATGAGCTCGATGTTGCTCAGGTCGAGCAGCAGGGTCCCCACCAGGCCCGCCCGAGGGCTGCGACGGCCGAAGAACAGCCAGCTCCACGCTGCGTTGAGTATCAAGTTCGCGCCCAACGAGGCGGCCAGCGCGCCGCGACGCTCGCCTTCGGTACGTGTCAGGGCATGACCTCCGGCCCAGGCGATCGAGACATAGAGCGGTGTCCACACCGCACCGAACGCCCATGCCGGAGGCTGCCAGGACGGCTTGCTCAGGCGCCGGTACCAGTTGCTGTCCGGATCCACTGCCGCAGAGCCTGCCGCAGCGGCAGCCGTCACCGCGACAGCGCCGGCCAAGTAGGGCACCCGGCTGTGCTGGGGAGCCTGCCGTTCTCTCATCAGCCTCATGGTCGGCCCCTTGCCGGCCACGGGCCACCTGAGAGGAGTGATGGTGCGCCGCCTACGGGGCGCTGCTGCCGATGCTTGCGTGAACGCTTGCGCACCGGAGCCGGACCTGAGGCGGGTGTCTTTTTTGCGCTGAATGCAACCGTGGGGCGCTCTTCCTCAGAAGAGATGTCGGGGGGGCACAAGGCGGAACAAGCGAGCAGAGAGGTGCCCGCATCATGGAGCTCAAGGACGAACTTCCCCTCGACCACAAGCTGGCGCAGGTGTACCGCTGGGGTGCCGCGTTCTGCGGCGTGGTTCTGCTGGTCTTCGGCTGCCTCGGCCTCGCCGACCAGCTGAGCCCCTTCGACACGAGCGGCAGCCACATCGCGGGCATGAGCACGAACGGAGTCCTCAGCCTCATTTCCGTGGTCGTCGGACTCGCCCTCGTTGCGGGAAGCGTCATCGGGGGCAACGTCGCCTCGACGCTCAACATGGCCGTCGGCACCCTGTTCCTGATCAGTGGGTTCGTGCACCTGTTCATCCTGGACAAGGCCGCGAATGTGCTCGATTTCGGCCTGAGCAACGTCATCTTCAGTTTTGTGATGGGACTGGTCATCCTGACGTTCGGCATGTACGGGCGTGTATCCAGCCGTCTGCCGCACGACAACCCCTACTGGCGCAGGCGCCATCCCCGGGAAGCGGCGGCAGAGGCTGCCGCACATCGCGCCCTGCAAGCGGGCAGGCCCACGGCCATCGCCCAGAGCGTGGCCGCCGAGGCCCTCGGCACCGAGGCTCAGTAGAACCCCTTCCGCGTGGGCCGTCCCCGGCGGCCCACGCCCTGGGGTGATCCCTGTCGGCTCATGCCACGGCACGGCACGGCACGGCACGGCCCGCGCTCCGCAGCGCATGCCGCATCCGCGACGGGCACACGCCAGGAACGAGCCGACAGAGACAGCAGGGCGACCTGAGAGGGCGCCTCGTTTCGGGGGAGCATCCGTGGAGGTGGCTCATGGTCCGGACAGGCGGACAGAACGATGTGGTGGTCGTCGGAGCGGGGATTGCGGGGCTCGCATGCGCGGCTGATCTTCAGGCAGCCGGTCTCCGGGTCCAGGTGCTCGAGGCCTCGGATGGCGTGGGCGGCCGGATGCGGTCCGATCGGGTCGACGGATTCGTGATCGACCGCGGCTTTCAGGTCTTCAACACCGCCTATCCCCAGGTCCGGCGCCGACTGCGCCTGCGCGACCTGCGGTTGCGGCCCTTCACCCCCGGCATGCAGGTCCACACAGGCACCGGGAAGATCGCGCTCTACGATCCGATGCGCCGTCCCGATGTTCTGGGCGGACTGTGCCGCCCATCGGTGGTGTCTGCCCGCGACGTCGTAG
This sequence comes from Streptomyces sp. NBC_00569, assembly GCF_036345255.1. Lineage (NCBI taxonomy): Bacteria > Bacillati > Actinomycetota > Actinomycetes > Kitasatosporales > Streptomycetaceae > Streptomyces > Streptomyces sp. NBC_00569. The sequence continues at coordinate 362,918 of NZ_CP107783.1, read as the reverse complement.
CGCTCGGGTCGATGTCGGTCCGCGACATGCTGCTTCCCGCGTCGATGCTCAAGCGCAGAGGAGAGCGAACCACGCTTTCCGCTCTGCGCCGGGCCGGTTTCTCCGAGGCATTCATCGAGGATGTGCTCAGGCCGTTCGTGTCCGGCATTTTCCTCGAGGACGGGTTGGAGACGTCCAGCCGCGTCTTCCACCTGGTGTGGCGCAGCATGCTGCGTGGAACCTTGTGTCTGCCGACCGACGGCATCGAAGCGGTGCCACGCATGCTCGCGGACCGCCTGAGCGAGGCAACGGTGCGCCTCGAGACGCCCGTCGCGCAGCTGACGGACCGCGGTGTGCTGACGGCGGCGGGCACCTCCGTCTCCGCCAGGGCGGTGGTGGTTGCGGCGGGGCCGCAAACTGCGGCTGCACTGCTGCCGCACATGGATGTGCCCGATTATCGAAGCGTGACGACGTACTACCACTCCATGGCGCCGTCACCGCTGAACGAGCCCGTGTTGCTGGTGGATGCGCGGCGACGCTTCCTGAACACCTGTGTGATCAGCGAAGTCGTGCCTTCCTACGCGCCGGCACATCGCGCCCTGGTGGCCACTTCGGTGCTCGGCGCTGAAGCCCCCGGACGCGAAGCGACAGTGCGCCAGGCCCTGTCCGATGTGTACGGCACGGACACAAGTGCCTGGGAGCTGGTGGCCGTGCGCAGCATTACGCATGCCCTGCCGGTGATGGCGCCACCACACTCCTTGAGTCGCTCTTCACGCGTCGGCGGCGGCCGCTATGTGTGCGGCGATCACCGCACCACTGGATCGGTCCAGGGAGCGATGGCCTCGGGAGCGCGGGCGGCCCGTGAAGTGGTGCGGGACCTGGCCTCACCGGCCGCGGGTGCCGGTCAGCACGCGTCGGTGGCGACAAGGCGCTGACGCAAGCGGTTCAGACCGCGCCTGGAGTGGCTCTTGACGGTGCCCAGAGGCCAACCCGTGACCTCGGCGATCCGGGTGTGCGTGAGGTCGTCGTAGAAGGCCAGTTGCAGGACGCGCCGCTGCGGTGCGGGCAGCAGCGTCAGTTCGTGCTTGACCAGGACCTGGTCAAGGACCTGGCGTGCCATGTTGTCGCAAGTGGGGGCCGCCAGGCTCAGCGACGTCTTCGCCGCCGAGGCCAGGGCGGCCCTGCGGGTCCGCGCGGTCAGGGCGTCTGCAATCTTGCGACGCGTGATGCCCACGACCCATCCGGCGAAGGCGCCGCGCTGCGGGTTGTACCCCTCGCGCCCGCGCCACACCGCCAGGAAGACCTGCTGCGTGACGTCCTCGGCCTCACGGGAGTCGCCCAGCGAGCGGTAGGCCAGGGTGTGGACCAGGATGCTCCAGCGGCGGTAGGCAGCCTCGAGGAACGCTTCCTCCCCGCGCTGCAGCCCTGCCGCGACTTCCTCGTCGGCCAGCGATTCTTCGATGGGGGCCCACAGGTCTTGCTCGTGCAGGTCATGCTCGTGCGTCTGCGGGGTGCTCTGAGCGCGCATGGGGCGGGCCCTTCCGTCGCCGAACAAGTGATCTTCACTCTCGCGAGTTCGAGGACATCGAGCGAGTCGCATCGAAAGTGCATCGATTGAAGACGGTCGGCATGCGTCTACAGGTGCCTGCGGATCGCCTCCCAGACGTGGGCGGGTGGCTGCACCGACTCCGTCGCCGCTGCGCGGCCGGCCCGCAAGACGCGCAGGAACGAGTCCAGGGCTGAGCGGCATGCCGGGCAGTCCCGCAGGTGGCGTTCTGTCGGCGTGGGCGTCTCATCGCCCAGGGCGATGAGCGCAAGGTCTCTGGGGGAGGGGTGACGGATCTGAGACGCGGCTGACATCGGTCACCTCTGGAGGCAGGGGATTGCGGGGTGCGGTGGATCTGCGGGACGGAAAGGCGGTGTCACCGGGGGTTCAGGTTGCCGGGGCGTGTCAGATGCAGCCGCCGTCATCTGTCCTGTCAGGCCGCCTATCAACCACGACGCATCGATTACGCGTCGATATGCTGGAGTCATGGCTTCCGACGGCAGTAGTCCCAAACCGTCCCTCCGAGGCTCGGAGCCCCCTGGCGCCTCCATCACGTCAGGAGCGCTGGCCCGTCGGCTGGGTATTTCGCCAACGACCTTGCGGTCGTGGGACCAGCGCTACAGTCTCGGGCCCGCCCGGCGCCGGCGCGGCCACCACCGCCGCTGGTCTCCGCAGGACGTCGCCATGGTCGAGGACATGTGCAGCCTGACGGCCTCCGGGGTCTCGCCGGCCGAAGCAGCACGCAGCGCGAAAGAGCGGCGGGCTCATTCCGCGCCACAAGGACAGGGAGGAACGCGGCCCGTTCCGGCCGGTTCTGCCACGGCAGCAGGCACCTCTGGCAAAGCGGGCAGCCGCGGCTCATCCGGCCTGCCGTTCGGCGCGGTGCGCGCCGAGTGCCGTGGCCTTGCCCGGGCCGCCCTTCGCCTCGAATCCGTCGCGATTCAGGAGCAGTTGAACGCCTTCGTCCAGGAGCACGGAGTGGTCGCGGCATGGGAAGAACTCATGATGCCGACCCTGCATGCCGTCGGCCGTAAATGGGAGTCCTCCGGCGACCGCTACGTCGAGGTCGAGCACCTCTTGTCCTGGCACGTGTCCACCGCCCTGCGCAACGCACAGCTGCTTCTGGGGCCCGGCGAGACGCGCAAGGGCAGCTCCCCGGTGCTGTTGGCCTGTGTCCCCGGCGAACAGCACACCTTGCCGCTCGAAGCCGTCCACGCCGCCCTGCTGCAGCGCGGGCGGCCCGTGCGCATGCTCGGTGCCGCCGTCCCCGCCGAGGCACTGATTGCGGCGGTCCTGCGTACGGGGCCGGCAGCTGTCGTGCTCTGGTCGCAGACCCGTTCTCTGGCCAGCGCCCCGCTTGCTGTCCATCTCCTGGGAATGGGGTGGGGAGTCAATGGTGCACGGCAACAGGCTGCTCTCGTGCTGGCCGGACCCGGCTGGAGAGGGGCCAGGATCGAGGGAGCGGTTCAGCCCCAAGGGCTGCGCGAGGCCATCGCCCTCCTGGCGCCGGAGTCCTCGGTTTCATCCGAGTAGTTGCCTGCACGCACGCGTGCCGGCTGCCGCGGCAGCGCACTGTGTGCCAGCCGGGAAAGCGCCCCCAGCTCACACCCGTGCAGCTGCCAGTGCCCCGTCAGGGCGCCTTCGGGCGGCGGCCGTAAACGAGCAGGCCTGACCGCCTGCTGCCGGAGCAGTCTGACGAGCGTTGGTCACCAACCCCAGATGCGTGCCAGGAAGTAGCCGGCCACCAGCACTGATCCGAGCGCGATGAGGGACACCCACAAGTAGGGGTGTTCCCAGATGCCACCGTCGGCCCGTTCTTGATGTGCTTCAGCGATCGACCCTTCCGCCGGCGGCGTTTCTGTCGGCGGGACGAGTGGGTGAGTCATGCTTCAACGGTCCCTCGCACCCTGCCGGATCGCACCTCGAACGGGTTCGGGCTCGCAGTGGAACTGATCGAAGTCCCAAGGGAGGGCCGGTCACACGTGGTTCATGCCGCACAGGAGTCGTGCGGCTGCCGAGAGTCACGCCGGCAGCCGTGTGTCAGCAGCCGGCGTGTGGACCAGCACAGTCGATGCCTGTGAACAGGACGCCTGTGCCGCCCCGGCCCGGCACGCTGCCGAGCAGCCAGGCGCCGGAGCGGCGGCCTGGCTCGCCCAGCGCGGCGCAAAGGTACCGACCGTACTGGTCCATCACTCCATGCGCGGCCGCGCGCTGCGGCGCGGGATCGTGCTTTCGCGTCGGCTCAGACCTGCGGAGATGCCTCCGTCCCGTACCAATGGGCGAGGGTGCGCGGCATCCCGGTGCCGCCGCGGGCGTCGGGCCGGACCGCGAGGAGCTGGTCCACTCCCATGCGGCGCGCCTCGAAGGCGAGACCACCGCCCACGAGGTAGAGCCGCCAGACCCGTGCAGTCGGCTCCCCGACGAGGTCGACGAAGTCGTTCCAACGCTTTTCCAGGGTGTGGTGCCAGGCGGCGATGGTGCGCACGTAGTGCTCACGCATCGACTCCACAGAACACACCTCAAGCCCCGCACCCTCCAGCAGCTCGACGGTCTGACCGAGGGGGCGCATATGCATGTCGGGCGCGATGTACGTCTCGATGAAGGCTCCTCCACCCGGCGCCCGTACACCTCGGGACATCTGCTGGACCAGCAGCCGACCTTGCGGCCTGAGAACGCGGTGCAGCAGCGCCGCGAAGCCGGCGTACTCCTCGTCGCCGACGTGCTCTCCCATCTCGATGGAGGTGACCGCCTCGTACTGACCGCCTTCGATATCGCGGTAGTGACGCAACTGGACGTCGACCAGGTCGTCGAGGCCACGCTCGCGCACGCGGGCGAGGACGGCGTCGCGCTGTTCGCGGGCGAGGGTCACGGCCGTCACCTGGACCTTGTGGTGTTCGGCCGCGTACAGGGCGAGTGCACCCCAACCGCAGCCGATGTCGAGCAGCCGCGCTCCTGGCCGCAGCCGCAGCTTGCGGCAGATCAGTTCCAGCTTGTCGCGCTGCGCTTCGCCCAGGCCGTATTCGGAGTCCTCACGTGCCCAGTAGGCGCAGGAGTACGCCATCGACGGATCGAGCAGCAGCTCGTAGAACTCGTTGGACAAGTCGTAGTGGTGGCTGATGGCCGCGCGGTCGCGACTGGTGGTGTGGCGAGCACCCCGCAACCGCGCGCGCCCCGCGGGGGCGGGTGGCCGGGGGCCGAGGGCCCCGAGCCGGGCGGCTGTGAGAGCGGCAGCGGCAATCTGCGCCGCCCCCGGCCTGGGGGCGGCGGCCTGCGGGCTCTGCCACAGGGTGCGCAGTCCGTCACCGAGGTCCCCCTCGATGTCCAGATCGCCCGCGATGTAGGCCTCGGCCAAGCCGAGCTCTCCCGGTTGCCAGAGCAGCCGACGCAGCGCGCGGCGTGATCGGATGACGACGACGGGGGCTCCGTGCGGACCGCTCTCGGTGCCATCCCAGGCGCGCAGGCGTACGGGCATAGGGCCGCCTATGACGTCCTCCAGGAGCGTGGTGAGCCGCTGTGCTGTCGTGATCATTCGTGAGCTCCGTTCCCGGCTGTCCCAGCGGCGCTGGGCACCAGTACCGTCGGGGCGACAAAAGTGGACATGCGGACCAATCTCTTTCGGCGGCTGCTCCGTATCACCAGTGAGCCGGGTCCGCCGTCGTACTCGGGAGTGAGGGCCCGCGGCGCGGCGACCCGACTCCGCATGGGCACCGACGTGCGCAGACGCGGAGTCGGGGAGGTCACCTCAATTCCCGTCGGGCACAAGGCGGCGGCGGAGGGCGACCATCCGCGGTCGGCCCTTCGCCCCCACGCGCGCTACTTCTTCGGCATCAGAACCGTGTCGATGATGTTGACGTTCGCGTTGGCCGTCTTGACGTTGCCGCAGACCACACTGGCGGAGTCGTTGACCTTGTAGGACTCACCGGAGCCGGCGGTCGTCAGCTTGGACTTCTCCAGCGTCGTGTACGAGCCGTTCTCCAGGTCCTCGGGCGCGAGCTTCTGCCCCACGACGTGGTACGTGAGGATCTTGGTGAGCGTGGCCTTGTCGTTGAGGACCTTGTCCAGGTCGGCCTTCGGGATCTTCGCGAAGGCGTCGTTGGTCGGCGCGAACACGGTGATGTTCTGGGCGTTGTTCAGGGTGTCGACCAGTCCTGCCTTCTTGACCGCGGTCACGAGGGTGGACAGGGCGGGGTTGTGGGACGCGGCGGTCGCGACCGGGTCCTTGGCCATGCCGTCGAAGGAGCCCGCGCCGCTCTTGGGCACGGAGGCACAGGCCGGGCCGAACGGCTCGCCCTTGCTGCCCATGTCGCCCGAACCGCTGTCGCCGCCATTGTCGGTGGCCTTGTCGGACGCCGCGGACGACTTCGTGTCGGAGGCCGCCTTGTCCTTGCCGTCGTCGTTCGAGCAGGCGGTGAGCGCCAGCGGCAGCATGGCCGCCGCGGCGAGAACGAGGGCTCCACGACGGGTTCGGCGGGTGACGGTGCTCATTTTTACTCCTTGAAAATGGGGTGAGGATGCTGAGTTCAGGTCGTGAGGTCGAGGTAGTAGCGCGATGGTCAGTCCACGGTGACCACCACCGAATGCCAGCCGCTGGCCCCGTCAGGGATGGTGCGGGTCCGCTCCTGCGTCTGGGTCCGGCCCGTGTGGTCGGTGGCCCGGGCGGTCACGGTGTGACCGCCGGACGCGGCCTCCCACGGGAACGACCACTGACGCCAGGTGTCCGTGGTGTCCTCGGCGGCCAGGTCCGCCCGCCGCCAGGGCCCGTCGTCGACGCGGACCTCGACCTTGTCGATCCCGCGGTGCTGGGCCCAGGCCACTCCGGCGACCATGATCGTGCCGGCCTTTGGGCGTGCGAACGGCTTAGGGGTGTCGATCCGGGACTGTGTCTTGATCGGCGCCCTGCGCGCCCAGTGCCGCCTCACCCAGTACGGGTCGTAGTCGTCGAAGGTGGTGAGTTCGATGTCCTGGATCCACTTGCAGGCGGACACGAACCCGTACAGGCCGGGCACCACCATGCGCACCGGGAAACCGTGGGCGAAGGGCAGTGGCTCGCCGTTCATCCCGAGGGCGAGCATCGAGTCGCGGCCGTCCATGACGTCCTCGACCGGGCTGCCGATGGTCATCCCGTCGACGGAACGCGCGACCAGCTGATGGGCGGGCCCGCCCTTCGACGGCGGCCTGACCCCGCACTGGCGCAGGAGGTCGGCCAGGCGCACGCCGATCCACCGCGCGTTGCCGACATACGGGCCGCCGACCTCGTTCGAGACGCAGGCGAGCGTGATGTTCCGTTCGATCAGCGGCATGCGCAGCAGCTGCGAACGACACGTTCGCCTCGCGGGTGACACCCTTGCCGTGGATCCGCAGCCGCCATGAATTCGCGTCCACCTTGGGCACCACCAGCGCGGTGTCGACCCGGTAGAAGTCCTGACTGGGCGTCATGAACGGACTGACGTCCTTGATCCGCAGCGCGGCCCTCTTGGGTACAGGTGCGGCGGCCGAGACCGGGGCGGGCAGCGTGATCCGGCGGCGGGACGCGACGGCGTTCTGCCCTTGCGAACCGTTCAGGGAGCGGCCCACCAGGCCGATCCCCGTCGACGCGGCCGCAGCCGCCGTCGCCGCGACGACGAACCCCCGCCGGTCCCAGTCAGCTGCACCGGGGTGGTCCGCACCTCCGCCTTCAGGAGTCGTCACGCCCTCCTCGACGGCCGGCGCGTCGACGGAAGCCGACGGTCGGCCGGACTGCAGGCGCCCGACGAGGTGATGAAGGAGCAGAGCTCCCACCACGGCACCCGCCACCGACGGCAGGGCGTCGGCGACGCTCGTGGAGTCCGGTCGGCTCGTCGCGGCAAACCCCCCGACCAAGCCGAACATCAGGACTCCTGCAGCGCCGATACGCCGGTACCTGGCCGCCAGCGCCCCGAGAACGAGGGCGAGAAGGGTGAGGACGCCAAGGATGCCCAGCTGCAGGACGAGCTTGTCGTTGGTCCCGAAATGGCGGATCGCCCAGTCCTTCACCCCGGCGGGCGTGCGGTCGATCGCCGCCCCGCCCACCGCGACGACGGGACTCGACTCAGGACGTACCGCCGCAGACACGAGCTCGGCCGTCGCCAGCGCGGTGTAACCCGCCAGGAGGCCACTCAACGCGCCGAGCCCGACAAGTCGCCACACCCCGCGGCGCCTTGGTGTCTTCGCTTCTTTGCTCACACCGGCCATTCGAGGCGATGGCCCCGGCGGATTGGTCTCCCGCTCATTTGAGGGGAACTTTCTTTTCGACCAATCCAAGGGCCCCGCGGATCCGAATGTCTGGTCCACCCTCACCGAAGGAAGCAGCCCAAGAGGGGACAAGCAGACCAATCCGGATAGCCGGTGCGCTACGTATTACTAGTGCCACGGGAGGTGATGGCGAGATGACCGACGAAGAGTTCGACGAACTGATCGCTCAGGCCCGTCGGGAGATCCGGCGACAGCACATTGCCCCGCCCCCTCCACCGGACAAGCGGGACAACAGCTATGCCATGAGGGCGCGCCACGCCGAGTCCGGAGCCTGCGCCCACTGAACGCGGCACAGAGGCCGCGCGTCGTTGATCTCTACGGGAAGCAGTCGCCGGAACGGCCGATCAGCCGGGCCGATGCCACGGAGAACCGGACGAGGGACACACCAGCGCGCCCCTCACGGACGCAGGCTCTCCGTCTCCGTCCGCCAGTTCCCATCTGCGCGAGACAGATCCATGTCCCGCGTCTTTCAAGAACCCTTCGCTGCTCGTCGCGGCCGGTGCAGCCGTCCTCGGCGATGCCGGCACGGCGTCGGCCGACAGCGGCGCCGACCCCGTCGTCGCCCACTCGCCCGGCGATCGGCGGCCATGGGGTCACCTGCGGCACGGGTGCGCCGAGGCCGGTGCACATGGTCACACGCGAGGGCACGGCGCGAAGGCCACGGTGTTCATTGGATCTCCGGCATGCTGCTGGGCCGAACTTCGGTGTGTGCCATCAGTTGTACGGTCGTGTGGTCGCCGTCTTGGCACTCGGCCCACTCCCAGTAGTGGCAACCGGGTCCGGGGCCGGTCTGGACGTAGCCCAGGTCTGCGAGCACCTTTCCGCGTGCGCTCAGGGTGGGGGGTTCGGTGCCGGGCAGGTTCATCGAGGGCCACTCATCGGCCGGGACCCCGTACAGGACCACGGCGATCTCCCAGCTTGCGTCGTCCGGCGAACGGGTCAGCTGGGCGCGGGTGAAGTGGCCCTGGGCGGTCGGGTCCGTCTGGGGCCCCGGCAGTTTGGGCCGCGGGTCAAGGGCGTCTGCCGTGGCGTCGTCGGGATTGTCGAGCGGAGCAGGGAATTCGGAAGTCACGAGTTCTCCTCACAGCAGGTTCATGGTCGCGTGCCTGGAGTCTCCGCCGATGGGGCACGGTGGCGCGATGTGTGGATCGTCGACCAGCGGGAGCGGTCCCGTTCGCGGGCGAAGTCTCGAACGTGCGGGCGGGCCGGTTCTCAGGCGAACAGTTCGCCGCCCTGTGCCGCCTGGCCAAGTGCCGGACGGGGGCTCAGCAGGCAGGATCCGAGATCGTGGGATCGGTGCTCAGCGGGGGAGCGTGGCATGGATCGATTTACCGCCGCCGGGCTGGGGGTGGACGGTGAGCGTTCGGGCCAGGCGGCGGATCATGGGCCAGCCGATACCCCCCGCGCAACCCGACAGGTCGGGACTGCGGTCCTGGGGATGCGCGGGGCTGGGATCGTCGACGGCGACGTGGATGTGCCGCCGGTCGGCGCTCAGATGAAGTGCCGTCACGGTGCCTGCGTGGCGCCTGGCGTTGGTGACGAGTTCTGAGACCAGCAGGAGCAGGTCCTGGGCGGTCGGCGTCGGTGGGGCGGGGTGGAGGCAGGCGAGGAAACCGCTCGCCGCGTCACGGGCGTCGGCCGCTTTCTGCGGCCGGCTGAGGGCCTCGGCCGGGTAGGCCTGGGGTTCTTCGGCCGTTGGCGGGTGCTGCATGGGCTTCACCCCTCGGGAGGACTTCGGTGCGGCTGTCGTTACAGAGCGCATCTACCCCGCGGGAGCGCGATGAAAATGGCGCGTCTTCCGGTGGGTGGTTCCGAGCCGTCGTCGGCGGTCGTGTGTGGGGGTGAATGTGCAGGTAGGCGGTTTGTGAAGGCTTCTGGCGGCGTGTTCAGCCCGGGTCCAGGTAGAACTCGCGTGGCCTACAGGAGAGCGAAACTGTTGTATGACGGTCTGTTACCTGGGTACGGAGAAGGCTGAGCGGGGCCATTCCGCGGCGGGCAGTCGAGGACATCAACGTCGCAGTCGGCCTCGCGACCCTGCCAGTGGCGAGTATCGGCGAGAGAAGGGAACCACCTCATGCAGAGCGTCTGGGCCTACCCGGCAGGCATCGGCTATCAGGGACAGGGGCAGTCGGCGTTGACGGGTTTCACCCTCACGGCGCCCGACGGGATCGTCGGCCAGGTGGAACGTCAGGTGGATGAGCCCGGCATGCAGCACCTGGTCGTCGATACCGGTGTGTGGGTGTTCGGCAAAAGCGTCCTGATCCCGGCCGGCATCGTTGTCGCCATCGACATGGCTGCCCAGACCGTGACGGTCACTCACACCAGGGACGAGATCAAGGCGGCGCCCCGCTTCACGCTCGACAGCCAGACCACCGACGCGGCCTATCTCACCGAAGTGGGCAACTACTACGCCACGTTGGAGCGGTCAGCACTCCTGTGATGCACGCGGCGGCGCGAGCATGTGCCGGCGCCCCAATACGGCTCAAGCCTCTCCAGGCGCCCGGGTCACGGACGTCCTCGGAATTGAGGGCTGATCGCCTCAGCAAGAGGCTCCACCACTACGGGCGCGTCTCGCAACCTTTGGCGGAAACGAACGGCGGCAGGTGGGTGCATCGCACGGCGGCCGAACAGCCTGGTGGTCCTGGTCCTGGTCCTGGGCCGTATTCGGCTGTTTGGCCAACGAAGCGAGGTGCCGTGCCGGGCGTCGCGCGCATCGGAGGTCTTCGACCTGTGATGATGGAGCGTTCGGTGAAGGTGATTGACGAGGAGCTCCAGGTCGCGGGGCCGATGTTTCGCCGCCGTGTGACGCTCGTGGGAACACGCTGTAGGTGATGTGGTGAACTGGTTGACCTCGCTGCCGGCGGTGGTACTGGTTGTGGGCTGGCTCTTCCTAGCCTTATTGGTCGCGGTCGTGGCACGGGTCGGCGTCCGGGCCCTCGTGCCGGTCGGGGAACAGGACCGGGTGCCGCAGATCGCCACGCCCCTGATGCCTACACTCGGCGCTGCCTTCGCGATCTTTGCGGCACTCACACTGGCCAGCGAGGCCAGTTACCTGCGCGCAGCAGAGGGGTTGGTGAGCGACGAGGCGGCCGCAGCCTCCCGCCTGGGGTGGGCGGCGACAAGTCCGCGAGTCCAGTCGGAGCCGATCCATGCAGCACTGCTGGACTACCTGCAGACCGCGCGTGCCAGAGAATGGGAGGGTGCGGCAGCGGCGTCCGGTGACGACCCGGCCACCGCTCGCGCGATCGCACGACTGGAGCGGAGCGTGCGCGCCGAGGCGGCCCGGCCCGAGCTGGGAACCCCGGCGAGCACGGAGCTGCTGGTGTCCCTGGACAGCGTCACCAGTAGTCGTCGCGCCCGCATCGCGGCCGCCTCGCGCGACGTTCCCGCGCTCTACGTCGTCACGCTTGTGGTCAGCGGACTGGCCTTGATCGTGAACGCCGGCGCACTGATCTTCCGCAGCAGCCTGCGAACGTCACTGCTCGTCGTGGGCGTTGCGAGTGTGGTCGGGCTCAGCCTGGCATTGCTCTTCGCACTCAGCGCGCCCTGGAATGGACCGTTCATCGTGAGTGGGCACCCACTCGACGCCGTCATCGGTGACCTGAAGTCCGGCTTCTTCGGCCGCGGGCCGTAGCCGATGGGCGCGATCAATACGCCGAGCGGGTTCCCCGAACGGGCATGAGAGTAGGGCTCTTTGCCCGGAGTGCTGACGTTAGCGATCGCCAATTGGGGGCAGAAGGTCCGTTGCTGCTAGATCATCCCTTTCTCGACGGGGGTTCGGACATGAGCCAGGAGCCATGGGAGATGGGGGACTGCCGGTCTGACGAAGGCCATCGAGCGGTGCCCTCTCAGATCACGGCGACTCAAGCACGTCATGCCACGCGCGAATTCTTCTGCGGCCTTGTTCCCGCTCCCTCTCAGGAGAGGGTCGAGAGCGCCATTGTCGTGGTCTCTGAACTCGTCGCGAACGCGTTCCGGCATGCAGGAGGCGTCACCGGACTTCATCTGGTTGCGGACCGAGACGTCGTGGAGATCGCCGTGCGCGACCCCAGCCCGGCGTTCCCGCGTGAACGTCCCCCTGACCTCGACGGTTGCGCGGGCGGGTTCGGCTGGCCCCTGATTCGGATGCTCGCGCGCACCGTCACCGTCAGTCCGTCCCACAACGGCGGCAAGGTCATCAGCGCTGTCATCGATCGCTGACGTCCGGCCCGGCACCGCAGTCAGGCCCACTCCTCGACACCACCCCAATGGCCGCACATGATCCGGGTGAGGTCGGGCAGCCGTCGGCGATGGGAAAGATGGGCAACGTCGAAAGAGTGATGGAGAAGTGGGCCGCGGACCTGGTGGACCGGGTCTTCCGGCCCAAGCGGGAGAGCGTGGAGGTCGTGTCGACACTCCGGCGCGAATGCGACGACAACATCATGATTCTGGGACGGGGACGCACCCTCGTTCCCAACGCGTTCACAGTCGCCCTCCCTCAGGAGAGTCATCGTGAACTCGGCTCGCACGTACACCGGTTGGGGCCGGTGCTGGCCGCGAAGGTGCGAGATCACGCTGCCGCGCACAGCTACGTCTTCGCCGGACCGGTGACGGTCACACTGGAGCCCGACCCGACGGTGGACACAGGGGGATACCGCATCCAGAGCTCGATCGCTCCGGCCCGGACAGGCCCCCGCTGACCACCGGGATGAACACGGTCGGGGCACCTGCCGACCTGTGCGTGAGTCAAAACTCCTGCTGCAGGACGCATGGTGACGTCATGTCCGGGCAGGTGGTGGTCTCGAACCGATCCGGGAGTGTGGTCATGACAGTCGAGTCGCAGGCGAGGGACGCGGAGGGCACGCAGCACGCCCAGGCGTGGGCATCGGCACAGCCGGAAACACAGGCCGACGTTGGCGAGCTCCCCTGGATCGAGGATGCCGGAAAGGTCGCTCCGCAGGACGCGAGGAAACTGTCGAAGCTGTTCTTCGACCAGCTTCAACTCCTGGAAGAGGGCACCCGCGAGCATCAGTACGCCCGGAACACACTCATCGAGATGAACCTGTCGCTCGTACGGTTCGCCGGGCGCCGGTTCATGAACCGTGGCGACAGTGACATGGAGGACATCGTCCAGGTCGGAACCATCGGTCTGATCAAGGCGATCGACCGGTTCGACCTGTCCCGCGAGGTCGAGTTCTCCACCTTCGCCATTCCTTACGTCGTCGGTGAGATCAAGCGGTACTTCCGCGACACGACCTGGGCGGTCCACGTGCCCCGGCGGCTCCAGGAGCTGCGGGTCGACATCGCCAAGGCCAAGGAAGAACTCGCGGTCGTCCTAGACCGTGACCCCACGGTCAAGGAACTCGCCGAGCACATGGAACTGAGCGAGGACGAGGTCATCGAGGGCGTCGTCGCCGCGAACGGCTATACCGCCGGCTCTCTGGACATGCCCGCCGATGCCGGCGAGGCGGGACAGGCCCAGGTTCAGGGCCGTACGGTGGCCGACTTGATCGGAGAGCCCGACCCCGGCATGGAGACCGTCGAGGACCTGCACTGCCTGAATCCTCTTCTGGGCCGTCTCAGCGACCGAGAGCGCCGCATCATCGAGATGCGGTTCGGGCAGGAGATGACCCAGAGCCAGATCGGCGAGGTGCTCGGCGTCTCCCAGATGCAGGTCTCCCGCCTGCTGAGCCGCACACTCGCCAAACTGCGGACCGGCATGCTCGCCGACGAGTGATCCTCGCAACCCGGCCCGGTCGGTTCGCACGCGTCGCGCACTGTTCGAGGTTGCGCCGTCAGCGCCGAGCCGGCCGGCCTCGGCTGGTCCCGATGCCGGATGAGGCCCAGAACCGACAGGCCCCAGAAGGGCGTCAGCCGCCCGCGCCGGCGTTGAAGACCTCGCCCTCACGCAGCATCCGGAAGCGCAATGCGGACCAGGTTGCGCCCACAGCGATCTGGGCGATCGGACGCATCCCGTACTCGGCCAGGATCCGCCAGAGAGAGTCCCGGTTGATGTCCGCCTTGTTTCTCTTCGGATAGACGACCCAGAAGTTGACCGGGCCGGTCAGTCCGTCGCGGTGCTCGTCGAGCAGCCTGCGCAGCGCGGCCTCGTGCGCTGCGATCAACAGCCCGGTCGTCGCCGTGCTCAAGCCGTCCGCCACATCGACGTACGCCGGCAGCACCCCGATCAGTGGCAGATGATCTTCCGGGGCGGCCCAGACGCTGGTGCCGGGCTTGATGAGCAGTTTCTGGGCGACGGTCTTCGTCGGAGCAGCCATGTAGATTCCTTTCGGGACGGCAGACAGAGGGGCTCGGAGTCGTTGGCGCGAGTGGGCCAACTCCTGGGGCGAGCGTAGGTTCCTGGTGCGTGATGCGGAGGCTCAGCATCGCCGAGGCCCCACCGCTGTGCGTGCCACCGTGGAATGACAGATCTGGCTCGGCTCTAGCAGTTCCGCCGGGCGGAGGATGCGCTGGACCGGTACTGGGCGAGCCCTCTCGACCTGGACGCGATCCTGCACGACCAAGACCGGTTCCCCGGCTGGTGACTCCGTTGCGGTCATGGTCGAGGCAGACGCGGCCCGCCCGCTCGATGATCTCGCCGGGCAAGCGGCAGCCGGCAGCAGAGCCGCCGCACCAATGCGGACGGCCGGTTGCGCGCGCCAAGCAGCGCCGACTTGTTCCTGGCGTTCTACGACTCTGCGAGGATGGGCCGCATGGACGTGCGAAGCAGGCATCAGGTGCGGGTGTCCGGCCGCGAGGGCGGGCCGGTGGTCATGCTGGCGCACGGGTTCGGGTGTGACCAGAACATGTGGCGTCTGGTCGTGCCCGCGCTGGAGCGAGACTTCAGGGTGGTGCTCTTCGACCACGCCGGCGCGGGCCGCTCGGATCTTTCGGCCTGGAGCAGGGAACGGCACTCCAGCCTGGACGGGTACGTGGAGGACGTGCTGGAGATCTGTCGCGAGCTGGATCTGGGTCCGGTGACGTTCGTGGGGCACTCGGTGAGTGCGATGATGGGTGTGCTGGGCGCCGCCCGGCACCCCGAGTACTTCTCCGGCCTGGTGCTGCTCGCTCCCTCTCCCTGTTTCATTGACGACGCCGCGACCGGCTACCGTGGCGGCTTCAGCGCCGAGGACATCGAGGAACTCCTCGAATCCCTGGACGCGAACTACCTCGGCTGGTCGGGTGCCATGGCTCCGGTCATCATGGGCAACCCGGAACGCCCCGAGCTGGGCGAGGAGTTGACCAGTAGCTTCTGTGCCACCGACCCGGACATCCAGCGGGTCTTCGCACGCGTGACGTTCCTGTCCGACAACCGCGACGATCTGGCCGACGTGACGGTGCCCACCCTGGTCGTCCAGTGCTCCAGCGACGCCATCGCCCCGCCCGAGGTCGGTGCCTTCGTCCAGGACCGCATCAAGGGCAGCCGCCTCGTCACCCTGAACGCCACCGGGCACTGCCCCCAGCTCAGCGCCCCCGAGGAGACCGCCGAGGCGATCACCGCGTTCGCGGGGACCTTGCCGTGATGTGCCGAACCGACGGTGCCCCGGACCGTGACCCGGAGGAGCGCGTGGACGACGATCAGACGTTCTCCGCGCTACTGGAAGACAGCGCCGAGGACCTCTACGAGCATGCCCCGTGTGGATACCTCTCCACCCTGCTCGACGGACAGATCGCCAAGGTCAACACCACTCTGCTGAACTGGCTGGGATACGAGCGCGGCGACCTGGTGAGCCGCAGGACGTTCTCCGACCTCCTCACCGTCGGGGGACGGCTGTACCACGAAACGCACTTCGCCCCACTGCTGCGTATGCAGGGAGAGATCAGCGGCATCGCGCTGGAGATGAAGGCGGCCGACGGCAGCCGGCTGCCGGTGCTGGTGACCTCCAAGGTCAAGACCGGCAGCAACGGGCAGCCGCTGCTGATCCGCACCACCGTCTTCGACGCCCGCGACCGCCGCGCCTACGAGGAAGAACTCCTGCGCGCGCGCCAGGAGTCCGAGCGCGAACGTGAGCGTCTGAGGCGGCTCGCCACCACGCTCCAGCAGACGCTGCTGCCGCCGGTCCTGGCCGGCGTGCCGGGCCTGGACGTGGCCGCGCACTACCACGTGGCCTCCCTCGACGAGGTCGGCGGCGACTTCTACGACCTGTTCTCCCTCGGGGCGGGCACGTGGGGACTGTTCCTGGGCGACGTGTGCGGCAAGGGCGCCGCCGCCGCAGCGGTCACCTCACTGGCCCGCTACACCCTGCGTGCCGCCGCGGTCTACGACCCCGACCCGGCCGTCGTCCTGGGAAACCTCAACACCGTCCTCAACCACGAGTACAACGGCACCGACCCCCGTTTCTGCACCGTCCTCTTCGGCTTGCTCACCCCCGACGGCGATCACGGCGGGTTCCGCATCACCTTGGCCAGCGGCGGACACCCGCCCGCCCTGCTGATACGCGCCGACGGCACCGCCGACTACCTACCCACCCCTGGCGGACAGCTCATCGGCGTCCTGCCTGATGCCCGCATCACCGCCATCACAGTGCGCCTCCACCCGGGTGACACCCTGCTCCTGCACACCGACGGCCTCACCGAGGCCCATACCGCCAAGCGCGGCGACCGCTACGGTGACGAAGCCCTCCTCGACTTCGGCCGTGCCCTTGCCCCCACCACCGCCCAGGACACGATCACCGCCGTCCGCGAACTTCTCGACACCCTCGGCACCGGGGTGGACGACGACACGGCAGTCCTTGCCGTCAGCGTGCCCCCGCTCCAACCGTGAAGAGCAGCAGTGAGCCAGTTGAGAATCCGTACGCGGACCACCCTCTCCGGCCCCGTCATCGCGCTGGCCGGCGAACTCGACCACGACAGCGCGCCCGAGATCCGCGACCTCCTCCCCAGCCTGCCGATCAAGCACGGCCAGCAGCTCGTGGTCGACCTCGGTGGCCTCACGCTCTGCGACTCCAGCGGCATCACCGTCCTGATCGCTGCTCGCAACATTGCCGGCGCCGCGCACTCCACCGTCGTCCCGGCCGCTGTCCCCGACACCGGCAGCAGGACTTTGAGCATCGTCGGCCTGGACCAGGTCTTTCCCGCTCATCCCACCGCCCAGGCAGCCGAAGCCGCTTGGACACCTCCGACCGCCTGAGCGCAAGGGCGCGGCCTTCGTCCAGCCGGCCCGGGGCCGTCGGGTCACGTAGGGCGCGGGTGTCGTCGGGGGACATCGGGTGTGGCTTGTGCGATGAGGAGGGCGACGTCGTCGTGGTCGTCCGTGCCCCGCAGGGTGTCAACGAGCCATCGGCAGGTTTCGTCGAGCGGTCTGCGGGGTTCTTCCAGGGTGCGCAGGAGGGTGTTGAGGCGCTCGTCAATGGGTTGGTGGCGGGTTTCGACGAGGCCGTCGGTGTAGAAGACGAGACGGTCGCCGGGATGCAGGTCGAACGTGGTGGTGTGGAAGGAGACACCGCCGACGCCGAGAGGTGCGCCAGGGGTCAACTCGAGGAGTTGAGGGGGTCGTCCGGTTGACGCGAGGACGGGCGGGAGGTGTCCGGCGTTCGCGATGTGACACCGGTGGGTGTGAGGGTCGTAGATGGCGTAGATGCAGGTGGCGATGTAGTGCTCGAGTCCGAGCGTGATCTTGTCGAGGTGGCGAAGGACCTCGGCGGGAGCGAGGTCGAGGTCGGCGAAGGCAGACGTGGCGGTGCGCAGGCGGCCCATGGTGGCAGCGGCGTCGATGCCGTTGCCCATGACATCACCGATTACCAGCGCGGTCTTGTCGTGGGCAAGAGGGATGACGTCGTACCAGTCGCCGCCGACCTCGCTGGATGCTTGGGCGGGCTGGTAGTAGGAGGCGACGTCCAGGCCGGTGGGCTGTGGAAGCTCGACGGGCAGGAGACTGCGCTGGAGGGTTTCGGCGGTGTTGCGGACGCTCTGGTACAAGCGGGCGTTGTCGATGGCGACGCCCGCGCGGGCAGCGAGATCTACGGCCAGCAGCACATCGTCCTCGTCGAACGGGAGCTGGTTGCGTGCCCGCACCAGACCAAAGGCGCCGAGGACCTCGTTGCGGGCGATGAGCGGGACCGCGAGGTAGGAGTGCACGCCTGCCTGGGCGAAGGAGGCCGCGCTGTCGGCGCTGACGGCGATGCGTTCCAGATCCTCCTGTCCGGCATGGGCGACGACGGGCCGACCCGTGTGCACGCATTGGGTGATCAGCCGGTCCGTGTCGTACGGGGTGCCGTCGACGGCCTGCAGGGCTGCTGCGGCCGGAGTGGGATAGGCGGCGGCCACGGCGAGCGGCCGAAACAGTTCCGGTCCGTCCGGGGGAGAGGAGCGGCGCGAGTCGGGCGCGACGTCAAGGACATCGACCGTCGCGATGTCGGCCAGGTCCGGCACCGCCACCTTCACCAGTTCCTGGGCGGTGTGCTCAACCTCCAGGGTCGTGCCGACACGGGCGGACGCGTCGGCGATCAGGGTCAGGCGGCGCCGGGCCCGGTCCGCCTCAGCAGCGGCCCGATGGCGTTCGCTGACGTCGATGACCGAGTACGCCACACCGATCACCCGCCCGCCGGAGCCTTCGAGCCGGTAGTGCGACACCGACCAAGCGTGATCGTGGTCCGGATCGGCGCGGGTACGGCCGACGGTGTGCTGGTCGATCAGGGGGGTGCCGGCAAGGAGTACCCGGCGCATCGCGGACTCGATCGACTCGACGTCGAGGGACGTGAGGATGTCGTGCGGGTACCGGCCGAGGTGATCGGCCGCCGGGACGCCGTTGATGCGCTCCAGCTCCGGGTTGACCAGTACATAGCGCAGGTCCGTGTCCAGCAGGGCGATGCCGATGGGAGCCTGCGAGACCAGGCGCTGTGACAGGGCGAGGTCGGTCTCCACCCTCTGCAGTGTGCTCTGGTCGGCAGCGATGCCCAGGGCGTAGATGTCGCCGAGGTCGTCCACCAGACGCATGTTGCGGAACTCGACCAGGCGCGTGCTGCCGTCCTTGTGCCGGATCGGGAACGCGCCCGCCCAGCTCTCACCGGTCCCCATCACCTCGGCGAACAGCCCGACCACCACGTCCCGCTGCTCCTCGTGGACCAGCAGACGTGCCGCGTACTGGCCCAGAGCCTCTTCGGCCGTGTAGCCGAACACCTCATCGGCCTGGGGGCTCCAGAACACGATCCGCCCAGCGGCGTCCAGCACGACCGCGGCCACGCTGAGCAGATCGAGCAGCCCTCCCGGCGGCGCCGCCCCCGCCCCGCGGTCCCCCTCCCGCTCCGGGCGCGGCTCGTGTACATCCATCCTGGAGAGCTCCCTCCTCAGCGCAAGCCCGCTCAGAACGCGTGCCGGTTGAGGCCTTCTCTTCCATGCTGCTCCCCGAACCCTGTGTGCACGATCCGGCAGCACCCCGACGCTCGTGGGATCGGAGGCGTGTGGCGACCGCAGCGCCCCGAGCGCGCGCATCCGTGAGGCATCCTGGGCGCCGCTGCCCGGACTGCCACCGCGCCGGGCGGCAAGGGAAGGGCGGAATCCCGGTCCCCGTCGCGGGCTGCGCACGAAGGCTTACCCATAATCAGGAGGAAAAGCCTCTATTCATACGTAACGGGGCGGAACACAATGGACGTCGAGCACGCCAGGAGGTGGGCCGGATCGCGAGTCCCGGATTCGCGATCGTCTTCGTGGCCCACTCCGAGGGCGCGGACTCCAGAAGTCCGCGGCACAGCGGAGTGCGGCCGAGTCGTGAGCCGCGCACGGCACACAGGCGAGGAGGCTGACGTTATGGCCTGGGCATCATGGACCACCCCCGGGATTTACACCGGCCGGGGTGGCGTCCGTACCGACGAGGTGGGAGTCATCACGGGCAACGTGACCGTCCACACCACCTGGGACGGCCAAGAGGCCGATGTGTCGGTCCAGTACACCGGCACCTTGGAATGGTTCACCGTCGCCGGCAGTCCGGTGCCGTGCCGGACCGAGCGGCACAGCCGGAATCTGCACCAAGCGGTGATCGAAGGAATCAAGGCAGGCAGCGGCACCTCAATACCCCAGCTCCCCGAAGCCGCCCTGCCGTAATCGGCCGCTCCGGGGCCGTTCGGCCAGGACCCACCTGCTGTGTTGTGTGGTCCATGCGGCTGCGCGCTCCCAGCCACAGCCATTGCTCCCGGACCCGGGCGCTGTGCGCGTCGTGCTGCCGCTGTGCGAGCCGCACGGCGCGATGTCCGTGTGCGCTTTCCCGCGATCGGCGAGGACTGGCCGTTCGACCGGCCGTTCCGGCTGTACCGCATCACCGACGCGCGGAACCCGCCCGGCTCGTTCGAACCGCCCGCCCGCCCGCCCGCCGACCTGGACCTGACACGGCGCGTCCTGCCGGGGCCGGCGACGGCTCCGTACCGCCACGAGGTGGCCGTGCGCGTCCAGGGGATGGCCGCGCGTATCTGCTCGCGACTCCCCGTCGCGTCGCGACCGTGGCGGAGCTGCCCTCCTCGCACGGCGTGGAGGGGCCCGAGCCTCCCCGAGCCCTGGGTCCGCGTTTCGCTGCGGGGGAGCGGCTTGACTGGCCGTACGCCGTGCTCGCGTCCGCTCGAACGGCGGTACGTCATCGAGGGCCTGGAGACACTGCGGGGACTCGTCGAGGCGCTCGTCGCCCGGCGCCGGACGATACGGCCCGGCGGAGACCGCCTCACATGTGTGGGGTCGGGCCCCCGCGCGCGAGGCGGGCTGCGAGAGGCTGGGCACGTCCCGGCCGCGCGTCCCGCCATGCGGTTGCCCTGGGAGGTGCGGCCTGTGGCCGCTCTGGATGGCCAGTGCTACAAAGGTCACATGGCGAATCGTTTCGCCGACTTGAGAAGCCTTTCGTTCAAGTCCCTGGTCAGCAGAAGCCCGCGAAGCGTAGCCGGGCAGGTGTTCGTCCTCCAGGTGGCGCTTGTCGTGCTGCTCGTAGCCGGCGGCGTCCTAGCCCTGGTCCTTCAGTCGGACCGGGACACCTACGCCGAGGCCAAGCGCCGCTCCGTCGCCGTGGCGCAGACGTTCGCGCACTCTCCCGGTGTCGTGGCCGCGCTGGAGAGCCCCGACCCGAGCAAGATCCTCCAGCCGCTGACGGAGGCGGCACGCAAGGCCGCGGGCGTCGACTTCATCGTGGTTCTGGACACCAAGGGCATCCGCTACACCCACCCCCTGCCGAACCTCATCGGCAAACGGTTCGTGGGCAACATCGCGCCGTCGCTCGCGGGGAAGCTGTACACGGAGAGTGTGAATGGCCCCCTCGGTCGGGAGGTCCAGTCCACCGTCCCCATCGACAACGCCGACGGCAAGGTCGTGGGGCTCGTCTCCGCGGGGCTGAGGGTCAAGAACGTGGCCAGTCAGGTGACCCGGCAACTGCCGATCATCCTGGGTGCCGGTGCCGGGGCACTCGTGCTGGCCACCGCGGGCACGGCACTCGTGGGCCGGCGATTGCGCCGGCAGACCCACAGTCTGGCCCCGGACGAGATGACCCGCATGTACGACCACCACGACACGGTGCTGCACTCCGTGCGCGAAGGGGTGCTGATCGTCGGGAGCGACGGACGGCTGGTCTTGGTGAACGACGAGGCCAGACGGCTGCTGGAGCTGCCCCCTGATGCCGAGGGGCACCTCGTGTCGGAGTTGTCGAGCCTCGACCCGGAGACGGCGGCGCTGCTCGCCTCCGGGCGCGAGGTCACCGACGAGGTGCACTATGCCGGAGACCGGCTGCTGGCGATCAACCAGCGGCACACGGACAGCGGCGGCGGCCCCATGGGGACGGTGGTGACGCTGCGCGACTCCACCGAGCTGCGGACGGTGACCGGCAGGGCGGAGATCGCGCGGGAGCGGCTCAAGCTGCTGTACGACGCCGGACTGGGCATCGGCACCACCCTGGACGTCCTGCGCACCGCCGACGAGCTGGCGCAGGTCGCCGTCCCCCGTTTCGCCGACTTCGTCACCGTGGACCTGGCCGACGCCGTACTGCGCGGGGAGGAGCCGGCCCCCACAGCGACGGACATGCGGCGTACGGCCGTGTACGGCATCAGGGACGACCACCCGCTCTACGAGGCGGGCAGGCTGATCGACTTCCTGCCGTCCACCCCCCAGGCCCGCGGCTACGGGAGCGGTCACGCCGAGCTGGTGACCGAGTTGTCGACCGCAACGGGCTGGCACGCGCAGGACCCGGAGCGCACCAAGCAGATCATCGACTACGGCATTCACACCCTGATCGCCGCCCCGATCAAGGCCCGCGGCGTCGTGCTGGGCATGGCCAACTTCTGGCGCTCCCGGCAGCACGGGCCCTTCGACGAGGAGGATGTGTCGGTCGCTGAGGAACTCGTGGCCCGAGCAGCGGTCAGCATCGACAACGCCCGCCGCTACACCCGCGAGCACGCCCTCGCGGTGACTCTCCAGCGCAGCCTGCTGCCGCGAGCCCTGCCCGAACAGAGCGCCCTCGACGTCGGCTTCCGCTACCTCCCCGCCCAGTCCGGCGTGAGCGGCGACTGGTTCGACGTGATTCCGCTGTCGGGCAGCCGGGTCGCGCTGACCGTCGGCGACGTGGTCGGCCACGGTCTGCACGCCGCCGCCACCATGGGCCGGCTGCGGACGGCAGTGCACAACTTCTCCTCGCTCGATCTGCCGCCCGACGAGCTGCTGAGCCACGTGGACGACCTCGTCGGCCGTATCGACCAGGACGAGTCGGACACGGAGAGCGCCACGGGCATCGTGGGTGCCACCTGTCTGTACGCGATCTACGATCCGGTGACGCGCCGCTGTGTCGTGGCGCGCGCCGGGCACCTGGCGCCGGCGCTGGTTCTCCCCGACGGCACCGTCACCTTCCTGGAACTGCCGACCGGGCCGCCCCTCGGTCTGGGCGGGCTTCCCTTCCAGACCGCCGAGCTGGACCTCCCGGAGGGCGCCCAGCTCGTCCTGTACACCGATGGTCTCATCGAGGACCGCAGGCGCGATCTGGACGTGGGCATGGAACTGCTGCGCCAAGCGCTGTCGGGCCACCCCGACCGGTCGCCCGAGGAGAGCTGCCAGGCCGTGCTCGACGAGCTGCTGCCCGAGCGTCCCAAGGACGACGTCGCCCTGCTGATCGCGCGCACGCGGGGGCTGCCGCGCGACCGGATCGCCGACTGGGACGTGCCGCTCGACCCGGCCGCCGTCGCGGGGATGCGCGACGAGGTGGCCCGCAAGCTCGATGAGTGGGGACTGTCCGAGGTGGCCTTCAGTGTGGAGCTGGTCCTGAGCGAGCTGATCACCAACGCCATCCGTTACGGCTCCGAGCCGATCCACGCACGGCTGATCTACGACCGCACGCTGATCGTCGAGGTCGCCGACGGCAGCAACACCTCTCCGCATCTGCGGTATGCCGCGACGATGGACGAGGGCGGCCGTGGCCTGTTCCTGGTGTCGCAGATCGCCGATCGCTGGGGCACCCGGTACACGCCCCAGGGAAAGGTGATCTGGGCCGAACAGGCCCTTCCCGAGATTGCCGAGGTCTCCGAGGAGTCCGGCCCGGCGACGGCTCCCACGGAAGAAGTGGCGCCCGACCGGGACGGGGCCCAGGACGAGGGCGCTCAGGGCGGCGGGGCCTAGAGACTCGGCCGGCCTTCATCGCCACCGGCCTCATCGGGGGAACAGCCGTGCCTCGGCAGACCTGGCCGGCGTACGCTCCACGACCGGGGCACGGAAGTTCTACGAGGGCCGCTGGCCAGGCGGCGCGGGACCGGAAGGGTAGTCAGTTGGTCCCTGTGGAGGAACAGACACCTGCCGAGATGGCCTTGAGCCGCTCGTACGTCGCCGCTGACGGACTCCGGTTCGATGTCCTCGACTTGTCCGTGGAGCACCGTCCAGACCGCAGCGCGACGTTGACGTACTCGCTGGCGGTGAGCCATCAGGGTCACCCGGATGAGCGTTGGACGGTCTCTCTGCCCTGGGAGGACAAGTCCTGGGCGGATGTATTCACCTCGCCCGCGCCCTCTCCCGACCGACTGCGGCAGCTCGTGCACCTCGTCCATGCCCATTTGGAGGAGTGGTGGGACACCAAGGGGCGCAACCGGCAGTCGGCGAAGATGGGACGTCGAATCATCTGACCTTGCGCGCTTGAGGCCGGGTCAGGCATGCGGGCGTCACGGCTCCGAGCCACATGACACCCAGGCGTGATGTCCGGGGGGAACGGGGCGAAGAAGCCACCAAGGCGACGCCTACGGCGGCGTGGGTGCGTGATGACCATCTCGCTGCCTACGGCCAGGTGACCAAGCCCGCGAGAGCGACGTGGGTGGCGTTCAGTGTCCCCCTGCACCGACCGCATCGGATCGCCGACCGGGACGGCACACGTATCCGGCTCGACTGGCGTCAGGTACGTCTGGGCCCGCTGGTGCGGATACGGCCGCGGGTCGCGACGCGAGGAGCGCGCCGCGACCCGCGAGAGATGCCGGCCCGGAAACGGACAGATGTGGAGCGGCGATGGCTCAGACCCCGCTGTTGCGTATCTCCGCCAGGCTGGCCTTCGTCAGATGCCGGGGGGTGCTGTCGGGGTCGACGAGGACGACCGTGCAGGTGGCGGCGTGGGTGAGGGCCGTGGTGAGGCTGCCGTCGGCGAACTGGGCGACGGGGCCGCGCGGCGAGCGTCCGATGGCCACCGTTCGGGCGTGAACCTCCGCCGCGTGGTGGGCGAGAGCGCGGCCGGCGGCGGCGTGGTCGCCCACGCTCGTCAGGATCTGGCCGGTGGCGGCGACGCCGTCGGCACTGAGGCGGTCGAGGTGGGCGGTCACGGCGGCGCGGGCCTGCTCGTCCGTCTCGGTGTCGACGGCCTGTTCCTCGACCACCGCGGTCTGCTGGACGTGGACGACCTCCAGTGGACTGCCGGTGTCGCGGGCGAGCCGGGCCGCGGCGTCGACGATGGAAGCGGCCCTGCCGTGGGCGCCTACCGCGACGATGACGGGCGGTGCGTCGGTCGCAACGGCCGGGCTGCCGACGGGGGTGAGTGACGGGGTGACGGGCTCACTCTCGCCCAGTTTCGCCTCGGCCTTGCGCAGCAGACCGTGGCCGCTGGCCAGCACGGGGATGGCCAGGAGGAAGGTGGCGGCGCCCAGGTAGAAGGGGACGCTCAGGTCCGTGGCGTCGGCGAGCTTGCCCGCGACGAAGGGGGCCAGACCGCCGCCGATGAAGCGCAGGAACCCGTAGGCGGACGAGGCCACGGGGCGCTCGACGGGGGAGACGAGCATGACAGCCTGCGTGGTCAGGGTGTTGTTGATGCCGATGAAGGCTCCGCTGACGATGACGGCGACGATGACGACCGTGGGGGTGGCGACGCCGGCGGCGATGATCGCCATCACGATGCCGAGGCCGAGCAGGTTGGCGTACAGGACGGGAGCCGTGCCGTAGCGGGCCTGCAGGCGGGGGGCGAAGAAGACACTGAAGGCGGCCACCAGCAGGCCCCAGCCGGTGAAGACCAGGCCGAGCTCGTGGGCGTTCAGTTTCATCGGGTACGGGGCGTAGCCGAGCATCGTGAAGAAGCCCCAGTTGTACAGCAGGGCCATGATGCCCATCGTCAGCAGACCGCGGTGGCGCAGCGCCTTGAGCGGTGCGATCGGCGACGTGGGCCGCTTCGGCTTGGGCAGCGAGGGCACGAAGGCGAGGGTCGCGACCAGCGCGATGGCCATCAGGACGGCGACACCGAAGAACGGGCCGCGCCAGCTGATGCCGCCCAACTCCCCGCCCAGCAGCGGGCCGACGGCGATCCCGAGGCCGAGCGCGGTCTCGTACAGGATGATCGCGCCGCCGAAGCCGCCGCTCGCGGAGGCGACGATGACGGCGAGGGAGGTGGCGATGAACATCGCGTTGCCCAGGCCCCAGCCGGCCCGCATGCCGACGATGCCGTTGACGGAGCCGGCCATGCCGGCCAGGGCGGCGAACACGACGATGACGATCAGGCCCACGACCAGGGTGCGCTTGGCGCCGATGCGGCTGGATATCCAGCCGACGAAGAGCATGGCGACCGCGGTCACGATCAGGTAGCTGCTGAAGAGCAGGGAGACCTGGCTGGGCGAGGCGTGCAGGTTCTCGGCCAGGGCGGGGAGGATCGGGTCGACCAGGCCGATGCCCATGAACGAGATCACGCAGGCGAACGCCACGGCCCAGACGGCCTTGGGCTGCTTGAACGGGCTGGCGGCCTTTCCATGCGGTGCACTCATGTGCGGTTCTCTCCAAAGTGTCGAGAAGCGATGGTGAGGGAGAGCGGACAGGTAGTGGGGTCGGGTCAGGAGGGAGGCTGGAGGCTCTGGATGGCGCGGGCCAGGGCGGGCAGTGCGATGCGCACCGCTTGCTGCTCCGGCTCGGTCAGGCCCGCGACGAGCAGATGAAGGGCCTGGGCCCGCTCGGCGCGACGCTGCCGGAAGACGTCGAGGCCGCTGTCGGTGGCTTCCACGAGGACGGCCCGGCCGTCGTTGTCGTCAGCCACCCGGCGTACCAGGCCCGCACGTTCCATGCGGGTGACGAGCTGGGTCATGTTCGGCTGCGAGACGCCTTCGGCCCTGGCCAGCTCGCTCAGTCGGCACGGGCCCTCGCGGCCCAGCCGGCCGATCGCCGACGAGGCCGCCGTGCTCAGGCCACCCGCGACGGCGCTCTGCCGCACGTAACGGACCATCTGCTCCACGGCGATGATCAGGCCTTCGGCCGGGGCGTCCATGTCCATAACCCGCTTATGCATAACGGCATTATGCATCTGTGTGTAGCGTGAATCAATATCCCGTGAGGTGCTCGCCGGGAGCGAAGTCGCCCATTTGCGGCATGCGGCGTGTGCCGGTGTCGTGCGAGTGTCGGAGGTGTGACCGATCAGGGCGGGTCGGTCACCGACCACTCCGCGAGCACCTGACCGCCTGACCAGAGGAGAAGAAGCACATGGCCCACTCCTTCGATCCCTACAGCGTCCTGCCCTCTGTGCCCGCGTTCGGCTTGCACAGCACGGACATCGAGGACGGAAAGCCCCTCGATGTCGCGCAATGCAGCAGTCTCTTCGGCGGCCCGGGCGAGGACCGCTCCCCACAACTGTCCTGGGAGGGGTTCCCGGGCGACACACAGAGCTTCGCGGTGACCTGCTTCGACCCGGACGCGCCTACGGTGAGCGGCTTCTGGCACTGGGCGGTGTACGACATCCCCGCGTCGGTACACGAACTGGAGGCCGGTGCCGGGGCGCCGGGCGGGAAGCACCTTCCTGCCGGCGCGAAGATGCTGGCCAACGACGCGGGCGGGCACAGCTTCGTCGGAGCCGCGCCCCCGCCCGGGCACGGTCCTCACCGCTACATCTACGCCGTCCACGCGCTGGACACGGCCGAGCTGGATGTGCCGGCGGCGGCTTCCCCGGCGTGGCTGGGCTTCCAGCTCTCCACCCACGCCGTTGCGCGCGCCCTCATCACTCCGATCTTCGAGACCCCGGCCTGAGGGCACAGCTCGACAGCCCAGGGGATTGATCCTCCTGGGCTATCGGGTCTGGATCACTTGAGGTCCGGATCGAGGGATGGCCCCGTTGCTCCTCTCCGGAACAAGGGAAACCCTCGTGGTTCAGCGCGAAGTCGGCACGCCGGATCCTGCTCGCTCCACAGGCCGCGCTCCTCAAGGACCTCGATCAGGCGGTCGGCGCCCACGAGGATGTGTGCTCCATGAGCGACCTCGCCCTGCGCACCTGGTGGCTGCGCAGGGCGTCGAGCAGCAAAGGTGCTTGGTGCGGGTGGCGGAGACCCGGCCCTCGATCGTGGCGTAGAAGCGGTTCGGCAGATTCTTGACCACTGACTTGAGCAGGAGCGCGAGACGGTGGGAGTCCGCGGCCTGGTTGATCGCATGGTGGAACGCGTGACCGAGGTCGGCGACACGTTCCGAGTCGTCGGCCGCGATGGCGTTCTGGTGCTCGTCGAGGATCACCTCGAGCTGCGCGATCTCATCCGGCGCGACCTTCGCGGCCGCTCGCGCCGCGAGGGCGAACGGTCTGCACCACTCGGTGGCCGGGGTGTGGCAGGACATCGCTGCCCGAGATGGCTGAAGGGATCATCGAACTCGCCTAGGCGGTCGCCAGGAACTGACGGACCAAGGGCGGCGCGCACTTGCGTGCGTTCTCTGCTGGGCCGGTGCCTGTCCTGACCATGTCGCGGCGGGCACCGGCCCTTGTTTGCGGCCGGGTTCGACCTGTGAGGGGATACGCGAACGCCCGGTGGACCGTGTCGGGGTCGGCCGGGCGTTCGTGTCGGGCGCTCTGAGTGCGGGTCGGGGTCAGTCCTTGATCTCGCAGATGGTGGCGCCGGAGGTGATGGAGGCGCCGATGGCGGCGTTGAGGCCCTTGATGATGCCGGTGCGGTGGGCGTTGAGGGGCTGTTCCATCTTCATGGCTTCGAGGACGACGACGAGGTCGCCTTCCTTGACTTCCTGGCCTTCCTCGACGGCGACCTTGACGATGGTGCCCTGCATGGGGGAGGCGAGGGTGTCGCCGGAGGCGGCCGGTCCGGACTTCTTCGCGGCGCGTCGTTTGGGCTTGGCGCCGGCGGCGAGGCCGGTGCGGGCCAGGGACATGCCCAGTGAGACCGGGAGGGACACCTCGAGGCGCTTGCCGCCGACTTCGACGACGACGGTCTCGCGGCCGGCTTCTTCGTCGCTGTCCGTGTCGGGGGTGGCGGCGAAGGGCTTGATCTCGTTGACGAACTCGGTCTCGATCCAGCGGGTGTGGATGGTGAACGGGTCGCTGGTGAAGGCCGGGTCGACGACGACGGCGCGATGGAAGGGGATGGCGGTGGCCATGCCTTCGACCTCGAACTCGGCCAGGGCGCGGGCGGCGCGCTGCAGGGCCTGTTCGCGGGTGGCGCCGGTGACGATCAGCTTGGCGAGCAGGGAGTCCCAGGCGGGGCCGATGACGCTGCCGGTCTCGACGCCGGCGTCCAGGCGGACGCCGGGGCCGGTGGGCGGGGCGAAGCGGGTGACGGTGCCGGGGGCGGGCAGGAAGCCGCGGCCGGGGTCCTCGCCGTTGATGCGGAACTCGAAGGAGTGGCCGCGCAGGGCGGGGTCGTCGTAGCCGAGGGCCTCGCCGTCGGCGATGCGGAACATCTCGCGCACGAGGTCGATGCCGGCGACCTCTTCGGTGACGGGGTGTTCGACCTGGAGGCGGGTGTTGACCTCGAGGAAGGAGATGGTGCCGTCCAGGCCGACGAGGAACTCGACGGTGCCGGCGCCGACGTAGCCGGCTTCCTTGAGGATGGCCTTGGAGGCGGTGTAGAGCTGCTCGTTCTGGGCCGGCGTCAAAAACGGCGCGGGGGCTTCTTCGACGAGTTTTTGGTGGCGGCGCTGCAGGGAGCAGTCGCGGGTGGAGACGACGACCACGTTGCCGTGAGTGTCGGCCAGGCACTGGGTCTCCACGTGGCGGGGCTTGTCGAGGTAGCGCTCGACGAAGCATTCGCCGCGGCCGAACGCTGCGACGGCTTCGCGCACGGCGGAGTCGTAGAGCTCGGGGACCTCTTCGAGGGTGCGGGCGACCTTGAGGCCGCGGCCGCCGCCGCCGAAGGCGGCCTTGATGGCGATGGGCAGGCCGTGTTCGCGGGCGAACGCGACGACCTCCTCGGACCCGGATACGGGGTCCGGGGTGCCGGCGACGAGCGGCGCGCCGGCGCGCTGGGCGATGTGCCGGGCGGCGACCTTGTCGCCCAGGTCGCGGATGGCCTGCGGGGGCGGGCCGATCCAGATCAGACCGGCGTCCAGGACGGCCTGGGCGAACTCCGCGTTCTCCGACAGGAATCCGTAGCCGGGGTGGATGGCGTCCGCGCCCGAGTCCTTGGCGGCCTGCAGCACCTTCGCCATGTCGAGATAGCTGGTGGCCGGGGTGTCACCGCCCAACGCGAACGCCTCGTCCGCCGCCCGGACATGCGAAGCGTCCCGGTCCGGTTCCGCGTAAACGGCAACGCTCGCGATACCGGCATCCCGGCACGCCCGGGCCACGCGGACAGCGATTTCGCCACGGTTGGCGACGAGGACTTTCTTCAGCATGCCGGCTCCAGCGCGGGGTCCGTGGTCTCAGTGATGGCGGTCGTGTCAGTTGTGGTGAGCAGGCGGTCGACGGTCTCGACGATGCCGCCGATACCCGCGCCGGGAGTGAACACGGCGTGGACGCCCAGTCCTTCGAGCGCTGCGACGTCGGCGTCGGGAATGATCCCGCCGACCAGGATGCGGACGTCACCGGCATCCTCTTCGGCCAGCAACTGGAGCACCCTCTCGACGATCGTCAGGTGGGCACCCGACAGTACGGAGAGCCCGAGGAGCGGCGCGTCCTCGGCGATGACGGTCGCGACGATCTGCTCGGGGGTCTGATGCAGGCCGGTGTAGATCACCTCGTAGCCCGCGTCGCGCAGCGCCCGCGCGATGACCTTGGCGCCGCGGTCGTGGCCGTCGAGGCCGGGTTTGGCGATCACCACGCGAGCACGCGGGGCCGGTGCGTGACCGGCGCGATGCGCCCCCTGTTGCACGGTGTTCATGAACTCTCCGATCGGGTGGTTGTTCAGCGCGGCCAATAGGTGCGCGCCCAGGCCGCGGGCCCGTGCTGAGGCAGGGAGTTGATGCGTGAGGGGTCGGCCCATGCGTCGCGGGTGCCTGCCGCGCCGGGCGGGGTGGTGGCCACCGCCGCGGCGCGGGCCTGGACCACCGCCAGTGCGGCGGCCAGCTCCTCGGGGGTCGGGTTGCCCCGTACGACCTTGATCATCATGACGGCTCCGGTGGGCTCTGCAGCGGTCTTTACAGCGGGATGTTGCCGTGCTTCTTGGGCGGGAGGCTTTCGCGCTTGGTGCGGAGCTGGCGCAGGCCGCGGACGATGTGGGCGCGGGTGTCGGAGGGCATGATCACGGCGTCGATGTAGCCGCGTTCGGCCGCGGTGTAGGGGTTGAGGAGGGTGTCCTCGTATTCCTGGATGAGGCGGGTGCGGGTGGCTTCGCGCTCGGTGTCGGGGGCGGCGGCGATGGTGCGGCGGTGCAGGATGTTGACGGCTCCCTGGGCGCCCATGACCGCGATCTGGGAGGTGGGCCAGGCCAGGTTGAGGTCGGCGCCCAGGTGTTTGGAGCCCATCACGTCGTAGGCGCCGCCGAACGCCTTGCGGGTGATGACCGTGATCAGGGGGACGGTGGCTTCGGCGTAGGCGTAGATCAGTTTGGCGCCGCGGCGGATGATGCCGGTGTGTTCCTGGTCCACGCCGGGCAGGAAGCCGGGCACGTCGACGAAGGTCAGGACGGGGACGTTGAACGCGTCGCAGGTCCGCACGAAGCGGGCGGCCTTCTCGGAGGCGTCGATGTCGAGGCAGCCGGCGAACTGCATGGGCTGGTTGGCGACGATGCCGACGGGGCGGCCCTCGACGCGGCCGAAGCCGGTGAGGATGTTCGGCGCGAACAGTGGCTGGGTCTCGAAGAACTCCGTGTCGTCCAGGACGTGCTCGATCACGGTGTGCATGTCGTAGGGCTGGTTCGCGCTGTCCGGGACGAGGGTGTCGAGTTCGTCGTCCTGTGCGGTGCGGGCCAGGTCCGCTTCCTCGGGGAAGGCGGGGGGCTCGGACAGGTTGTTCGAGGGGAGGTAGGACAGCAGGGTTTTGACGTATTCGATGGCGTCTTTTTCGTCGCCGGCCATGTGGTGGGCGACGCCGGAGCTGGTGTTGTGGGTGCGGGCGCCGCCGAGTTCCTCGAAGCCGACGTCCTCGCCGGTGACGGTCTTGATGACGTCGGGGCCGGTGATGAACATGTGGGAGGTCTGGTCGACCATGATCGTGAAGTCGGTGATGGCGGGGGAGTAGACCGCGCCGCCCGCGCACGGGCCGACCACGAGGCTGATCTGGGGGATGACGCCGGAGGCGTGGGTGTTGCGGCGGAAGATCTCGCCGTACATGCCGAGCGCCATGACGCCTTCCTGGATGCGGGCGCCGCCGGAGTCGTTGATGCCGATGACGGGGCAGCCCGTCTTGAGGGCGAAGTCCATCACCTTGATGATTTTCTGGCCGTAGACCTCGCCGAGGGCTCCGCCGAAGACGGTGAAGTCCTGGGAGAAGACGGCTACCGGGCGTCCTTCGACGGTGCCGTAGCCGGTGACGACTCCGTCGCCGTAGGGCTTGTTGTCCTGCAGTCCGAACGCGGTGGAGCGGTGGCGGGCGAATTCGTCGAGTTCTACGAACGAGCTGTCGTCCAGGAGCAGTTCGATGCGCTCACGCGCCGTCAGTTTGCCCTTCGCGTGCTGCTTCTCCACCGCGCGCGCGGAGCCGGCGTGCGTGGCCTCGTCGATCCGGCGCTGCAGGTCCGCGAGCTTTCCCGCGGTCGTGTGGATGTCGATTTCGTTCACTGATTGCTCCACCGGGGCTGACTGGTCATCGGAATGATCGGACGGTTCGGAAGACGGATCGGAAAGATCGGACGGGTCCAAGGGGACAGCGGGATCAGAACGTGTCGTGGGGGACGTGGACGCCCCACACGTCGCGCAGGGCGTGGGAGACCTCGCCGACCGTGGCGCGCAGGCGCAGGGCCTCGCGCATCGGGGGCAGGACGTTGTCGGTGCCGCGCGCAGCGTCGCGCAGCGATTCGAGGGCTCGCTCGACGGCGTCGTTGTCGCGATCCTTGCGCAGGGCCGCGAGGCGTTCGCACTGGTCGATCTCGATCTGGGGGTCGACCCGCAGCGGCTCGTAGGGCTCCTCCTCGTCGAGGGCGTACTTGTTGACGCCGACCACGGTGCGTTCCTGGTGGTCGATCTCCAGCGCGATCCGGTACGCGGACTTCTCGATCTCGGACTTCTGGAAGCCCTGCTCGATCGCTGCCACCGCGCCGCCGCGGTCTTCGACGGCCTGGATCAGTTCGAGGGCCGCCGCCTCGACGTCGTCCGTCATCGACTCCATGAGGTAGGACCCTGCGAACGGGTCGACGGTCTTGGTCACGTCGGTCTCGTAGGCGATGACCTGCTGTGTCCGCAGGGCGAGCCGCGCCGCCTTCTGTGTGGGCAGGGCGATGGCCTCGTCGTAGGAGTTGGTGTGCAGGGACTGCGTCCCGCCGAGAACCGCGCCGAGGCCCTGAAGGGCGACCCGTACGAGGTTGACCTCGGGCTGCTGCGCGGTCAGCTGCACCCCGGCGGTCTGGGTG
Organism: Streptomyces sp. NBC_00569; assembly: GCF_036345255.1. Classification (NCBI taxonomy): domain Bacteria; kingdom Bacillati; phylum Actinomycetota; class Actinomycetes; order Kitasatosporales; family Streptomycetaceae; genus Streptomyces; species Streptomyces sp. NBC_00569. Next base: position 330,041 of record NZ_CP107783.1, on the reverse strand, counting down.
TGGAAGCGCAGCATCTGCGACTTGGGGTTCTTGGCCTTGAACTCGTCGCGCATGATGCGGGCCCAGATGCGGCGGGCGGCGCGGAACTTGGCGATTTCCTCGAGGAGCGTGGTCCGGGCGACGAAGAAGAACGACAGGCGCGGTGCGAAGTCGTCGACGTCGAGGCCGGCGGCGATCGCGGCGCGCACGTATTCCTTCGCGTTGGCGAGGGTGAAGGCGATCTCCTGCGCGGGCGTGGCACCAGCCTCGGCCATGTGGTAGCCCGAGATGGAGATCGTGTTCCAGCGGGGCAGCTCCTTGTGGCAGTACGCGAAGATGTCGCTGATCAGCCGGAGGGACTGCTTCGGCGGGAAGATGTACGTGCCGCGGGCGATGTACTCCTTGAGCACGTCGTTCTGGACGGTGCCGGTCAGCTGGTCACCGGAGATGCCCTGCTCGGCCGCGACGAGCTGGTAGAGCAGGAGCAGAGTCGAGGCGGGCGCGTTGATCGTCATCGACGTGGAGACCTTGTCCAGCGGCAGGCCCTGGAACAGCGTGCGCATGTCCTCGATCGAGTCGATGGCCACGCCCACCTTTCCCACCTCGCCGCGGGCGATCGACTCGTCGGAGTCGTAGCCCATCTGCGTCGGCAGGTCGAAGGCGACGCTCAGACCGCCGGTGCCGGCGCCCACCAGCTCGTGGTAGCGCTCGTTGGACTCCTTCGCCGTGCCGAAACCGGCGTACTGCCGCATCGTCCACGGCCGGCCGGTGTACATCGACGGATACACGCCACGCGTGTACGGAAATTTCCCCGGGGCGCCCAGCTTGGCGTCCGCGTCGAAATCCGTCAGCGACCGGCCGTCGTAGAGCGGCTGGACGGGCAGGCCGGACTCGCTCTGTGCCACGGAACCCACGCCGGGCCTCCTTCGGTACTCGATGTCATGACAACGGTACTCAGTACCGTTAGCTTGGGCAAGTGGCTTCCGGGCGCCGAGACAGGGAAGGATGGGCGGTCATGAGTGAGGATGGATGGTCATGAGTAAGCCAACCGCGCGGATCCGACTCGCGGACGCCGCCTTCGCGCTCTTCGACGAGCGCGGATACGAGCAGACCACCGTCGACGAGATCGCCGAGCGAGCCGCAGTGGGACGCACGACGTTCTTCCGGCACTACCGGTCGAAGGAAGACGTGATCTTCCCCGACCATGACCGGCTGCTCGCCCTGATCAAGGACAGACTGGCCACATCCAGCCACAGCACCGGCCTGATCGCCGTGTCCGACGCCGTGCGCCTGGTGCTGCTGCACTACATCGAAGAGGGTGACCTCGCGCGGCGGCGGTACAGGCTGACCAGCAAGGTCGCGGTCCTGCGGGACCGGGAGATCGCCAGCGTGGCCCGGTACCAGCGATTGTTCCGGGAGTTCATCGCGGAGTGGATGGGTGACCCCACCGAGTCGGCGTCGCTGCGCGCCGAACTGATGGCGGCGGCCGTGGTCGCCGCCCACAACCACGTACTGCGCCGGTGGCTCCGGGGGGAGACCTCCGACCCGGTGGCCGAAATGGACGAGGCGATGAGCGAGGTGCTCGCACTCTTCCCCGCGCCCTCCGGCACCGGTGATTCCGGCGACGGCGGCACCACCGTCGTGGCTTTCCGGACCGGACAGGACCTCGACGCGCTGCTCCCCTCGCTGAGGCGACTCGTCGAGGACGGCGCGGGGCGCTGAGCACTTGCGGGGCCTGGGGGATTTCCCCCAACGGGATGGTCCGGCCTGCCGGATGGTGACGTGGGCGGGCCACCGGTGAAGCTTGCGGCATGGACACCAACGGCGACACCAAGACCACCATGACGAGCAGGCGCCGCGTGCTGGCCGCGTCCGCGCTCGGCCTCACCTGGGCGGCGACAGGCGGACCCGGCGCGACAGCCAGTGCGATGGCAGCGGACAGTACACCCCGCACAGCACGTATGAAGCTGCCCGCGCCGACCGGGCCGTACGGCGTGGGGACGGTGTCACTGCGGCTGGTGGACCGACGGCGTGCAGATCCATGGGTGGCCGGTCGCAGGCGTGAGCTGATGGTGGACGTGCGCTACCCGGCCCGCTCGGTCGCCTCGCACCCGCGCGTGCCGCAGATGACGAAGGGGGAGGCCGCCGGCTTCGACCGTGTCAACAACTTCGGCGACCTGCCGAAGGGACGTGTCGACTGGAGCGGGACGCAGACCTTCGCGCACCTCGGAGCTCCGCCGGACCGGCGGGGCCCGCGACCGGTGGTGCTGTACTCACCGGGAGTCGGTGACCCGCGCACCCTGGGCACGACGCTGACGGACGAGCTGGCGTCGCACGGGTACGTAGTAGTGGCGATCGACCACACCTACGACGCGTCGGCGGTGGAGTTCCCCGGTGGGAGGGTGGAGACGACTCTGCTTCCGCAGGAGTTCGACCGGGCACAGCAGGCAGGGCCCGCAGCGGTTGTCGCCCTGATGCGGAAGACCTGCGCGGTACGGGTGGCCGACACACGGTTCGTACTGGACGAGGTGGAGCGGGCGTTCGCCACGGGCCGCCTGGAGCGCGCACCGATCGGCATGTTCGGGCAGTCGGCCGGCGGCTTCGCGGCGCTGCAGACGATGCATGACGACGGACGCATCGCGGCGGCGGCGGATCTGGACGGAGTTCTCGCCCATGTGTCGGACGACCATGACGAGGGGGAGCTGTCCTCGGTGGCCCGCGACGGAGTGGACGGGCCGTTCCTCCTGATGGGCATGGACGGCGACGACCGTACGAACGTGCCGTCCTGGCGCGCGTTGTGGGAGCACAGCGACGGCTGGCACCGGGATCTGGTGCTGCGGGGCGCCCAGCATGCGACGTACACCGACGCGACGTCGCTGATCCCGCAGATCGCCCGGCAGTTGGGGCTGCCGGGCGAGACGGTGACCGGCCTGGTGGGGACGGTGCCGGCGGCGCGGGCGATCGCCGCGCAGCGGGCGTATGTCACGGCGTTCTTCGACCGATGGCTTCGTGGGCGCACAGGCGGTCACTTCCTGGACGGTCCCTCGTCGAGGTATCCGGAGGTGCGGTTCGTGTAGAACGCGGGGACGCAAGGGTTGTGGGCGTTTTGTGATGTTCGTGGAAAGTGCCTGAGTGCGGACGTCCGACCGTGTTGCCATGGGGGAGTACCCGCGGTGGGTGTGAACGTCCCACTGCACAAAAGGAGTTACGGGGGATTCACATGCGTAGGAGGAGCAGAGTGGGTGCGGTGCTGATCGCTGCCACACTCGCCGTCACCGTGGCAGGAGCTGTTGCGCCGTCCGCGAGCGCGGCCGGCGGATGCTGGCAGAGCGGCGGACGCTGGTGGTGCAACAACGTGTCGGGGGCACCCGTCTACGGCACGATGGGAGCGAGCACGCAGTACCCCGATCCGAGCAGGATCGTCGGCTACATGAACTCCAATCCAAGCTGGTTCTTCTGCAAGATGGACGGCCAGAACTGGGTGGGCGGACCGCACCCGACCCGCTGGGAGTTCACGGTCGCCGACAACGGGGAGTACGGCTGGATGAAGGACACCGCGATCTCCAGCGAGACGAATCCGCTGCCCAACTGCTGAACCACGACACACACCACCCGCCCCGGGCTCTCGCGCGCAACCGACGGCCGCACAGCGACCGTCCTGAGCGCCGGGAGCGCGGGGCGGAGGTGTGTTCAGGTTGCCCCTTGGGCCGGACTGGGCGGCGCTGAGGAACCCGACGCCGATCTACGTCTGCCCGCTGGGGCGGGCCGGTCACGGTCAGATCGACGTGCAGTCCGGTGGCCCGGACCCGTCCGACCAGCATCTCCAGCTGGTCCAGGCCGGGTTGAGGGGACAGCTCCGCCGCCGGACCATCCAGGTCCGGGCCTCCGCCCCTCTCCTCGCCCTCGTCGGCCATGGTGAGCAGTCCCATGACATGGCGCAGCTCGGTCATGGCCGCTCGCCCGCCCGCCTCGACAGCGAGCAGCGCCTCGCCGGCCTGCTCGGGGGAGGTCTTCATGATCTTGCGGGCGGCGCCCGCCTGGATGATCACCACGCTGACGTTGTGCGTGACGACGTCGTGTAGTTCGCGGGCTATCCGCGCTCGCTCGTGGTCGACGGCCCGGCGCAGTGCCTCGGCCTGTTCGCGTTCCAGGGAGGCGAGCCGGGTCCTGCTCTCGTCGGTGCGGAGTTTCCAGGTACGCAGGCCGACGGCGGCCACGGCCATCGGGACGAGGATCAGCAGGGCGATGTATTCGTTGGGGACGATCGGTGTCACCGAGTTCCCCGCGGTGCTGACCAGGAGGACCGACACCGGTAGCGCCGCCAGGGCCGCCACCCGGTACGGGCTGTAGACGGCGGCGCTGTAGACGGCGATGACGAACGCGTAGAAGGTCAGCCGCAGGACGCTCTGCGGTGTCGCCAGTGTCGCGGCCGTCACGACGCACAGCACGGCGAGCGGGTAACGGCGGCGCAGTGCCACGCCACCCGAGGCGATGACGGCGAGGGTCACCATGAAGGCCATGCCGCCGGGCCCGTTCGGGCGCGGCAGGACACGCTCCACGCCGGGTGAGATCTCACGCACCACGACGTTGTCGGCGTTGTCGATGCCGTAGTAGACGGTGACGATTCCGAGTGCCAGTGCCATCAGCGCGTCGAACTGCCAGGCGCGCCGCGTGGGCCGCAGCGGTGGACCGCTCGGATGCCCGGCGTCGCGGAGGGTCTGGTGGGCGGCCACCCGCAGCCGCTCCAGCGTCGTACGTACGTCCGTCACCGGTCCATTGTCGCCGCCGCACAGACCCGCGGAGTCCGTCTCGGGGGCCATTCCCACCGCACCGGATACATCACCCGCCTACATCGCAGGGATGACGCGCTGTGGGCTCATCCCAGCGCGGTACCGCAATGGGTCCGGGCGGGCGACGCGTGCGGGCCGGGCCCGCTCCTAGCGTTCTCGCAGCCAACTGCCCGTACCCAAGGAGCCATTCATGGCCCTGCCGGTGATCGAACTGCGTGAGGTGAGCCGCCGGTACGACGACGGCCCGCCCGCCCTGCACGAGGTGTCGCTGAATGTGCAGCCCGGAGAGGCCGTGGCGATCCTTGGCCCTTCCGGCAGCGGCAAGTCCACACTGCTCAATCTGATCGCGGGCCTGGACCGGCCCGAAACGGGGACCGTCACCGTGGACGGGGTGCGGGTGGACCGGCTGGGCGAAGCCGGATCGGCGCTCTACCGGCGCTCGAAGATCGGCATGGTCTTCCAGTTCTTCAACCTGCTCGACGATCTGACCGTCACCGACAATGTCGCCCTGCCCGCGCGCCTCGCATGGCACGTGGCGAGGCGGACCGCCGGACGGCGGAACTCCTGGAACTCCTCGGCATCGACCGGCACGCCCGCGCCTACCCTGGGCGGCTGTCCGGCGGCGAGCGCCAGCGCGTCGCAGTGGCCCGGGCGTTGATGAACCGGCCGCCGCTGCTCCTGGCCGACGAGCCGACCGGAGCCCTGGACACGGCCGCCGGACAGGACGTCAGCAAGCTGCTCGCCGGCCTCAACGCCGAGGGCCAGACCATCGTCGTCGTCACGCACGACCTGGCCCTGGCCCGCTCCTGCACGCACCGTACGGTCCGGATCGCCGACGGCCGGATCACCGAAGACGTCCGGTCGCAGACCCTGGCCTCGCAGGCCGTCCGATGAGCGCGCTCGGCAGAGTGGTGCGCTCGGGGGTGGGACGACGCCGGGTGCAGACGCTGGTGATCGGGCTCGCCACCATGATGGCGGTGGCCGCCTCCGTCCTCGGCGGATCGCTGCTCGTGGTTTCCGGCGCGCCCTTCGACGACGCCTTCGCCCGGCAGCACGGCGCGCATCTGTCCGTCCAGTTCGATGCGGGCAAGGTGAGTGCCGGACGGCTTTCGAGGTCCAAGGACCTCGAAAGGGTGAGCGGTGCGTCCGGGCCGTTCCGTACGGCGACGCTCACCCCGCAGGCGGACGAGTCGGGCCCCGGCTGGCCGATGACTGTGGTCGGCCGGCGGGATCCCGGCCGGGACGTGGACGAGTTGGCGCTGCTCCACGGGCGATGGGCCACACGCTCCGGCGAGGTCGTGCTGTCCGCCGACTCCTGGCTCATCCCGACCCTGGGCCGGAAGGTCACCTTCCCTGACCTGCCCGGCGGCCCGACGCTGACGGTGGTCGGTGTGGCCCGCTCGGTCACGCAGACCGCAGACGCCTGGGTGGCGCCGTCCCAGATGCCGGCGCTCACCGCGCCCGGCAGCGGCGGCTACCAGATGCTCTACCGCTTCACCGACGCGGGCACCGCCGCGCAGATCGCCGCGGGCGACAAGGCCGTGACCGCATCCCTGCCGCCGGGAGCGGCCCTCGGCGAACAGTCCTGGCTCACCGTCAAGAAGTCCGCCGAGCGCGACACCGCCCTCTACGTCCCCTTCCTCGTCGCGTTCGGCGCCCTGGGCCTGGTGATGTCGGCGCTCATCGTCGGCAACGTCGTCGCCTCGGCCGTCGGCAAGGGAACGCGCCGCATCGGCGTCCTCAAGGCTGTCGGCTTCACTCCGGCCCAGGTCGTGCGGGCCTATGTGGGCCAGGCGCTGATCCCGGCAGCCGTCGGCGCGGCCCTCGGCGTCATCGCCGGCCACGTGCTCGCCGTGCCCGTACTGGCCGAGACCGAGGACGTCTACGGTGCCTCGTCCCTGGCCATCGCCCCCTGGGCCGACCTGGCCGTCATCGCTGGAGTGCTCGGTCTGGTGGCGGCCACCGCGTGGGCGAGCGCCTGGCGGGCAGGGCGACTGCGGACGGTCGACGCGCTCGCCGTCGGGCGTACCGCTTCGGCGGGGCGCGGCCGGTGGGCGGCCCGCCTGGCCGGACGGCTGCCGGTGCCGCAGCCGGTCGCCCTGGGCCTGGCCCGGCCCTTCGCGCGGCCCGCCCGAGCCCTGGCCATGGGCACCGCGATCCTGTTCGGCGCCATCGCCGTCACCTTCACCGTCGGGATGAGCGCCACGCTCGGCCAGGTGATGAAAGCCAAGGCCCATGACGCCGCCGATGTCGTCGTGCCCGCGCCTCTGCCGGACTTCGGACCCCGGCCCGCCGGGACCCAGAAGCGGCCCGAGGCGGATCCCGCCGCGATCGCTGCGGCCGTCGAGGCCGCCGCCGGAACCGGGAGGTACTACAGCGCCGCGACAGTACGGGCGGCCGTGTCCGGCCTGACCGGCACCATCGACCTGGTCGCCTTCACCGGCGACTCTTCCTGGGGCGGCTACACGATGGTCTCGGGCCGCTGGATCGACAGCCCCGGCGAAGCCGTGGTCCCCACCCCCTTCCTCGCCGCCACCGGCGCCCGCATCGGCGACACCGTCACCCTCACCGGCCTGACCGAGCCGGTCACGGTCCGGATCGTCGGCGAGGTCCTCGACCCCCGCAACGACGGCATGCAGGTCTTCACCGACGTCGCTACCCTCACGGCCGCACACCCCGACCTGACGGACACGAGCCATCACATCGCGGTCACCTCAGGCACCGACGTGAACGGCTATGTCACCGAGCTGAACAAGGACCTGGAACCACTGGGAGCCACCGCCCGGGCCGGCGGTCTCGACGCCGGCGGCGACATGGTCGTCACACTCAACGCGCTGTCGCTGATCCTCACGATGATGCTCGTAGCCGTAGCCGCGCTCGGCGTACTGAACGGCGTGCTGCTCGACACCCGCGAGCGCGTCCGCGAGATCGGAGTCCACAAAGCGCTTGGCATGACCCCCCGGCAGACCGTGACGATGGTCATCACCTCCGTCGTCGTGACCGGACTGACCGCGGGTGCCCTGGGCGTGCCGCTCGGCGTGGCCCTGCACGGCTGGGTCCTCCCCGCGATGGGCGACAGCGTGGGACTGCGCCTTCCCGATTCCGTCATCGCCGTCTACCACCGGGCCGAACTGCTCCCGCTCGCACTCGGCGGCCTGCTCATCGCCGCCCTGGGCGCGCTCCTGCCCGCCGGTTGGGCCGCCAGGGCCCGAACCTCGACGGCCCTGCGCACCGAATAGAGGCTCCTGCGCCCATCATCGCAACGGACCTCACCCCACCATCGTCTACAGTTCAGTAGACCGTCTACAGAACTGTAGTCGCTGGGTGGGCGCTGCTCCGGCGCGGCAGCACGACCCATCGCCGGAAGATCCGACGGAGGACCATGCACCACAAGATCCTGGTCGTCGAGGACGATCACGCCTTGCGTGATGTGCTGCGCCGCGGCCTGTTGGACGAGGATTTCGCGCCGGTGCTCGCCGCCGACGGTGCCACCGCCCTGCGGCTGGCCACCGACAGCATCGCCGCGGTCGTGCTGGACGTGGGGCTGCCCGACGCGGACGGGCGGGACGTGTGCCAGGCGCTGCGTGCCAACGGCTTTGCCGCCCCGGTGATCTTCCTGACGGCCCGCCACCACCTCACCGACCGGCTGTCCGGGTTCTCCGCCGGGGCTGACGACTATCTGCCCAAGCCGTTCCATTTCGCCGAACTCGTCGCCCGGCTGCGGGCCGCGCTCAAACGCGCCGGGCCGCCGGCCGTGGCCGCGGCCGGAGACATGGTCCTGGATGCGACCCGGCACAGTGCGAGGGTGGGCGACGTCCACGTCGACCTGTCGCCGACGGAGTTCCGGCTGCTGGGGACGCTCGTCGGCGCATACGGCAGCATCGTGAGCCGGCGCGACCTGGTGAGGGCCGCGTGGCCGGACGGCGCGCAGGTCAGCGACAACACCCTCGATCAGTACCTGAGCCGGCTGCGCCGCAAGCTGCGCGAAGTCGGCAGCGACCTGAGCCTTACGACGGCGCGCGGGATCGGACACCGTCTCTCGTGAACCGTTTCCTGCGCGTGCCGGCTCCCCGCACCTTGCGCGGCCGGCTCTCCCTCGTGGCGCTGACCACCGCCGCGCTTCTGATGGCCGTGCTCACCGTTGCGTTCAACACCGTGATGGACCGGCACCTGCAGCACCAGGCGGACGACGAACTGCGCAATCGCGCGGCCGCCGTCGCCACGACCATCGACACCAGCGGTCCCCGCGTGCGGGTCCTGGAGACCGTCAACGACCACCTCCTCGACGCCAACGCGTGGATCTACGCCGGGACACGTGTGCTGGAGCAGCCGCCTGCCACCACGGCGGACAGCGCGCTGGCCCGGGCCGCCGGCCGGCTCGCCGCACAAGGGGAACGAGCCTGCTCGACGGTCGACCCCGGGAGCACGCACGCCGTGCGCCTGTGCTCGGATCTCATGGGCAGCCATCGCGACGCCACTGTGGTCACGGCCCTGGACCTGGGGCCGTACCGGAGTTCGGCCGACACGTTGCTGCTGGGTTCCCTGATCCTGGACGCCGTCATGCTCGCGTGCACTTACGCGCTGACGCGCCTGGCCGTAGGGCGGGCGCTGCGCCCCGTACGGACCATGACCGAACAGGCCACCCAGTGGAGCGCGGTCGGTTCCGGCGAACGCTTCGGTGTCGAGGGCCATCCGGTCGAACTGGCCCGTCTGGGTGCCTCGTTGGACACGCTGCTGGACCGTATACGTACCGTGCTGCGGCACGAGCAGCAGCTGACCGGCGAGCTGTCCCACGAACTGCGCACGCCGCTCACCCGGATCATCATCGAGCTGGACTGGTGGAAGGCGCGCCCACGCACCGCCGCCGAAACCCGCGCCACCCAGGGGGTGATCGTCGAGGCCGCCCAGTCGATGCGCTCCATCTGCGACACGCTGCTCAGTGACGCCCGAGGCAGAGCTCAGAACTCCTCGGCGGCCCCCGGCACCACGACCGTCGTCCCCGTCCTGCACCGGCTGGTCGAGAGCTTCGACACAGGGGAGCACGTGAAGACCCTCGTCGACGTGGCGGATCCAGAGCTACAGGCGGGAGTCGGGCCCGCCCTCCTCGAACGCATCGTCAGCCCGCTGCTGACCAACGCGGTCCGGTTCGCCGTCTCCACGGTGATCGTGTCCGCGCGGCAGCTGCCCGGCAGCGTGCGTATCGACGTCACCGACGACGGCCCCGGCGTGCCCGCGATGTTCGTCGGTGACCTCTTCCAGCCCGGCCGCCGCGCCGACGTGGACGACGGGCACGACGGCGCTGGCCTCGGACTGCCGCTCGCGCGGCGCCTGGCCCGCGCCGTCGGCGGCGACGTGACGCACGATCCCGGTTACACCTCCGGAGCGCGCTTCCGGGTCGATCTGCCTGTCGGGTGACGGCGCTCAGTCGGCTTGCTGAGTGACCGGCTCCCGTTCCGTCGGCGGCGCTGCGGTGGTCCGGCGTTCCTGGACCTGCGCGTAGGCCACGAGGCCGAGCAGGACGGCCAGTAGTACGGCCGAGGAACCCACCGTGCCGAGGTTCAGACCGCCCTTGGCGACCGGCTTGGTCAGGAAGTCACCCGCGGTGGCGCCCAACGGGCGGGTGAGGACGAAGGCGATCCAGAAGAGCAACACGTTCGGCACCACCGGCACCTTCATCAGGGCGACGAGAACGGCGAGCGCCCCGGTCACGAGCAGTGCGCCTCCGGCGTATCCGAGCCCGGAGCTGTCGGACAGGAAGTCACCCATCGATGTGCCGAGGGTGTTGGAGACGAGGATCGCCGACCAGAACAGCGCCTCGCCGCGGAAGGTGACGATGTCACGGATCTGGAAGGTCATCCCGGTGGCCTTCCAGACCGCGAAGATGACCAGCAGGATCGAGATGAGGATCGCCGCCCCGGTGGGGTAGCCGAGCCCCAGGCCCTGCGGGCCCCAGCCGAGTGAGGTGGCATCGCCGGACAGGTACTTGGCTCCCGCGTCACGGTTCATGAAGTCGGACATCGTGGTGCCGGCCATGCTGGTCGACAGGATCACGGTCCAGTAGAAGAACGGGTTGTAGCGGCTGGACCTCAGCTGCACGACCAGGGTCACCGCGAAGATCAGGAACAGCCCGATCGTGGTGAGGAAGTAGCCGAGTTTGAGGGTCTGCGCGAAGAGGTCGCCGGCCGTCTCGCCGAGCGTGGTCGCGGCGATCTTCATGATCCAGAACGCCAGAGTGACCTCGGGAAGCTTCTTCATCACCGATTTGGTCGTGCTCGTGACGCCCAGATCAGTGAACATTTCAGGCTGCTGCAAGGTGGGGGGCTCCGATTCGGTCGTACGGCAGAACGCCCGCCCCGCAAGGGGGGCGGGCGCTCTGTGTCACGATGCGACCCCGAAGAGTGATCGCTTTACCGACGTTGCCAGTATCAGCCTGAACACATCCTGAACGCCTGCTCAGCCCGCGTGCCGGGCGGTGTGCTGCGGCTGCGTCACGTCCTTCCGGGTCACCGACAGATACACGACCAGGCCGAGGATGACCGCGAGGAACAGCACACTGGTCACCACCGTGCCCATGCCCAGGCCTCCGTCGCCGGTGGGCTGGGAGAGATAGTCACCGATGGACGCGCCGAGCGGGCGGGTGAGGATGTAGGCGATCCAGAAGCTCCAGACCGCGTCCAGGCCGAGCTTGAAGTGCGCAAGGGCGACCGCGGCGATGGCCAGACCGAACAGAACCGCGGCGAGCCAGTAGCCGAGGTCCATGCGCTCGGAGACCAGGTCGCCGGCAGCGGTGCCGAGGGCGAAGGTGAACAGGACGGCGAGCCAGTAGAAGGACTCCCGGCTGGTGCTGTCGATGCTGTGGATGGACAGCGTCCGCTCACGCCGGTACCAGACCACGAAGACGATCGCGAGGATGATCGCGAAGACGGTGGTACTGGTCTCCAGTGGCACGCCCATGTTGTCCGTGAGGTTGTCGCTGATCAGCGTGCCGACGACGCTGATGAGGGCGACCGCGAGCCAGTACACGCCCGCGCGGTAGGTGCTGGTGCGGAACTGTACGACCAGGACGACGGCCAGCAGAGCGCTCATCAGCACCGACACACCGGTCAGGCCGAGGCCGGCCTTCTCGTTGAGAAGGTCGGCAGCTGTCTCACCCACGGTGGTGCACAGCACCTTGATGATCCAGAAGTAGGCGGTGACTTCGGGCACCTTGTTCCAGCGCGGCCGAGGGCTGGAGGACACCGCCTGGGTGTCGGCCGCCGACGATGCAGAGGTCTTTGACGTCTCGTATGTCATGAGGCCCGACCGTGCCACGGGATACCTGAACGCATCCTGACTGCGGTGTGGCATCGCCTGCCGCATCCGCCTCACCCGAGCATTACGCGTCAGGTCGTACCGCGGTACTTCACACCGCCGCCGCACCCACGCCGTTCAGGATGCGTTCAGGCTCAAGGTGCCATCGTGCGGATCATGACCGCAGAGCACGCCCTCGACGACCGTACCCTCATCCCCGTACGCCAGTTGGCGAACAAGGTGCCGGAGGTGACCGTCTACTTCTGGATCATCAAGGTGCTGACCACGGGCATGGGCGAAACAGCGTCGGACCTCCTGGCCCGCACGCTCGGCCCGATACCGGCGGTCGCGCTCGGCGGCCTCGCGCTGGCTGCCTCCTTGGCCATCCAGTTCACGCGCCGACGGTACGTCGCCTGGGCCTACTGGACCGCCGTCGTCATGGTCAGTGTGTTCGGCACCATGGCCGCCGACGTCCTGCACGTCGGCCTGGGAGTGCCGTACGCGGTGTCGGCCCCGGCCTTCCTCGCCGTACTGGCCGCGGTCTTCGTCCTCTGGTACGTGAGCGAGCGGACCCTTTCGATCCACGCCATCCGAACGCGCCGCCGCGAAGCGTTCTACTGGGCGGCCGTACTCGCGACCTTCGCCCTCGGCACCGCCGCCGGCGACCTCACCGCCGCTGACGGCTTCGGCTACCTGGGCTCGGTCGTCCTCTTCGCGGCGGCCATCTGCGTGCCCGCCCTGGCCCACCGTTTCGGCGTCATGGGCGCAGTCACCGCGTTCTGGACCGCGTACGTCATCACTCGCCCCCTGGGCGCCTCCCTCGCCGACTGGATGGCACTCGGTCACACCCGCGGCGCCCTGGGCCTCGGACTGGCGCCGGTCACGCTGGCGTGGACGGCCGCGATCATCGGATTCGTCGGCTACCTCGCAGTGTCACAGCGCGACCGGCGCACCTCCACCGCAGCCTGAAAGTTCAGGACGCGCCGGGCGAGGTGTGAGAAGCCGAGCAACGCGCAGGAACTGTGGATCAGCTCCGGGAGGACGCATCTTCCTGTGCGATTGATCGGTAGGAACGAGCAACATCGGTGTCCACAGCACCGGCAGGAAGGCACTTCGTGCTCCACGTAGTGAGAGCACGACCGCACCGCCGCTGGCGGCTCCTCCCGGCACAGCTGAACGGCAGCCTGCTCGGCGGCTGGGCCTGCATGCGCCACGGCGGCCGGGCTCTCGCCTGGCCGCAGGGGTTCGGGCAGCTTTCGCCCGAACCAGACCCCCCTGCGGCTGGAAGTGATTCGACATCAGGCGGCTGACCCATTCCGGCTGCTTGATCTTCACCGCACGGAACTCCGCCTCGCCGGCTTCAGGTCGATGACCGGGTGCCTGAGACCGCTGACGGAGGTAACCGGCTTACCGGGAGCAAGCCATGGCCTCATCCACATCGAGCTGTTCGCAACCCTCGAATTGGTGGAGTCGGCGTCCGGCGGCCCCGACGAGGGCCTGGTGGAGTTCCCGTTCGACGGCTGGCAGGGGCCCTGTTGGCGACGTCGCCGGAGCACAAGTAGGTGCCGCGTACGAAGGCAGCGACGCTCTTCTGCTCGGTCGGCGGACGTACGACGTCTTTGCCGACTACACCCGGGTCCCGTGTACGTGCCGCGGCTCGGCCAGTAGGCCGTAGATGACCAGCAGGGACACGAGCATCGTGAACAGTGACCAGAACGGGTAGACCGGAAGGAAGATCATCTGCCCGACCAGACACAACGCCGCCAGGCAGACGCCCGTCAGCCGCGCCGCCCTGGAGCCCACGAACACGCCGATAGCTGCCAGGGCCATCACGATGCCGATGAAGACAAAGATCCAGCCCCAGAACGTGTAGTTCAGGATGAGCAGCCGGTTGCCTTGGGAGTACACCTTCGAGAAGTAGCCGTGGTTGAAGATCGCCACGAAGCCGGTGAGAAGGTTGAATAGACCGCTGACCATCAGGAGGATCCCGGCGAAGGCCACCCAATGCGAACGCTCCATCGGGGGCACGAGGTCGTCTGACCCAGAGGCTTGTTGCTGCATGGGAACCATGAGATCCAGCTACGCGGGAGACCGCAATCCGTGCTGACCCGTCGGTGTACGGACCGACGGCCGGCCGACTGTCGTCAAGTCCGTTCGCACCGGGCCGGGCATCCGGGCCGGACCGATGTGGACGACCGAGAGCTGTGTGCCGATGCGGTCGGTACCAAGCTCTTGGTGTGTCGGCTCAGGGTCCATTTGACCGTCAACCATCAGAGGCCCATGCGCCGCGACGAGAACGGGCCCGAAGCATGGCGATGGCACCCGGCCAGGGCCGGTGAACTGGCGGGGCTGCCATGTCGCGCGGAGCGTCAGCCGGACGGTTCGTCGGGAACGGGGTGCTCGGGCCTCGGGCTTCCCGAGTGCGGGGCGCCCCTCCGTCCCGTACCCGCTTCGTCTGTGTCGGGGATGTCCGGGTCGGGCTCGGACTCCTCCTTTTCGTTGGGCCGCGCCGCATCGTCGGCGGGCTCCCAGGGATCATCCGCGCCGCTGCCCGCCTGCTGGTCGGGCATGTCCCTCGGCGTGGGCTCCGGTCCCGGTGCTTCGGGTCGGGGGTCGCTCACAGCGCTCTCGCTTCCTAGGTGGGCTGGTACGGCACGCGGATACCCAGGCGGATGGAAACGATGCCCGGTATTCGTGGCCGTGTACTCCATACTGCGCGCTCCGTGCCACTCCGGACGTGCTGCCCGCGGGCCGTTTGGCGGGCCTAGACGGGCAAGGGTGGGTGCCGCCACTCGAACATGAGGATCGTCGCGTCGTCGCGGAGACGGTTTTCCTGGGCGTCCAGGATCGCCTGGATGAGGCGTCGCAGTGTCTCCGACGCCAGTTCGCCTGCCGCGGCGGCCCGGGCGACGTAGTCGGCGAACCGTTCGAGACCGATCTCGCCTCCGTCCATCGTTCGGGCTTCTGTGACGCCATCGGTGAACATCAGCACTCGGTCATCTGGTTCCAGGGCTATCTCGTGCACGCGCCGGGGCGTCGAGGTGAACGCGGCCGGCATCCCCATGGGCGGATCGGCGTCGCGGTCCATGGCTCCGGCGACCAGGCGATGGTCACGGATGAGGAGCGGTGCGGGGTGTCCGCAGTTGATCCAGCGCAGCTTGCCGGTGCTCAGGTTCAGTTGGGAGACGACCGCGGTGCAGAACTGGTCCGGCAGCCACTTGGACAGGGCCGCGTCGACGCACTCCACGAGTTCGGGGAGGTCCGCTCCAGTGCGGCGCGCGTTGCGGCAGGCGGCCAGCGACACCACCGACGTCAGCCCCGAAGCCAGATTGTGTCCCATGGCGTCCAGGATCGCCGTGTGGAGGACCGAGTCGGTGAGGGCGTGGTCGAAAGCGTCCCCGCCGACGTCGTACGCCGGTTCCAGGACGGCGGTCGACACGGCGCGCGTGCTGCCGATCGTGCGGGGCGGGAGGAAGGCGCGCAGCATCTCGGCGGCCAGCCGCATCGGTTCCGTACGGGTCTGGCGGGCGTAGAAGTCCTTGTACGCCCGCTTAGAAGTGATCATCATGGCGAACAGGGAAGCGAGCGTCTTGCCACGCCGCAGTGACAGCGGGTCCAGGGCCGGGGCCCGTACAGCGAGGACGCCGAGGCGTTCCGCCCCGTCCACGAGCGGCAACCAGGCCGTCATCCCTCCGAAGTCGGACTCCTCGGTGCGCAAGGACTGGGTGCGGTACGTCCAGCCGGCGAGCGAATCGTCGATGGGCAGTGTCCGTACCAGATCGTTGAGCGGTGTCAGCTGTCGTTGTTGCAGGTCGGCCAGGTATGCGACGGAGTGCTGCAGGCCCATGGCCTCGGTGCAACGCGCCATGGCGGTGGTGAGGTCGAGTGTCGAGTTGCCGATATCCGCGAGGAACTCGGCAAGGGCGACCTCAGGGATCTCGGGAACGGCCACCTCATCACCCCTCGTCCGGATCCTGGTCCAGGGCCGATACGTACGTACCTGTGCAGTCTCACACCGCGACGTACGGCTCGCCTGTGGGGACCGGGGGAGCCGTACATCGGGTGCAGCGGTCGCTCTCGGCGCGCTTCGGTGGCCGACGGTGTTCGACGGTGTTCGACGTTGCCCGGCAGTGCATCAATCCTCGCCCATGATCCCGGGCGATCGGCATAAGGCGACGCAATGGCCGGTCTACGTCGCACGGTCGATCGCCCAGCGTAGTGGTACGAGCCCCGTCATTGAATTTCCGTGCAAAAGCCGCCACGGTGGGCTTGACAATGGCCAGGAGGGGTACTTTGTGGTTACGCCCATAGAGACAACTGCCTCGACGGGGTTGGGACGGGAGCGAGCTGTGGCTGGAAGCGAGAAGGCCAAAGCCAAGAAGGAGCAATTGAAGGGAAAGACAAAGGAAACGGCCGGGCGCACGATAGGCAATGAGGAGATGACCGCTAAGGGTCGCGCGGAGAAGGCCAAGGGGGACGCGCGCCAGGCCAAGGAGAAGGGGAAGGACATTTTCCGCGGTTAATGGAAACTACCTGTGAGCCTGCCGCACGACAAAGCGCGGCAGGCGCAGGAGTGTGCGGACGAGCGGCACGACCGACAGGTCGATGACGTCCTTACCCGTGTCGCTGAACATGAGCGACCGTCGTCGCTATCTGCGTGCGGTGGCAGGTACCCTACTGCGGCTCTCCCCGCTGTGTCGTGCGGTCGTCGCTGAGGGCCCTCGGCCCCCTGAACACAGGCACGGAGCGGGGCCGCCCCGTCTGCGTTGACGAGCAACCAGCACCCGTCAGAGACGACCGTGCTTCGGAACGAGTGACTCGCACCGATCACACAGCACCAGGTGGACCCGTCGGCTCTCACGCAGTGAGCCATCCCCGCCACAGCGCTCGCAGATGTCCTCGCTGCGGTCAGCGAAAGCTTCAGTGACTGCATCGAGCCGCGCACGCTCCGCATATGTCCACTTGCCGCCAGGCTTCCATGGCCGCGGAAGCGCCTGGAAGGCCAGAGTTCCCCACTTCTGCTTGACGGCCAGGAGCTCGTAGTCCGGGAACTCCGCGACTACCGCCTGATGGCACTCGAGCACCAACTGCTGCCAGCCAGGGCCCACGTCGACGTCATACGAAGGGTCTCGCAGATGCTGCCTGATCGGCTCCCATGCATCGTCTGAAGCCGAGGAAGGCCCCACCATCCAGTCCCCTCACGCAGCAATGGACCCCGATCTTACGGGCCGTGGACCTTTCGGTCCGTGGCTTGCCGGCGTGATCCACAGGAGGAGCCCTGGGTTTCTTGTCATCGTCGGCGTTTCGCTCCGCTCTTCTCGCCCCTCGCCCCTCGCCGGCGAGGCACCGGTCCAAGCGCCTCAACATCTACTGCCTGGACGGCCTGCGTCCGCTGAATGAGTGGGTGCGTCTGCCTGTCCCAGTTCCTGGCAGTGGCTCCGTCGTTGGACGGGGCATGGCGGCCGACCGTTCCGGGCGGTGGCGTACTGCGAGGAAGGGAACACGTCGTGGCGGACAATGATCTGGGGAGTCTGCTGGGGAACCTGCTGGGCAGGGGCAGTTCCTCCGGGTCGGGGAAAATGCTCGGCGCGCTGTTCAACGGCGCCAGGAGCGAGGATGGCAACTCGCTGAAAGGGTTGCTCGGCCAGCTCAGGGATGGCGGGTTGGGAACTAAAGTCGCCTCCTGGACCGGCACGGGGGAGAACGAGGACATCAGCGGTGCGGAGATTGCCCAGGCACTTCCCCCCGGTCTGCTCGCCTCGGCTGCACGCACCTGTGGGCTCCGTGACGTGGACGCCGCAGACCAGATCGCTGAAACGTTGCCCGTGGCCGTCGACAAGCTCACCCCCGAGGGGCAGATCCCCGACGAAGCACTTGAGGAACTGATCGCCCAACAGCTGCAGTGACAGCAGACCGGCGGACAGGTACAACGACGAGGCCGGCCAATTGACGGCCGTTTGCAGTGATCGCAGGCCAACTTGGTTCTGGGGAAACAGAGTTAGGCGCCATGTTCGACCCGGCCGGACAGAGCTCCGCGACGGCTGCGTCGTGCTGTGGAGGCGAGCGTCCGGCGGCCGATCGTGAAGTCGTACGTCGCCTTACGCCGATGGCTCCGCTCACACTGCATCACTGTCGCGTCTCCCGCCGCGGCATCGACAACGCAGAGCAAGCCCGGACAGCTCCGGTGGCGGAACGCTCTGTTGCCCGGCTGCCGCAGACTGCGCGTCGCTGGGAAACGCAACGCAAGCACGAACCATTTCTTTCCTTCGTCGCTGTCGCCGCGACACGCATCCGCCGCCTCGAACTCCGCAAGGGAAATGTCTTCACAGCTGACGTGGTGGCTCCCCCGGATGACATCCAGCCCCGAATCGTGGGGAGAGGCGCATAATGAGAGGGTCCGTCTCGGATTGGAGAGCGTCATGGTCATCCTCGGTGTCATCCTGCTTGTCATCGGACTTGTGACTGGAATTTCCATACTGTGGACCATCGGGGTCATCCTGTTGGTGATCGGCGCCATCCTGTGGGTGCTCGGAGCTGTTGGTCACTCTGTGGGTGGCAGGCGGCACTACTGGTGATGGCCGCCTGAAGCGGCTCAAACGCGGGTGGACGACAGCGACTATGCGGAGGAGACACCGCAGAGCTGAATGGCGAAGATTGCGTTTGCCTTCTTTGACGCAAGGCAAGGAATTACCCAGAGCAGGTTCGAGGCGCTGTGGGGGAAGTTCGAAGGGGATGCAAAGCGCAACGTCACCGCAGTGTTGAGCTCCTTTGGCACGCGGAACGCCAGCGCTGGATTTCTGGCCACCGTCCGACGCGGTTGCGCTCGTCGACGCTCCGGGTGGATGCACTCGTCGGCCCTCAGAAGGCCTCCGGTGTGCCGAGCCCAAGCTCGCCGCTGGTCGATGTCTCGGCGTGGGCGACCATGGCGGGGTGGATCCGCATGTGGGCAGGTCACGGCTGTTTCTGCGGGGAGGGCTCCCCAGCCGACTGGCTCAGGGCGCGACGAAGCGTGGCAGGGCACGTCGTGCTCGCTCCTTCCGTCCATGGACGCTGATCTGGCGCTCGATCGTCACCTTGGGGGCGACGGGGGAGGTCGGTGGCTCTGTGTGAGAGCTCCGGCTGAAGCCCCTCAAAGACCCCGGGTGTGCTGTTGCGACGCAAGCTCGGTTGCCGTGTTCTTGATGCCGACGGGCCGGGGTACTCGATGCTCGGACGTCACTTGAGCGGCAAGGAGGCAGATGATGCCCAGAGGTTCAAGTCCCAAGCGGGAACGGCAGTATGAGCACATCAAGGAGAGCGTCGAAGAGCGTGGTGCCTCGAAGAGCCGGGCGAAGGAGATCGCCGCGCGTACCGTCAACAAGGAGCGCGCGCGGTCGGGCGAATCGAAGACGGCGAGCAAGACCTCCACCCAGGACCCGAAGTCGGCCTCGCAGCGCGGCGGGGAACGCTCGCACAGCGGCGCGCAGGGGCCGACGAAGGATCAGCTGTACGAAGAGGCGAAGAAGCGCAACATCGACGGGCGGTCGTCGATGAACAAGCAGGAGCTGCGCAAGGCTCTCGGCCGCTGACGACTCGGCTGTATGGAGTCCCCAGCATCGGCTCTCGACGGTCTCGTCGCGGGGCCTCGCCGCGCAACACCGTGACAGGTTCGCGTCGCGGCAGAGCCGAGCCGCAGCACCCACGCGGAACGCGGAGTGACTCAGGCTCGGCAAGGGCACCCCGTGTCCCGCGCCGGGCGCCATCCAGTCGCGTCGGCCGCCTAGCCACCTCTGCGTATCCGGCCGGCGGCGCCGGGCGGGAGTCGCGAGATGTCACGGGCCTCGGGCGGGGCACCGCGGCGGGAAGCGACGGGCCGACCACCGCCGCCGATCGGAAGGCGAGGACGAACCCGGACCAGACGCATCGAAGGACGTGGAACGCATGGCGCGCGTGGCTCTGTTCGACGTCGACGGCACGCTCGTCGACACCAGCCACCTGCATGTGGTGACGTGGTGGGAGGCGCTGCGACGGGTTGGACACGACGTGACGATGCATGACATCCACCGGGCGATCGGCCTCGGCTCCGACGACGTGCTCGCGCACCTCCTCGGCGAGGACCGTGACCAGGACCAGGACGCCCGGCTCAGCTCAGCGCACACCACGTTGTACGGAACCTACTTCGATCGACTGCCGCCGCTGGAAGGCGCCCAGGATCTGCTGCGGGAGCTGGCCGGCCGCGGCTGGCGCATCGTTCTTGCGACCTCGGCCGGGGGACCGGAACTGAAGGCGCTGCGCTGTGCCATCAACGCGGACGACGTGATCGTGGGGGGTGGCGAGCGCCGACGGCGTGGCTGAGGGCAAGCCGGCCCCCGATCCGGTCCACCGCGCGCTTGAGCTGGCGGAGACGGACGCTTCCGACGCGGTGTTCGTCGGAGTCGGAGACACGGTCTGGGACTTGACATGCTCCCCCTCCTGAAGGAGGGGGATTCCTACGGCTCGCGCCGTGGGGTTTTCTGCTTCGTCGCCGACTGCCCGCCCGGAGAACTCCGTTGAGGTCTTACACCAGCTCCACAGACTGTCACCGCCAGCCCGGCGGCCAGAAGGTTGCGTGCCGCGTTCACGTCCCGGTCATGGGTCGTGCCGCACTCACACGTCCAGATGCGGACGTTGAGCGGCATCGTGCCCTGCACGGTGCCGCAGTGGGAGCACAGCTTGGACGAGGGGAAGAAGCGGTCGACCGCGATCACTTCCCGCCCGTACCAGGCGGCCTTGTACTCCAGCATGCTCCGCAAGTCCGACCACGCCGCATCCGAGATGGCGCGGGCAAGTCTCCGGTTCTTGACCATGTTGCGCACGGTCAGGTCCTCGATCACGATCGTTTGGTTTTCACGAACGAGTCGAGTGGTCAGTTGGTGCAGGTGGTCGCGGCGACGGTCGGCGATGCGGGCGTGGATCTTGGCGACCTTGCGCCGGGCCCTGGCCCGGTTCGCACTGCCGGGCGCTTTCTTCGCCATGCGGCGCTGAGCCTGGGCGAGGGCGGCACGGTCCTGGCGTTCGTGCCGAGGGTTGGCGATCTTCTCCCCGGTGGACAGAGTCAGCAGATGCTCCAGACCGACGTCGATTCCCACTGCCGCATCAGCAGCGGCAAGTGGCGCGATGGCCGGGTCCTCGCACAGCAGGGAGACGAACCAGCGCCCCGCCGCATCCTGCGACACGGTCACCGTGGACGGGGACACGCCCTCGGGCAGCGGGCGCGACCACACGATGTCCAGCGGCCGGGCCATCTTCGCCAGAGTCAGCTCCCCGGCACGGAACCGGAAACCGCTGGTGGAGTACTCGGCAGATTTCCGCGACTTCTTCTTCGACTTGAAGCGCGGGTACTTGGCCCGCTTGGCGAAGAAGTTGGTGAACGCCGCCTGCAAGTGGCGCAGACACTGCTGGAGCGGCACCGACGACACGTCGTTGAGGAACGCCAGTTCCCCGGTCTTCTTCCAATGCGGTCAGCATGGCCGAGGTGGCGTTGTAGTTGACCCGCTCCTGCCGCGCCCGCACCGAAGCGTGGGCGCGGCAGCCTGCGCATCGGTCGGATAGAAG